>NC_011420.2:2705000-3022500 GCF_000016185.1 Rhodospirillum centenum SW
ACGGGGTCGTAACATTTTCTCCAAACGCCCGGTCCGGCGGGCTTTTCCGGGTCCCGGCCCGCACCCCGCCGGCGCCCCCCGGCGCGAAGCAACACAGGGGAACCGGGCAGGCCGCCTGGACCCCGAGCCGATGGCCGGCCGTGCGATCGAGAGGGACGGACGCGGAGGACAGAGGGCGGAAGGCGGAAGGCGGAGGACGGCGGAGAGGAGTGCCTGCAGGCGGAACCGCGCGGCGAGGGCGCACGCGGGAGCGCGGTGCGCGCGCGTGCATGTGTGCGAGGGTGCCTGGAAGAGGGGCAGGGAAAGGGGGGCACGATACGGCAGCCCCCCCTGGCCGCCGCACGAGCGGACCGACTCAGCCGCCCTGCCCCACTCCAGCCTCCCCCCCCCGAGCGGGCGGGGGAAGAGCCACCCCGCCGGCCATCCTCCCACCCGATCGGGTGGTGCAAATCCTTGCCGGATGCGCGAAAACCGACCGGAACAGGCGTTCCGGCCCGGATGTACGAACTATGTTCCCATTGACAGTGTTAATCCTGACACGCAAGGTTCGGAAACATTTGCCACAGGCGCCCTTTCCGGAGCGTCTGTGACCGGGTGGGGCCGGGAACCGGGAGACCGGGTTGCCCGAAACCTGGGGCGGGACAGGGGAGTCCCGCGAGGAAGACGTCACCGGGCGGGGACATTCCCGGCCGGTTCGCACTGTCCGAGTGGGGGGACGATGACCATGGAGATCGAGCTTTGCTGAGCCGGGGCGCCGTCACGGTGGCTGTCGCCGCCGCGATCGGTGGTCTGGCCCTGGCTGCGACCCTGATCCCGAGCCGCACACCGCAGACGGAGACCGCGGTCGCGGATTCCGCCGGTGCCGGAGAGATGGCCCTGGCCGCCAAGGCCCTTGCCAAGGCCCTGCCCGTCCCGCCCGACATCGACGCCCAGCAGGGCCTGGCGCTGGCCGGCGACGCCTGGGGCGACAACGAGGCGGTGGATGACCCGATCGAGCGCCGCCTGATCAGCCTGCGCCCCGGCGACACGCTGATGCAGATTCTGCTCAGGCAGGAGGTCCCCAAGGAGCACGCGCACGAGCTGGTGTCGGCCCTGCGCTCCGTCTACAACCCGCAGCGGCTGAAGAGCGGGCAGGAGATCGCCTTCCTGTTCGACCGCTCCGAGGGCGACGGCCGCTTCGTCGGGATCGAGTTCCAGCCGGCGGTCGAACGCTCCGTCTCCGTCAGCTTCGACGGCGTGCGGTTCCAGGCGGCCGAGGTGGCCAAGCCGCTCCAGCACCGGCTGTTCGCCGTGCGCGGCACCATCGATTCGAGTCTCGCCCAGGCCGCCAGCGAGGCGGGCGTGCCGATCGCCGTCCAGTCGATCCTGATCAACAAGATGTTCAACTATGATGTCGACTGGCAGCGCGACATCCAGCCCGGCGACCGTTTCGAGGTTCTGTACGAGCTGCTGACGACGGAGACGGGCGAGATCGCGCGGGTCGGCAAGGTCAGCTACGCGGCGCTCACGCTGTCCGGCAAGCGCCGGGAACTGTTCCTGTTCGAGGATGCGGACGGCCGCCCCGACTACTTCACCCGCAAGGGCGAATCGGTGCGCAAGGCCCTGCTCCGGACCCCGGTGGACGGGGCCAAGCTGACCTCCGGCTTCGGCATGCGGATGCACCCGCTGCTGGGCTACAGCAAGATGCACAAGGGGGTGGATTTCGGTGCCCCCACCGGCACCCCGATCTACGCCGCCGGCGACGGCGTGATCGAGGAGATCGGGGCCAAGGGAGCCTACGGCAACTACATCCGCATCCGGCACAACCGCGAGATCGCCACGGCCTATGCCCACCTGTCGCGTTTCGGCAGCGGTGCGCGGCGCGGCAGCCGGGTCTCCCAGGGCGAGGTGATCGGCTATGTCGGCACGACCGGCCGTTCCACCGGCCCGCACCTGCACTACGAGGTGATGCGCGGCGGCAAGCAGGTCAACCCGCTGTCGGTGGATCTGCCGACCGGACGCATCCTGGCCGGAAAGGAGCTGAAGAAGTTCCTGGCCGTGGCCGCAGAGCTGGAGCGCACCTTCACCGAGGAGCTGCAAGGCACCGAGGAGATGAAAGGCGGTGTCGATCTCCTGACCGTGAGCGGCAGCAGCCAACGCCCGGCCTCCCGCGGCGCATGCAGCAAGGCACCGGGCTGCTGAGCCTTCCGCCGAGCCCTCCGCCCCCTGTCCTCTGCAACGGCCGGTCTCCCACGACCGGCCGTTTCCGTTCGGGGAGCCATGGATGATCCCGCTCAGGACCGATGTCCCTGTCCGCCGACGCCCGCGGGTCGTCTGGACCCTGCTGGCGGTCAACACGCTGGTGTTCCTCTGGCAGACGACCCTGGGGCCGCGGCAGTCCTTCCTGCTGGCGGTGCACTGGGCGCTGGTGCCGCGGCGCTATTCCGACCCCGCCTGGGCCCTGGCTGTGGGGCTGGACCCGGCGAACCAGTGGCCGCTGCTGACCAACACCTTCCTGCACGGCGGCTGGCTGCACCTGATCGCCAACATGTGGACGCTCTGGCTGTTCGGCGCGGCCGTGGAGGACCGCATGGGCCATCTCCGGTTCGCCCTGTTCTATGTCCTGTGCGGGGTGCTGGCGAGCTGGGCCCACATGGCCGCCTATCCGACGAGCGAGGTGCCGGCGCTGGGTGCCTCGGGCGCCATCGCGGCCGTTCTGGGCGCCCACATCACGCTGCATCCGCGCTCGCGGGTGCTGCTGCTGGTGCCGATTCTCTTCATCCCCCTGATCCTGCCGGTGACGACCTGGGCCTATGCCGCCGTCTGGTTCGGTCTGCAGGTGCTGCAGGGAGCCGGCGACCTGCTGATGCCCGAGATGGGCGGCGGCATCGCCTGGTGGGCGCATATCGGGGGATTCGTCGCCGGGCTGGCGGTCGTGCGCTTCCTGGCCCCGCCCGACCCGCCGGACCCGTCCGCCCGCCGGCCGTAGCGGGCGGAGCGTCCGGAGAGAAGGACCCCGCGGCCGGGAACCGGCGGACCGGCTCCCGGGACCGCGGGGGTCACCGGGTCAGTGCAGAGTCGTCGGGCGCGCCGGGCCGCCCCAGCGCCCGGCCGGGGGCGGCATGCTCTCGTCCACCGCCTCGCCGTCGATCAGCAGCCCGTCGGGGCCGGCGGTGACGGGCACCGTCTGCCCGTCCGCGATCCGGCCTTCCAGGATGCGGGTCGCCAGCGGGTTCTGCAGTTCGCGCTGGATCACCCGTTTCAGCGGCCGGGCGCCGTAGACCGGGTCGTAGCCGGCATCGGCCAGCCAGCGCAGGGCCGCCTCGTCCAGTTCCAGGGTGATGGCGCGGTCGGCCAGCATCCGGCGCAGCCGGTCGAGCTGGATGTCCACGATGCCGGTCATGTGCTCACGCGACAGGCGGTGGAACAGCAGGATCTCGTCCAGCCGGTTCAGGAACTCCGGCCGGAAGGCGCCGCGCACCACCTCCATCACCTGCGCCCGCGCGGCGGCGCTGTCCGCCCCCTCCGGCAGTTCGGCCAGGAACTGCGAGCCGAGGTTGGAGGTCATCACGATGAGCGTGTTGCGGAAGTCCACCGTGCGGCCCTGACCGTCGGTCAGGCGGCCGTCGTCCAGCACCTGGAGCAGCACGTTGAAGACGTCGGGGTGGGCCTTCTCCACCTCGTCGAACAGAATCACCTGATAGGGCCGGCGGCGCACCGCCTCGGTCAGCGCCCCGCCCTCCTCGTAACCGACATAGCCCGGGGGCGCGCCGATCATGCGGGCGACGGAGTGCTTCTCCATGTATTCCGACATGTCCAGGCGGACCATGGCGGTCTCGTCGTCGAACAGGAACCCGGCCAGGGCCTTGGTCAGCTCGGTCTTGCCGACGCCGGTGGGGCCGAGGAAGAGGAAGCTGCCGATCGGCCGGTTCGGGTCCTGCAGGCCGGCGCGGGCGCGGCGGACGGCGTTGGAGACGGCGACGATCGCCTCGTCCTGGCCGACCACGCGGGTGCGCAGCTTCTCCTCCATCTTCAGCAGCTTCTCGCGCTCGCCGGCCAGCATCCGGTCCACCGGGATGCCGGTCCAGCGGCTGACGACGGCGGCGATGTCCTGGTCGCGCACCTCCTCGTTCAGCATGCGGTGCTGGTTGGCCTCCTGGGCACCGGCCAGCTTCTTCTCAAGCTCGGGGATGACGCCGTAGGTCAGTTCCCCGGCGCGGGCCCAGTTGCCCGCCCGCTGCGCCTGGTCCAGCTCGGCCCGGGCGGCCTCGAGCTGTTCCTTCAGCTTCTGGGCGCCGGTCAGGGTCTCCTTCTCCGCCTGCCACTGGGCCGTCAGCTCGGCCGAGCGCTGCTCCAGCGCCGACAGCTCCTCCTCCAGCTTCTCCAGCCGCTCGCGCGAGGCGCTGTCGGTCTCCCGCTTCAGGGCCTCGCGCTCGATCTTCAGGCGGATGATGCTGCGGTCCAGCTCGTCGATCGCCTCCGGCTTCGAGTCGACGACCATGCGCAGGCGGCTGGCCGCCTCGTCGATCAGGTCGATGGCCTTGTCCGGCAGGAAGCGGTCGGTGATGTAGCGGTTGGACAGGGTGGCGGCGGCGACGATGGCGCCGTCGGTGATCCGCACGCCGTGATGGACCTCGTACTTCTCCTTCAGCCCGCGCAGGATGGAGATGGTGTCCTCCACCGAGGGCTCGTCCACGAAGACGGGCTGGAAGCGCCGGGCCAGCGCGGCGTCCTTCTCGATGTACTTGCGGTACTCATCCAGCGTGGTGGCGCCGACGCAGTGCAGCTCGCCGCGGGCCAGCATCGGCTTCAGCATGTTGGAGGCGTCCATCGCCCCTTCGGCCTTGCCGGCGCCGACCAGGGTGTGCAGCTCGTCGATGAAGACGACGATCTCCCCGGCCGCGGCCTGGATTTCCTGCAGCACGCCCTTCAGCCGTTCCTCGAACTCGCCGCGGAACTTGGCCCCGGCGACCAGGGCGCCGAGGTCGAGCGAGAGGATGCGCTTGCGCTTCAGCCCCTCCGGCACGTCGCCGTTGACGATGCGCTGGGCCAGCCCCTCGACGATGGCGGTCTTGCCCACGCCGGGCTCGCCGATCAGGACGGGGTTGTTCTTGGTGCGCCGGGCCAGCACCTGGATGGTGCGGCGGATTTCCTCGTCGCGGCCGATCACGGGGTCGAGCTTCTGCTCGCGCGCCGCCTGGGTCAGGTCGCGGGCGTACTTCTTCAGCGCGTCGTAGGACTGTTCGGCGTTGGCGCTGTCGGCCGTGCGGCCCTTGCGGATCTCGTTGATGGCGCCGTTCAGCCCCTGCGGGGTGACGGCGGCGTCGGCCAGCGCCTTGGCAGCCGGCGTGCCGGTGGTCAGGGCGATGGCCAGCAGCAGCCGCTCGGCCGTGACGAAGCTGTCGCCGGCCTTCTGCGCCACCTCCTCGGCGGTGGCGAAGACCCGCGCCAGTTCGCGGCTGAGGGCGACGCCCCCGGCGCCCGGCCCTTCGACCTTCGGGATGCGGGCAAGCTCGCGCTCCACCCCGGCCAGCGCCCGCGCCGGGTCGCCGCCGGCCGCGCGGATCAGGTTGGCGGCCAGCCCCTCCTCGTCGTCGAGCAGGACCTTGAGCATGTGTTCGGGGGCGAGCTGCTGATGCCCGCTGCGCAATGCCAGCGCCTGCGCCGCCTGGACGAAGCCCTGCGCGCGCTCGGTATACTTCTTGAAGTCCATGGGACCTTCACTCCCTCGGCTAGCGGCCGGATCAGCGTCCCGCATGGGCCCGCCCCGGCCATGATCCACGTCAAAGTGCGATCCTGGGGATGCATCGGGAGATGTGGGACGCCCCGGCCGGCCGCGCAAGGGAGCGGACGGGAAGCGCGGGGCGCATCCGAAGGTCCCGGCGGCCCCCGCGTTGACAGGACCGGACCGCACGGCCATAAGCTTGGGGCATGTCGCAGACGTCCGGCCCGGCGCGCATCGCCGCCATCCATTATTATCCGGTCAAGGGCCTGTCGGCCCAGTCGCTGCCGGCGGTGACGCTGGCCCCGGGGATGGGCCTGCCCCACGACCGGCGCTTCGCCATCCTGCACGGGGCCAGCAGCTACGACCCCGAGGACCCGGTCTGGCGGCCGAAGACGAACTATCTGACGCTGATGCGGGACGAGAAGCTGGCCACGCTGGAGGCCCGCTACGACCCCGACACCTGCATGCTGGTGCTGAACCGCGCCGGCAAGCCGGTGGCACGCGGGCGGATCGACACGGCCACGGGCCGGCTGCTGATCGACCAGTTCCTGGCCGCCTACATGAAGGGCAGCGCCGCCCCGGGTCCCTACAAGCTGATCGATTCGCCGCCGCCCGCGGCCGGGGCGCCGCACGGGCACATGTTCTCCGACATCCAGGACAGGGCGGTGTCGCTGATCAACCTCGCCAGCGTCCACGACCTGGAGCGGGTGACCCAGCGGCCGGTGAACCCGCTGCGCTTCCGCGGCAACCTGCACCTGGAAGGGCTGGAGCCCTGGGCCGAGGCGGCCTGGGTGGGGCGGCGGGTCCGCGTCGGCACGGCCCTGCTCGAGGTGTTCAAGACCATCACCCGCTGCGCCGCGACCGAGGTGGACCCGGAGACGGGGGAGCGCGACCTGCCGGTGGTGAAGTCGCTGCAACGGGGCTTCGGCCACGTCACCTGCGGCATCTATGCCCGCGTCCTGGCGGGCGGCATGGTGACGGTGGGCGACACGATCGGGCCGGTCGAGGCCTGATCCGGGGACTCGTACCGGCGAAGCCCCAGACTGGCGAGACGTGACACTGGCGAAACGTGACCCGCCGCGCCGGGCGGCGGCCGGATGCCGCCGCCGCGGGGAAGGGTCAGGCCGTCATCGGCTCGCGGTCGTCCTCGCCGCCCTCGGCATCGTCGCCATCGTCGTCACCGTCGTCCATGCCGTTGCCCTGGGCATGGCCGTTGCCGTCGCCACGGGCACCGCCCTGGCGCTGGCGGCTCTCCTGCTCGTTGATCTGGCAGATGATCCGGTAATAGTGCTCGGCGTGCTGGAGATAGTTCTCCGCCGCGACGCGGTCCCCCGAGGCCTGCGCATCGCGGGCCAGGGCCTGGTACTTCTCATAGATCTGGAAGGCATTGCCCCGGATGCGCACATCCGGGCCGTTGCTGTCGAACGTCTGGTGACGCAGCGGTACGTTCTGACGGCGGCCCTGGTTGTTGTTGTTACCACCCCGGCCGCGCGAACGCCTCGAGTTCGGTCCCTGTCTCATTCGGATTTTGCTCTAGCCCCAGAAGTTGGCTGCCCTCCGGACATCGCCTGCGCATTCCGCTTCAGGCCATCGGCGCCGCCGTTACCGGCTTCCGCCCCCTGCCCCTGTCCGGGAGTCGTGACGCAGGACCGCGCCGGAGCGCCGGAGTCCGCGTGTGGCTGCGACCCTAAACGCAGCAGGGCGCCATTCCAACAGGTTTTTTCGCGTACAATGAAACGTCATTCCGGGAAAACGGCACTATTCCGAGGTGATGGCCGGGGTGGGAGCAGCCTGCGCGATGGCGGCCCGGTCGCGCCCGGCAAGGTCGCGTACCGTCCCGACGGGGCCCAGCCCCGCCGCTTCCAGCAGTGCGGCCACCGCCGACGCCTGGTCGGCCCCGTGCTCCAGCACGGCCAGCCCGCCGGGCAGCAGCAGCCGCGGCAGCTCCGCCGCGATGGCGCGGTAGCAGTCCAGCCCGTCCGCGCCGCCCGCCAGCGCCCGGCGCGGTTCGTGCCGGGCCACCTCCGGCTCCAGCCCGTCGATCTCATCGTCGGGGATGTAGGGCGGGTTGCCGACGACGACGTCGAAGCGGGCGGCCTCCCCCAGTGCCGCGGCCCAGCTTCCGGCCAGGAAGCGGGCGCGGCCGGACAGGCCCAGCCGGCGGGCGTTCAGGGCGGCGGTGGCCGCCGCCGCCGGGCTGAGATCGACGCCCAGCCCCGTCGCCCGCGGATATTCGCTGAGCAGGGCCAGCAGGATGGCGCCGCTGCCGGTGCCGAGGTCGAGCAGGCGCAGCGGCGCCGTGCGGTCGGGCCGACGGCGCAGCACGGCCTCCACCACCGTCTCGGTATCCGGGCGGGGGATCAGCGTGTCCGGCGCCAGGGTCAGGTCCAGGCCCCAGAACTCCCAGCTTCCCAGCAGGCGTTGCAGCGGCTCGCGCGCGGCGCGGCGGGCCACCAGGGCGGCGAAGCGGGACGCGGCAGCGGCCTCGGGGCTGTCGGTGCCGTGCCGGCGCAGCGCGGCGCGCGGCAGGCCGAAGGCGGCCTCGGCCAGATACTCGGCATCCAGGCGCGGGCTGTCCACCCCCGCCGCCGCCAGCCGGGCCGCGGCCTCGCGCAGCAGGTCGGACAGCGTCGCCATGGCCGCTACTGCAGCTCCGCCAGCCGCTCGGCCTCGTCGCTGGCGACCAGGGCGTCCACCAGTTCGTCCAGCGCCTCGCCCGCCATCACCTTGTCGATCTTGTAGAGGGTCAGGTTGATGCGGTGGTCGGTGACGCGGCCCTGCGGGAAATTGTAGGTGCGGATGCGCTCCGAACGGTCGCCGGAACCGACCTGGGTCCGGCGGCTGGCGGCGCGCTCGCTGTCGCGCCGCTGCCGCTCGATCTCGTAGAGGCGGGCGCGCAGCACCTTCAGCGCCTTGGCCTTGTTCTTGTGCTGGCTCTTCTCGTCCTGGCACTGCACGACGATGTTGGTCGGCAGATGGGTGATCCGCACGGCACTGTCGGTGGTGTTGACCGACTGCCCGCCCGAGCCCTGGGAGCGGAACACGTCGATGCGCAGGTCCTTCTCCTCGATGTGGATGTCCACCTCCTCCGCCTCGGGCAGCACGGCGACGGTGGCGGCCGAGGTATGGATGCGGCCGCCGGCCTCGGTCTCGGGCACGCGCTGGACGCGGTGGACGCCGCTCTCGAACTTCAGCCGGCGGAAGACGTTGCGGCCGGTGATGCTGGCCGACGCCTCCTTGTAGCCGCCCAGCCCGGTCTCGTTCACCTCGATCGTCTCGAAGCGCCAGCCCTGGATGCCGGCATAGCGGCGGTACATCTCGAACAGCTCGGCAGCGAACAGGGCGGCCTCGTCGCCGCCGGTGCCGGCGCGCACCTCCAGGATGGCGTTCTTCTCGTCCGCCTCGTCCTTCGGCAGCAGCGCCAGCATGATGCGGCGCTCCAGCTCGGGGATGCGGCGGTCGGCCTCCACCAGCTCGTCGCGGGCGAGCGTCGCCATCTCGGCATCGTCGCCTTCCGCCATGGCCTGGAGATCGGCCATGTCGGCGCGCGCCCTGCGCAGCTCGGCGATGGCCGTGGCGACCGGCTCCAGCTCCGCATACTCCTGGCTGGAGCGGACGAAGACCTCGCCCGACAGCGTGCCCGAGGCAAGCTGGTCGCGCAGCTCGTCGTACCGGAGCATCACCCGGGCCAGGGGCTCACCGAAGCGGGTTTCGAAGTCGGACATCAGATCGCTGGTCGTGTCGGGGCGGTCCAAACCGCTGGATATAGGCGATCCGCGTATCCCGGTCACGGGTTAACACGCACGGCTTTACGGCCGCAGGGGCATGAGCGAGGATGGGGCATCAAGGAGCGTCCGCACCGATGCCGCCCCGGTTCCGTCGGCATTTCCTGGTCACCGACCCGTCTCGGATCGAGTTCGATCCGGACAAGAGCGATCGGACGTTCGTGAACCGCGGGTTCGACTTCGCCTTCGCCGCCCTGGTCTTCCGAGGGGAGATCCTGCGCCGCCGGGATACGCGCCGGCAGGACGAGGACGTATTCCAGGTGATCGGAGAGGCTTCCGGCGTCGTCCTGTTCGTGGTCTATACTCAGCGGCACGGCCGCATCCGCATCATTTCCGCCCGCGCGGCAACCCGGGACGAGGCCCGCCTGTACCATGAGCGATCCGGTTAGGACTTCTGCCCCCCCCAGGGTGGACATGTCGCGCCTGCGCCAGGGGCCGAGCGCAGCGGACCTCCAGGACATTCCGCCGACCAGCGCCGCGGACTGGGAGGATGCGGAGTTGCTCGTCCCCGTCGATCCGGAGACCTGGAAGGATTTCCTGGCATTCCGGGAGAACCGCCGCCGGTCGAGCCGCTGACCGGTCGGCACACGGTCCTGACAGCCGACCGCCAGGACAGCCGACCACGGTCAAGGACCCGGCCGACCCGGCGCGTCACGCCCCCTGGCAGGCCGCGATCTGGCTCGGCACCGGGCGGCAGTGGCGGGTCAGGTTGCCGGGCATGACGACCTGCCGGTCCATGTAGACCGTGTGCGGCGTCCAGCCGGGGGCGCCGTAATCCTCCCGCATCGCCGGCGTGGGGGCATCGCTGCACAGGATCAGGAACTCGTGGCCGCGCCCGTCGTCATCGGTGGCGACGCCGACCATCTCGCCGCAACCGCGCACGCCGCGGGAGACGATGACGCGGCCGACCCGGAGGTCGTCCTGCGGGGAGAGCGGGCCGATGGCGCGCGCGGTGATCGCCCGCACCCGCTCCCCGGCCTCATCCTCCCCGCCGCAGCCGGCCAGCAGCGGCAGGACCAGCGCCAGCGCCGCCAGGGCGCCGGCGCGCGCGACGACGGGCCTACTCCGCCGCAACGGCGGCCTCGTCCTTCTTCGCCGCCTCGATCTCGGCGGCCTTCTGCTCGACCAGCCCGACCAGATGCTCGACGATGCCTTCGTCCTTCAGCCGGTGCGCCGGCACGCCGCCGAGATAGACCTGGTGGGTGCCCTTGCCGCCGCCGGTGAAGCCGATGTCGGTCATCGTCGCCTCACCCGGGCCGTTCACGACGCAGCCGATGACGCTGACCGTCAGCGGCGTCGTGATGTGGGACAGCCGCTCCTCCAGCACCTCCACGGTCTTGATCACGTCGAAGCGCTGCCGGGCGCAGGACGGGCAGGAGATGACGGTGACGCCGCGGCGGCGCAGGCCGAGGCTCTTCAGCATCTCATAGGCGACCTTCACCTCTTCCACCGGGTCGGCGGAGAGCGAGACGCGGATCGTGTCGCCGATGCCCGACCAGAGCAGCATGCCCAGGCCGATGGAGGACTTCACGGTGCCGGCGCGCAGGCCGCCGGCCTCGGTGATGCCGATGTGCAGGGGATAGTCGCAGGCTTCCGCCAGCCCCTGATAGGCGGCGACGGCCAGGAACACGTCCGACGCCTTGACGCTGATCTTGAAGTTCCGGAAGTCGTGGTCCTCCAGGATGCGCGCATGGTCCATCGCGCTCTCCACCAGCGCCTCCGGGCAGGGCTCGCCGTACTTCTCCAGCAGGCTCTGCTCCAGGCTGCCGGCGTTCACGCCGATGCGGATGGAGCAGCCATGGTCCTTCGCGGCCTTCACCACCTCGGCCACGCGGTCGGCGCTGCCGATGTTGCCCGGATTGATCCGCAGGCAGGAGGCGCCGGCCTCCGCCGCCTCGATGGCGCGGCGGTAATGGAAATGGATGTCGGCGACGATCGGGATGCGCGCCGCCTTCACGATCTCCTTCAGCGCCTCCGTGCTCTCCTGGTCGGGGCAGGAGACGCGGACGATGTCGGCTCCGGCCTCCTCGACCCGGCGGATCTGCTCGATGGTCGCCTTGGCGTCGGCGGTGACCGTGTTGGTCATGGTCTGGACGCTGATCGGCGCGTCGCCGCCGACGGGCATCGTGCCGACCATGATCTGGCGGCTCTTGCGGCGCTGGATCTGGCGCCAGGGTCGGATGGCAGCGGTCATGGCTCGATCGGGTCCGGTTTCCGGTTGCAGCCCCGGGACGCGGCGTCACGGGGGACGAACGACTGCCCCGCAGAGCGGCTCACCGCCCCCGCGGGGGTGAAGAGAAAGTGCGGCCGATGCGCACCGGGATCAAGGGCGCAAACCAGCGCGGCACCCCCGCGCGCCGGCATCACCCGCCGCGCGCCGCCGGCCGCGTCACCGCTGCGCGCGCCCGGCCAGATCCTGGGGCGTCAGGCGGATGTCGCGCATCACCTGGGCGCGGCCGCCGAGCGGCGGCAGATCCTGCCCGTCCAGGCTGACGACAAGGCCGCCGGCGTTACCCGTGTTCATCACCAGCCCCGGCACGTCCGGGGCGCGGAAACTGTCGCCCGGGCGCAGCACGCGCGACGCCCAGAGGGTGCCCTTGCCGTCGCGCACCTGGATCCAGCTGTCCTCCGTGGCGCGGACGACGACGCGGACGGTCCCGTCGGTCTGGCCGAAGACGCGGCCCGGCGGCGGCGCGGCCGGGGGCGGGGACGGTGCGGCCGAGGCCGCCGGTTCCTGCTGGGCCTCGGCGACCTCGGCCGGGGCCTCGGGCTCCTCCGCGGCGGAGGGCGGTACGGCGGGGCTGCCCAGATCGGGAAGCTGGGGCACCTCGCTCTCCTCCGCCTCGCCCTGCGGTTCGGCCGGCGCGGCGGCCGTGGTCTGGCCGGGGACGGAAGACGGGGCGGTCTGCGGACCGGCAGGCGCCGGCTGGACGGAGGGAGACTGGCCAGAGGGAGACTGCGCGGAGGGAGGCTGGGCCGGGGCGGACTGGTCCACGGAGGCGCCGACCTCCGGCGCCGTCGGCTGCGACTGCCCGACCAGCGCCTCGACCTGCCCGGGCGGCAGCACGGCCGCCGGGGCGGGGCTCTCTTCCGGGGCCGAGTCGCCGTAGATCAGGCCGGCCAGCCGGTCGGGCAGGGCCGGCACCATGTCCGACAGGCTGCGGTCGGAAGCCGACAGCATGTACCAGCCGCCATAGACCACCAGCCCGGCCAGCAGGGCGATCAGGATCAGCGCACCGCCAGGGACCCGGCTTTCGTTCGCAGGTTCAGGGAAATAGAGTTCGGCCGGCGGCGGCGCCCCTGCCGTATCCTCCTTGTAGCGGCGCAGGACGGGGCCGGGCTCCAGCTCCATGGCCGTGGCGTAGCTGCGCAGGAAGCCGGTGACATAGGCCTGGCCGGGCAGATCGGCCCAGCGCCCCTGCTCGATCGCCTCCAGATAGTTGAGGCGGATGCGCAGCATCTCGGAGAGCTGCGGCAGGTCGTAGCCAAGCTCCAGGCGGCGCTGCCGCAGCAGCTCGCCGACATGGCGGATGTCATGGCGGGGGGCCGGACCCGGTTCGGGGGAGCCCTGCCCGGCCTGTGCCGGATCACCCTCGATCACGTCGAAATACCTGCGCTTCTGTTCGGGCATGGGTCCCGCCGGCACTGTCTGGCACAGCACCCGTCAGGAGTGCTGCACGCCTATGGCGCTACACGTCCACGGCGCTGCCCTGTCGGGCATCGCACGCACCGGCCCTGCTGCACCGACTGGCACCTCCGGCCGGGGTCGTGCCTGCGCCCTGTCCCTCACGTCGCTCGTCCGGTTTCTTAGCAACCGGCGGACGGACTCGCAACGGCGGAGGGCCCCCGCGGGGTCCCGTCACCTTAAACTTTCACGCCATGGTCACGCGCATAGGCCCTGAGCTTCGGGCGCAGGCTGTGGTCGCTGCCGTCCAGCAGCCTGTCCAGATAAGCGGCGACACGCCGCAGCTCCAGCGAGCGCAGCATCCCTTTCACCTCACCGAAGGCCGGCGGCGCCAGCGACAGGGTGCGGAAGCCCAGCCCCACCAGCGCCATGGCGTCCAGCGGCCGGCTGGCCATCTCGCCGCAGAGCGACAGCGGCACGCCGGCCGCGTCGCAGGCCCGCACCAGATCGCGCAGCAGCCGCAGCATGGGCGGCGACAGCACGTCGTAGCGGTTGTTCAGGATCGGGTTGCCGCGGTCGCAGGCGAACAGGTACTGCAGCAGGTCGTTGGACCCGACCGACAGGAAATCCACGCGCGGCAGCAGGGCCGGCAACTGGAACAGCAGCGACGGCACCTCCACCATCACGCCCACCAGCAGGCGGGCGGGCGGCGTGCCGCCGTCGGCCCGCAGCCGCGCCAGTTCCAGGTCCAGCACGCGGCGGGCCCGGTCCAGCTCGGCCACCTCGGCCACCATGGGGAACATCAGCCGCAGTTCGCGCCCCGCCGCCGCCCGCAGCATGGCGCGGAGCTGCTTGCGCAGCATGGCCGGCCGGTCCAGCCCGATGCGGATGGCCCGCCAGCCCAGCGCCGGGTTCTCCTCCGACAGGTCGGGGAAGTAGGGCAGCGTCTTGTCGCCGCCGACATCCAGGGTGCGGAAGACGACCGGCCGGTCCCCGGCGGCGTCCAGAACCTTGGCGTAGGACTCCTGCTGGGCCGCGACCTCCGGATAGGAGGCGCGGACCATGAAGGGGATTTCGGTGCGGTAGAGGCCGATGCCGTCCGCCCCGGTGGCGTGCAGGTGCGGCAGGTCGATGTGCAGCCCGCAGTTCAGCATGAGCTGCACCGCCACCCCGTCGCGCGTGACGGCGGGCAGGTCGCGCAGGGCGGCGAACTCGCGCTGGCGCTGCTCGCGGGCCAGCAGGCTCTTGCTGAAGGCGTCCTGGATGTCCTCCGCCGGACGGACGAAGACCTGGCCGTTGTCGCCGTCCACGATCAGGTAGTCCAGCGGCTCCACCCGCCCCAGCACCTCGTGGCACTGGCCGACGACGGGAATGTCCATGGCCCGGGCGACGATGGAGACATGGCTGTTGCTGGAGCCTTCCTCCAGCACCAGCCCCTTCAGCCGGCGGCGGTCGTAGTCCAGCAGTTCGGCCGGCCCCAGATTGCGGGCGACCAGCACGAACTCGTCCGGCAGGGTGCCGCCCTGCACGTCGTCGCCGCGGCCGGCCAGATGCTGGAGCAGGCGGTTGGTGACGTCGTCCAGGTCCAGCAGACGGTCGCGGATGTAGGGGTCGGCGGCCTGCGACATGCGGGCGCGGTTGTCGTTCTGCACCCGCTGCACCGCCGCCTCGGCCGTCAGGCCGGAGCGGATCGCCTCGCGGATGCGGCTCAGCCAGCCGCGGTCGTTGGCGAACATGCGGTAGGTCTGCATGATCTCGGCATGCTCGCCGTCGCGCTCGCCCAGGGCGATCAGGATCTGGTCGATGGCCAGATGCATGCCGTCCACCGCCTCCTGGAGGCGGCGCAGCTCGTGCTCGGGATCGTCTGCCACCATCTGCCGGATGGTGAGCTGCGGCCGGTGCAGCACGGCCAGCCCCATGCCGACGCCGCGGTTCAGGCTGGTGCCGTCCAGGCGGGAGGGCAGCAGGATCAGGTCGTCCGCGACCGACAGTTCCCGCCCGTCCACCAGTTCGCCGGCGGCGACCAGTTCGGCCACCACCATGGCGACGGTCTGGAGCGTCTCCACCTCCTGCTCGTCATAGTCGCGGCGGTCGGTGTGCTGGATCGCCAGCACGCCGCGCACGCGGCCGCCGCGCAGGATGGGCACGGCCATGAAGCTGTTGAACGGGTCCTCGCCCGTTTCCGGGCGGTAGGCGAAGTTGGGATGCGTCGGCGCGTTGCCCAGGGCGATCGGCCGGGCGTGCGCCGCCACGTCGCCGACCAGCCCCTCGCCCACCCGCAGGCGGGTGCGGTGGACGGCCGAGGGGTTCAGGCCGATGGTGGCGAACAGCTCCAGCACCTCGCCCGCCCGCATGACGTAGCAGGAGCAGACGTCGGCGCCCATCTCGTGCGCGATGGTCTTGACGATCTTGTCGAGGCGGTCCTGCGCCGTGCCGCTGCCGGCCATGACGTCGCGCAGACGCGCCAGCAACCGGCGTCCGGCGGCGGCCAGGTCCGGAGCGTGGCGCGGTCCCACGGTTCCCAGCGGAAGCGTCATCTCGATCCTGGTCCCTGTCGGCCGGACAAGCCGGACCCTTGCCTCTCGCGTTGCTCGGACGGCGCATCATCGCACGGACCGCTGCCGCTGCCCATGCCGGAACGCCCCCTTCCCCGCGGCCCCCGCCCCGCCGGTTCTATAGGCCGCGCGGCCGGAGCGGAAGGGGGTAAAGGGATGCCCCGCCCGCCGACACCCTGCCGGAGCGGGGGCCGGGCGGCCGGTCGCCGCCCGGTGAGGGAGGCCGCGCGGTACGGGCGCGCTATTCGGAGGCGGGGTCGCGGCGGCGCAGGGCGGCGAGGGCCTGGTCGACCAGGTCGGCGATGATCTCGGCCGTGGGCTGCTCCCGCGTCACCATGCCGACCGACTGGCCCGCCATCAGCGAGCCGGTCTCCACATCGCCCTCGACCACGGCGCGGCGCAGGGCGCCGGCCCAGAAATGCTCGATCTCGAGCTGGGCCTCCTTCTGGTCCAGCTCGCCGCGGTCGAAGCGCGCGATCACCTCGTGCTGCTTCTCCTGGAACCGGCGGGTGCCCTCGTTCTGCAGGGCGCGCACGGGGATCACGGGGAAGCGGGTGTCCACCGCGCTGGAGAGCACGGCGTCGCGCGCACCGGCCCGGATGAAGGCCTGCTTGAAGCGGGGATGCGCCCGGCATTCCGTGGCGCAGACGAAGCGGGTGCCGAGCTGCACCCCGGCCGCCCCCATCTCCAGATAGCTCAGGATGGCCTCGCCGCGGCCGATGCCGCCGGCGACGAAGACGGGAACCTCGTGCCCCACCTCCGGCAGGATCTCCTGCGCCAGCACCGAGGTGCTGACCGGGCCGATATGGCCGCCGGCCTCCGCCCCCTCGATCACCAGGGCGTCCACGCCGCTGCGGATCAGCTTCTTCGCCAGCACCAGGGCCGGGGCGAAGCACATCACCCGCGCCCCGCCCTCCTTCAGCGTCCGGATGGCGCCGCCCGGCGGCAGGCCGCCGGCCAGCACGACATGCCCGACCTTCTCCTCCAGGCAGACGCGCATCAGCGCGTCGAGCTGCGGGTGCAGCGTGATCAGGTTGACGCCGAACGGCCGGTCCGTGAGCGCGCGGGTGCCGCGGATCTCCTCCCGCAGCACCTCGGGCGGCATGGAACCCGAGGCGATGACGCCGAAGCCGCCCGCGTTGGAGATGGCGGAGACGAGGGTGCGCTCGGACACCCAGGCCATGGCGCCGCCCATCACGGCGACGTCGCTGCCCAGGAACTCCCGACCGCGCTGCCAGAGCCGGTCCAGATGCTGGCGATGCGCCGTCATCGCGGCCCCCCGGTATGCGGAAGGGCCGGGCGGGCGGCGGCTCGGGCCGCGGTCACGGATACCGGCATGGTCACGCCTGGTCCAGGCCGTAGACGGTGTGCAGGGCGCGCAGGGCCAGCTCGGTGTACTCCTCGGCCACCAGGACGCTGACCTTGATCTCGCTGGTCGAGATGACCTGGATGTTGATGCCGCGGTCGGCCAGCGCCTTGAACATGCGCTGCGCCACGCCGGCGTGGCTGCGCATGCCGACGCCGATGACGCTGATCTTCACGACGTCGCTGTCGGCGACGATGCGGCGGTAGGACAGTTCGTCCTTCGCCTTCTCCAGCACCTGCACGGCGCGGTCCAGATCGGCCTTGCCCACGGTGAAGGTCATGTCGGTGGTGGTGCCGTCCTCCGACACGTTCTGCACGATCATGTCCACGTTGATGGCCGCGTCGGCGAGCGGCCCGAAGATGCGGGCGGCCACGCCGGGGCGGTCGGCGACCCCGACCAGGGTGACCTTCGCTTCGTCGCGGCTGTAGGCGATGCCGCTGACCAGTTCCTGTTCCACGATTTCGTCCTCGTCAACGACCAGTGTTCCCGGCAGGTCGCTGCCGGGGGCCTCCTCGAAGGTGGAGAGCACCTGCACCCGCACCCGGTGTTTCATCGCCATCTCGACCGACCGGGTCTGCAGTACCTTGGCGCCCAGGCTCGCCATCTCCAGCATCTCCTCGTAGGTGATGCGGGAGAGCTTGCGGGCCTTCGCCACGATGCGCGGGTCGGTGGTGTAGACGCCGTCCACGTCGGTGTAGATGTCGCAACGCTCCGCGCCCAGTGCTGCGGCCAGCGCCACCGCCGAGGTGTCGGAACCGCCGCGGCCCAGCGTGCTGATCCGGTTGCGGTGGGACACGCCCTGGAAGCCGGCGACCACCGCGACCTCGCCGGTCTTCATGCGGCGGTCGATCTCGGTGGTGTCGATCCGTTCGATCCGCGCCTTGGCGTGCACGTCGTCGGTCAGGATCGGGATCTGCCAGCCCTGCCAGGAGCGGGCGGTGATGCCCAGATCCTGCAGTGCGATCGCCAGCAGACCGCTGGTCACCTGCTCGCCCGAAGCGACCACCGCGTCGTACTCGCGCGCATCGTAGATGCGGCTGATGCTGCGGCAGTATTCCACGAGCTGGTTCGTCACGCCGGACATGGCGGAAACGACGACGGCCACCTCGTGCCCGGCATCGACCTCCTGCTTCACCTTGCGGGCGACGTTGCGGATGCGTTCGATGTCGCCGACCGAGGTGCCGCCGAATTTGAGGACGAGTCGCGCCATAATCTGTCCGCCGAAGGTCCTGACCGCCGAAGCGCCTGTCCAGGGGACCCGCGACGCCGGGCCGCATTGGGCCGGCACCGGGGGCCGTGGTCCGATCGGGCCGCCGCGGCGACCCGGTTCCGTGCGGAACCGGACGGGCGCCCGGCCCCCGCCCCCGGAACGGATGAAGTTGGCGCGCGGAAGCCGCGCCAGCCTTGCCGTCAAGGGGCGGGCTATCCATACTCGCTTGGCCGGGGTGGCGCAAGCCGGGCCCGGACCGGCGGGCATCCCTGCCAAATCTTGTTGCCACCCTGGAAGGATGCCGCCATGAAACGGCCCATCCGACGCCCCCCGTTGAACGTGAGGATTCCCCCGATGAACGCCGCGGCCAACGCGCCCCGCTCCACCCCCGGTTCCGGTGCGACCCCCGGTCCCCGCACCACCGTGGACCCCGGCGAGGTCGAGCGATTCTCCGCCATGGCGGCGGAATGGTGGGACCCGCGCGGCAAGTTCAGCCCGCTGCACAAGTTCAACCCGGTGCGTCTGGCCTATATCCGCGACGCCCTGTGCGACCGCTGGGGCCG
Organism: Rhodospirillum centenum SW; assembly: GCF_000016185.1. NCBI lineage: Bacteria > Pseudomonadati > Pseudomonadota > Alphaproteobacteria > Rhodospirillales > Rhodospirillaceae > Rhodospirillum > Rhodospirillum centenum. The sequence goes on from NC_011420.2 coordinate 2,723,809, forward strand.
CGATCCCATGGCGGAGCGCCCGCTGGAGGGCATCCGCATCCTGGACGTGGGCTGCGGCGGCGGCCTGATCGCCGAGCCGCTGGCCCGGCTGGGGGCGGAGGTGGTCGGCATCGACGCCTCCGAACGCAACGTGAAGACGGCCGCCACCCACGCGCTGGAGACCGGCACGACGGTGGACTACCGCGTCGGCACGGCGGAGGCCCTGGCCGCGACGGGCGAGCGTTTCGACGTGGTGCTGGCGCTGGAGATCGTGGAGCACGTCGCCGACGTGGATCTGCTGCTGACCGCCATCACCACCCTGACGAAGCAGGACGGCCTGCTGTTCATGGCGACCGTCAACCGCACGGCGAAGTCCTTCGTCATGGCGATCGTCGGCGCCGAGTACGTGCTGCGCTGGCTGCCGCGGGGCACGCATGACTGGCGCAAGTTCATCCGCCCGTCGGAGCTGGCGACCGGCCTGCGCCAGCTCGGCTTCGGCATCAAGAACCTGACCGGGCTGATCTACAACCCGATGACGGACCGCTTCTCGCTCGCGGAGCGCGACGTGGACGTGAACTACATGCTGTATGCCGCGCGGGACTGATGGCCTGTTCCCGCTCCCGTGGTAGAGTAACGCGCTTCTGCTGACGGGAACGCCACGACGACCATGGACGCCCAGCCCCCCCGGCCGGCTCTGCCCGGAACCCGCCCGGCATCGGGGTCCGCCGCGGCACAGGCCGCCGGCGCGACCCCCGCCGCGCACGGGACGGCGGGTCCGGACGGGAAGAGCGGGCCGGACGGGGTGGCGGGCCGGGACGGGAAGGACAGCCTGTCGGCAACCACCCTGGTCGGCGTGGCGGCGGGCGTGGTGCTGCTGTTCGTGCTGGCGATCCTGCTGCTGGTCGCGCGCGAGGACCGGCGGGAGATGGTCGCCCATGCCGGCCGGCTGGCCGCCAACACCGCCCTGCTGCTGGCGGAGCAGGCCGGACAGCTTGTCGCCGCCAGCGAGGTGGTGCTGGACGAGGCCGCCGCTCTGGCCGGCCCGCCCGACGCACCGATCCCGGACACCCTGGATGTCCATCGGGAACTGCGCCGGCTGGTCGCCACCTGGGACCATGCGAACTCCGTCTACCTGATGGATGCCGGCGGCCGCAGTGTCGTCAGCAGCCGCGAATTCCCCATGCGGGTCTTCGAAGTGCCCGAACGGCATTACCTGCAGGTCCAGCACCGGCGGACCGTGGCGGGAGAACCCCCGCTGATGGTCCTGGACCGGGTGGAGAACAGCATCTTCACCGGCGGCAACCTCCTGATCCTGACCAAGCCGCTGCCGGCACCGACGGGCATCTTCCGCGGCGTGGCCGGACTGGCCGTGGCGGAGGAGTTCTTCCGGAATTTCTACCAGCAGGTGGATGTCGGCTTCGGGCTGGCCATCCTGCTGCTGGGCGCGGACCGGCAGGTGCTGGTGCGGCATGTCCAGGGCGCCGATGCGGGAGCGGAAGAGAGAACGGCCCCGGAAGAGAGCCCGGCGCCGCCGGCCCCGCCGCCCGGCGGCATGCTGCGCCTGTCCACGCCCGGCGAGGGCGACCGCCTCTATGCCGAGGCCCCGGTCCGCGGCCGCGACCTGCGCGTCATGGTCGGGCTGGACGCCACGGCGCTGGAGACGCGCTGGCGGGAGCGGCTGCGCGTCTATCTGCTGATCGCCGCCATCGCCGCCACGGGCGTGGCGGGGCTGGGCCTCTTGGCGCTGCGCTGGGCGCGGCGCGAAGCAGAGGCGCGCGACCGGCTGGAGGAAGCCAACCACCTGCTGGAACAGCGTGTCGGCGAGCGCACGGCCGAACTGTCCGAAAGCAATGCGGAGCTGGAACTGGCGCTGAAGGACAGGGAGGTGCTGTTCCGCGAGGTCCACCACCGGGTGAAGAACAACCTCCAGCTCGTCTCCAGCCTGCTGCGGCTCCAGGCCATGCGACTGCCGGCGGAGCTGCGCCAGGGCTTCGAGGACAGCCTGTCCCGCATCCAGTCCATGAGTCTGGTCCACGAACTGCTGTACCGCACCAACCAGCCCTCACGGGTGGATTTCGCGGACTATCTGCGCCGGCTGGCGCCGACCCTGGCCGAGTGCTTCCTGCCCGACCCCGACCGGATCGCCATCGAGGTGGCGGCGGAACCGCTGGAACTGGAACTGGACACCGCCATCCCGCTGGGCCTGCTGGCCGGGGAGCTGATCACCAACGCCCTGAAGCACGCCTTTCCCGACGGCCGCGCCGGCTGCCTCACGGTCCGGCTGGAGCGCGGGACAGAGGGCGACGGGGTGCTGCTGACCATCGCCGACGACGGCGTCGGGCTGGCGCCCGGGCCGGCGGACACCCGCGCGGACGGCGGCGGGCTCGGCATGGTGCTGGTGCAGTCGCTGGCCGCCCAGGTGCAGGCCACGCTTTCGACCCGGCCCGGCGCGCCCGGCACGCGCCACCACGTCCTGCTGCCCGGGGCCGTAACGACCAGGGACTGACCGCGCCCCCCGCCCGGCCGTGGCCGGGGACGTTCCGCGCCGTCCGCTGTTGCAGGCCCGGCAACGGCAAAGGACGGAGGAGCGGCATGAAGGCCCTGTGCTGGCACGGCAAGGAGGATGTCCGGGTGGAGCGGGTGCCCGATCCCCGTATCGCGGAACCCGGCGACATCATCGTCAAGGTCACCTCCACCGCCATCTGCGGGTCCGACCTGCACCTCTATGACGGCTACATCCCGACCATGCGCCAGGGCGACATCCTGGGGCACGAATTCATGGGCGAGGTGGTGGAGACCGGCCGCGAGGTGAAGACCCTCAAGGTCGGCGACCGGGTGATCGTGCCCTTCACCATCGCCTGCGGCGGCTGCTTCTTCTGCAACCGCCAGCTCTGGTCGCTGTGCGACAACAGCAATCCCAACGCCGGGGTGGCGGAGACGATCTTCGGAAAGTCGCCCTCGGCGCTGTTCGGCTATTCCTTCCTGATGGGCGGTTTCGCCGGCGGACAGGCGGAATATGTCCGCGTGCCCTATGCCGATGTCGGGCCGATGAAGATCCCGCATGTCCGCGACGGCGGACCGGAAGACGACAAGGTCCTGTTCCTGACCGACATCTTCCCCACCGGCTGGATGGCGGCGGAGAACTGCGCGATCCAGGACGGCGACGTGGTCGCCGTCTGGGGCTGCGGCCCGGTCGGCCAGTTCGCCATCCGCAGCGCGCAGTTGCAGGGCGCGGCCAGGGTGGTCGCCATCGACCGCGTGCCGGAACGGCTGCGGCTGGCCGCCGAGGCGGGGGCGGAGACGATCGACTTCGACCGCAACGACGTGCGCGCCCGCCTGGACGAGCTGACCGGCGGCCGCGGCCCGGATTCCTGCATCAACGCGGTGGGGATCGAGGCGCACGGAACGGGCAGCGTGGATGCCGTGCTGGACCGCGCCAAGACGGCCGTGGGCCTCGCCACCGACCGCGGGCATGTGCTGCGCCAGGCGATCATGGCCTGCCGCAAGGGCGGCACCATCTCCATCCCCGGGGTCTATGCCGGGGTGCTGGACAAGGTGCCGTTCGGCGCCGCCTTCGCCAAGGGCCTGAACTTCCGCATGGGTCAGACGCACATGATGCGCTACATGCGGCCGCTGCTGGAACGGATCGAGAAGGGGGAGATCGACCCCTCCTTCCTGATCACCCACCGGCTGAGCCTGGAGGACGGGCCGGGGGCGTACCGCACCTTCCGCGACAAGCAGGACGGCTGCATCAAGGTGGTGATGCGGCCGGGCGGCTGAGCCGGCGGGAACTCACGCTGCCGGTGCCGCCGAGCCCGGCAGGACGGTGGCGCCGGCCAGCCCGTCGGGGTCGAGCACGGCGCCGTCGAACTGGCAGTGCTCGAACCGGGCGTCGGTGAGCCGGGTCCGCAGCATGCCCCCCGTTGCCAGCGGCAGGCCGGACAGATCCGCCGTCTCGAAGCTGCTGTACATCGCCTCGGCCCCCGTCAGGTTGGCGCCGCGCAGGTCCGCCCCCGACAGGTCGGTGTAGTGCAGCTTCGCCCCGGACAGGTCGGCAGCGGCCAGTTTCGCGTGCGCCAGCTTCGTCCCGGTCAGGTCGGCACCGCGGAAGGAGATGGCAGACAGCTCCCGCCCGCGCAGATCCACGCCCTTCAGCGAGCGCCCGGCGAAGTCGGCACGGCGGCCGGCCTTGCCGCGCGCCTCCACCCAGTCCTCGTGCCCGGCGGCGATGGCCTCCACCTCCTTCAGATTGCTCAGATGCTCCTCGAAGGCGGGCAGGCCGCGGAACATGCGGCGGGTCGTGTCGTCCAGATCGAAGACCGCCCCCGCGACTTCGGCCCCGAAGACGTTGGCGCCGTTCAGATGCGCCCCCAGCAGAACGCTGCCGCTGAGGTCGGAGCCGGAGAGGTCGGCCCCGCGCAGGTCGGCGTTGCGGAGGTTCGCCCCGACCAGCTTCACGTTGCGCATCACCGCCCCCTCCAGGGTCGCGTCCTGCAGATTGCAGTGCGACAGGTCGGAGCGGTACTCCCGCGCCACCAGGTCGGGCGTGCCCGGCCGGGCGCCGGCCCGGTGGATGGCGACGGAGCCGACCCGCAGGTCCGATCCGTCCAGCCGGACGTCCTGGAGGTCCGCCTTGTAGAAGCGCACCCCGCGCAGGATGGCGCGGGACAGGTCGCAATGGCGCAGATTGGCCGACAGGAACAGGCTGTTGGACAGGTCCGCCTCATGGAAGCGGCAGTTCTCCAGCACCGCATGCGACAGGTTGCAGGCGAACAGCGTGGCGCGCGACAGGTCGAAGCCGCGGAGACGCAGCCCGCTGAGATTGCTCAGCCGCAGTTCCAGACGTGTGCCCCCGCGGCCGCGGAGATAGAGGCTGTGCAGCGCGAAGGGCCTGGTGAGGTCGGCGGCGGCGGACCCGCCGGAAGCCTGAGAGGGCAGCATGGTGGATATGGACCGACGACTGTCATGCGGACGTCATATCGGAAAGTCATACGTCCGGATGCCGGCACCGATACAGGACCGAAATGCGCGCAGGCCGCCATGACGCACCCCCGTATGGACAGGCGATCCCGATGCATCGACCGGATACGAACGGATAGATGGTCCCGGGCGTGCCGCGGCCCCACCCTTGGAAGACCTGCGCCCCGCGCCCGACGATCCCCGCATCATGGCCCGCCACCGATCGACCCGGCTCCAGATCTCCCAGCTTCCCTTCGTCGCCCTGCGCGGCGACGGACGGCTGGGATTCTGGGTCGTGCCGGAGCCCGGCCCCGGGAACGCGACCGATCCGCGTCTTCTGGGCCGCACCTATGCCGGCTGGTTCCTGCTGTTCGAGGAAGCGAACGGCGCCGCGGCGGCCGACGATCTGCTGACCCGCATCGGCCGCGAGATGCCGTCGGCCCGGCCGGAGGTGGATGCCGCCTTCCAGGCGGCGCTCGCCGACCGCGCCGCACCGCGCCCGGACGGCCCGGGGGCCGCGGCGGTCAGAGCACCGCCAGATGGAAGTGGTAGGACAGCAGGTCCTTGAACCGCCGGACACTGCGCAGGGCGTCGCGCAGCGCGTCCCGGTCGGCGGCGGACAGCCGGGCCGGGGTCACCAGAGTGTCCGGCACCGCCCCGACGCCCACACGGCCATCCGCCCGGCCATCCTCCCGGCCGTCCCCCTGGGTGTCCACCGGGGCGTCCCCCTCCAGCCGGGTCCGCAGCCGCAGTCCGACCAGGACGTCGAAGGCCCGCCGCAGCTCCGCCGCGGTCACCCCGTCCAGCTTCCCCGCCTCGACCAGCAGTCCGATCCGGTCCAGCGTGTTGGTGGCGCCCTCCAGCCGCGCCTCCAGCGCCAGCGAGCGGACGCCGTGGACGATGGGAAAGATACCGCCCTTCTTGAGATCGAGCCGGCCCCTGTGCTCCCCGCCCTCGGTCACCAGATGACCGAACCAGCCGAGCGGCGTGTCGAACTGCAGGGCGATGCGCGCGAACTGCCAGAGAAAGGGCGTGTGGCCGCGGATCAGCTCCAGCAGCACGGCCCGGGTGCGGGCCAGCAGCGCCGCGTCGCCCGCCACGGCGGCAGCGTCGGCGAAGATGGCGACGGCCATGATGCCGTCCTCCCCCGGGCTGCGCACCCAGTGGCGGACGGCGTCCTGCCACTGGCGCTCCGTCATCACCCAGGCCGGATTGGTGACCATGACCCGCCCCGGACAGGGCGGCCAGCCCAGCCGGGCCAGCCCGGCGGAGAAGGCCGCCAGCCGCCCGGGCAGATCCGGCCAGTCGGCCCCGTCGGGGAGGATCAGCCCGTTGTCCTGGTCGGTCTTGAGGATCTGCTCGGCGCGCCCCTCGCTGCCCATGACGATCAGACAGCAGGACCGCGCCTGCTCGGGCGTCAGGACCAGATGGTAGAGCCGCTCCATCACCCGGTCGTTCAGGAGCGCCACGGCCCGGGACAGGGCCGCCACCGGGGTGCCGCTGGCCGCCAGGGTCCGAACCAGCCGGGCATGTCCGCCCCCCTCGGGCCCGCTCCCGCCGGAACCGCGCCCGTCCGCCCCGAGGGCGGCGGCGAGGTCGTCGAGGCTGGCGGCGGCGGCGACCCGGTCCAGCAGGTCCGGCGCGTGCGCCTCCAGCAGCGCCTGCGGAGACGGCGACCCGGCATCGCCTCCGCCCGGACCGTGCCGCCCGTCCTGCCGCATGGTCATGGGTCCCCTCCGTCACAGCCGCGCCGGTCACGCGCCTGACGCCGGCCCGCCGGGGGGAGCCGGCGCCGAGGACAGGAAGCACGCGGGCGGAAGGGCGGGATTCCCGGCATCCGGCCGGAGACCCCGCCCGCCGCCCTCCTGTCCGGGCCGCGCTCGCTCAGTGCGCCGCCGCCCCTTCCGCGCCCAGGCCCGTCTGCGAGCGGACGAACTGCGCCGCATAGGCCTGCTCCTCGGCCCGCGCCACCGCACTCCGGTCGGTCACCGAGAACAGCCAGGTGCCGAGGAAGGCCAGCGACATGGAGAACAGGGCCGGATTCTCATAGGGGAAGATCGGGGTGGCGTTGCCCAGCACCTTGACCCAGACGACCGGGCCCAGGATGACGCCGACCACCGCCGAAACCAGCCCCAGGAAGCCGCCGACGACGGCGCCCCGGGTGGTCAGCCGCGACCAGTACATGGAGAGCAGGATGATGGGGAAGTTCGCCGACGCCGCCACGGCGAAGGCGAGACCGACCATGTAGGCCACGTTCTGCTTTTCGAAGGTGATGCCCAGCAGGATGGCGACGATGCCCAGCGCCACCGTGGCGATCCGGGAGACGCGGATCTCGTCCCGCTCGTTGACCCGGCCGCGCCGGAACACGGAGGCATAGAGATCGTGGCTGACGGCGGAGGCGCCGGCCAGCGTCAGGCCCGACACCACGGCCAGGATGGTGGCGAAGGCCACGGCCGAGATGAAGCCCTTGAAGTAGTCGCCGCCCACCGCGTCGGACAGATGGATGGCCGCCATGTTGCCGCCGCCGATCAGCCCGCCGGCCGGGTCCACATAGGCCGGGTTGCCGGTCAGGTAGATGATGGCGCCGAAGCCGATGATGAAGGTCAGGATGTAGAAGTAGCCGATGAAGCCGGTGGCGTAGAACACCGACTTCCGCGCCTCCTTGGCGTCGGCCACGGTGAAGAAGCGCATCAGGATGTGCGGCAGTCCGGCCGTGCCGAACATCAGCGCCAGCCCCAGGCTGATGGCCGAGACCGGGTCCTTGATCAGCGCCCCGGGCTCCATGATGGAGGTGCCCTTGGGATGCACCTCGACCGCCTTCTGGAACATGGCCTCGGGACTGAAGCCGAAGGCGAACAGCACGGCCACGGCCATGAAGGTGGCGCCGGACAGCAGCATCACCGCCTTGATGATCTGCACCCAGGTCGTCGCCAGCATGCCGCCGAAGGTGACATAACCGATGATCAGCACACCGACCACCACCTCGGCCACCCAGTACTCCCAGCCGAACAGCAGCTTGATGAGCTGGCCCGCGCCGACCATCTGCGCGATCAGGTAGAAGGCCACGGTGACCAGCGAACCGCAGGCCGACAGCGTGCGCACCGGCGTCTGCTGCAGGCGGTAGCTGGCCACGTCGGCAAAGGTGTACTTGCCGAGGTTGCGGAGCTGTTCGGCGATCAGGAACAGGATGATCGGCCAGCCGACCAGCCAGCCGATCGAATAGATCAGCCCGTCGAAGCCCGAGGTGAAGACCAGCGCCGAAATGCCCAGGAAGCTGGCCGCCGACATGTAGTCGCCGGCGATGGCAAGGCCGTTCTGGAAGCCGGTGATGCCGCCGCCGGCGGCGTAGAAATCCTTGGCGGACTTGGTGCGCCGCGCGGCCCAGTAGGTCACGCCCAGGGTCAGGGCGACGAACACCAGGAACATGCTGATGGCATGCCAGTTGGTCGCCTGGAGTTCCGTCTGGCCGGCAATGGCATCGGCCAGGGCGGTGCCGGGCAGCAGCGCCGCCCCGACCAGGGCAGCGACGGTTCCGGCCGCAGCCCTGACCAGGGTCCCGGCCACGGCCGGAAGCGTGCGCGGACCCGTCCCGGCGGCCGCATGCATCATGGGGAGGGCGGGCATCAGACAGTGTCCTCGATGATCTGGCGGTTCAGCTCGTCAAACTCCGCGTTGGCACGGCGCACATAGATGCCGGTCAGCAGGAACGCCGTCACGATGATCAGGATGCCGATCGGAATGCCGACAGTGGTGACGCCGCCCGCCAGCGAGGCGCCCAGCGCCTTCGGGGCGAAGGCCACCGCCAGGATGAAGGCGAAGTACATCGCCATGACGATAAGGGAGAGGATGAGGCCGAGACGGGTCCGCCTCGTGACAAGCTCCGCGAACTTCGGGTGCGAGCTTATCCTCTGGGTTGTATCCTGTTGCATGCTCCGCGCTTCTCCCTGATCGACCGCTCTGGCGCAGGGGAACCGAGTCCCCGGATGCGCCCACGGCCTGTTCTGCCACGGTGCATGGGGTTTTTGTCCAGCGCAACGGCTACGAAAGGAAGAAAGCCTGTCGAGGGTTTGATTTTTGTTTTTATTGCTTTTGTGTGCCGTCTGGAAAAATCTTGTTTCGCGCCGCGGCGCATCCGCGCACCGGACCCGGAAGGGGCGGTGCTTTTCGGAGCGGTCCGGCATCGGAAGAGGGGCGAATCGGTTCCCGCGTGCAAGCTCTGCGCGCGAGTCCGCGAAGAAAGCCCCCGGCCCCCGAAGGGGCAACCCGCGCCGGAACCGCCGTCAGGCGTCGTGACCGGGAACCCAGGGGATGCGGCTGACGGCGACGCCTTCCTCGCGCAGTTCCTCCGCCTCCTGCGGGCTGGCCTCACCATAGATGGCGCGGCTCTCCACCTCGCCGTAATGGATGCGGCGGGCTTCCTCGGCGAAACGCTCGCCGACATAGTCCGCATTGGCCTCGACATGCCGGCGCAGCTCGCGGAGCTGGCGCATCAGTTCGGCCATGGGGGCACTGGCCGGAGCCGGTGCCCCGCCGGCATCGGGGGCGGTTCCCGGTGCGGCTGCGGGCGCGGCTGTGGGCGCGGATGCCGCGCCGCGGCCCTTCGTGATGCTGGGCGCCATCGGCGCCTTGCTGACGCCGCGGTCCCCGCAGACCGGGCAGGAGATCTCGCCCGCGGCCGCCTGCTGATCGTAGACCGCCCCGCTGCGGAACCACCCGTCGAAGGAATGGCCGGCACTGCACTGAAGCTGGTAAAGGATCATCATCCCCTGCCCGCGGCCCGACCTGCCGGCCGCCCTGCAACCGTGGTGTCATATACGATCGCCCGGGGAATGCTCAATCCCGGCCGGCTGACGGAACAGCCTCCATCCGGTCAGGACCGGGGCCGCCGGACGCCCCCCCTATTGCTTCCGCCAGGGCGATCCTATGACCCTTGTCGGGTTGACGCCCTCCCATCGGTCTGCGACTGAACCGAATCCCTGAACCGTCCGGCCGGCCTTGAACTGCTCTGGCACGGATGCGCCAGTATTTCGGAGTACGGATCGATGGATCTGTTTCGGCTGCTGTTCGATCCGGCGCCCTTCATGCCCCATGGCATGTGCCTTCTCTGGCATCCGGCCCTGATCTGGACGCATCTCGTCTCGGACCTCCTGACGGCTGCCGCCTATTTCACCATCCCGGCCGCGCTGGTCTATTTCGTCCGCCGCCGCACCGACATCGTGTTCGGCTGGATCTTCGTGCTGTTCAGCCTGTTCATCTTCGCCTGCGGCACCACCCACCTGTTCGGCGCCATCACCCTCTGGTATCCGTCCTACGTGCTGGAGGGGGCGGTGAAGGCCGTCACGGCCCTGGCATCGGTGGCGACCGCCATCGTCATCTGGCCGCTGCTGCCGCGCGCGCTGGCCCTGCCCAGCCCGGCCCAGCTCCGCCTCATCAACACGGCGCTGAGCGCCGAGGTGGAGGAGCGGATGCGCGCCGAGCGCGCCGTGCGCGAGGCCAACGCCCGGCTGGAGGAGCGCGTGGCCGCCCGCACGGCGGAGCTGGCCGCCGCCAACGAGGCCCTGCGCGAGGCGAACGAGACGCTGGAACGCCGGGTCGCGGAGCGCACCGCCGAACTGGAATCCGTCGTCCGCGCGCTGCGGGAGAGCGAGGCCCGCTACGCCGGCATCGTGCAGCATGCGGCAGACGCCATCTTCGTCGTGGATGTCGGCAGCGACGGCAGCTTCCGCTATGCCGCCGTGAACCCCGCCCTGGTGCGGGAAACCGGCCTGACCGAGGCGGTCCTGATCGGGCGCACCCCGGAGGAAGCGCTGGGCGGGGATTACGGCGCCGAGGTGGCCGGCTGGTTCGCCGCCTGCGCCGAGGCCCGGGCGCCGCGCCAGATGGAGCATGTCGTCGAGCGCAACGGCAGCCGCACCGTCTGGCTGACGGCCCTGGTTCCGGTGTTCGATCCGGAGACCGGGCGGGTGATCCAGCTTGTCGGTACCGCGCGTAACCTCACCGAATACCGCCAGCTCCAGGAGGAACTGGCGCAGGCGGCGAAGCTGGCCACCCTGGGCACCATGGCGGCCGGCGTGGCGCACGAGGTCAGCCAGCCGCTGAACGCCATCCGCATCACCGCCACCGACTGCGCCCTGCTGCTGGACGAGGAGGGGCCGCCCGACCTGGACTATCTGCGCAGCGGCCTCGCCACCATCCGCGACCAGTCGGCCCGGATGGGCGGGATCGTGGACCAGATGCGCCAGTTCGGCCGCCGCGCCCCGGAGCGGCCCCAGCGCTTCGATCCGGCGGAACCGCTGCGCCGGGCCGCGGGGCTGCTGGAGCGCCACTTCGCCAGCGCCGATATCAGCCTCTGCCTGGAGATCGAGGAGCCGCTGCCGGCAGTGACAGGCCATGCGGTGAAGCTGGAACAGGTGGTGCTGAACCTGCTGACCAACGCCCGCGACGCCATCGAGGAGGCGCGGGCGCACCCGGCACCGGACAGCGCCGACTCCCCCCCGCCGGGCCGCATCGGGCTGCATGCCGCCGCCGCCCCGGGCCGCACCGCGGTGACGATTTCGGTGGAGGATGACGGCGCCGGCTTGCCCGCCGGGATGGCCGACCGCATCTTCGATCCGTTCTTCACCACCAAGGCGTCGGAGAAGGGAATGGGGCTGGGCCTGTCCATCTGCGCCAGCATCGTCGCCGCCATGGGGGGCCGGATCGAGGCGGTCCCGCAGCCGCGCGGCACCCGCTTCGTCGTCACCCTGCCCGTGCCGGCAGCCCTGGAGAGTGCGGCATGATCGGAATCGACAGCATGACCGGCGACAGTCCCGCAACGACGGACAACGCCATGGAGCCCCACATCCTGGTGGTGGACGACGAGGTCGTCGCCACCATGGCGCTGGAGCGTTTCCTGGAGCGCCGGGGCTTCCGCGTCACCACCGCCTTCGACGGGCGGCAGGCGCTGGACGCCCATGCCCGCGACGCGGCCGACGTGGTGGTCACGGACATGCGCATGCCCCGGCTGGGCGGTCGGGAGCTGATCCAGGCCCTGCGCGGGCCACAGCCGGAGCTGCCGGTGGTGGTGGTCACGGGCTTTCTCTCCAGCGACGACGAGGCCGCCGCCCTGGTCGGGCCGCACACGGCGGTGATGACCAAGCCGCTGGACCCCGAGGCGCTGCTGCGCACCCTGAAGGGGCTGCTGGGCAGGTAGGGGCCGGCGGGCCGGGGGCACCGGCCCGGGTTCAGGGGCCGGGTTCAGGGACCCGCGAAACCGCGGTCGTGGCCGAGAGCCGGCACCATGCGCCGCGCCTCGTCCACCTCGGCGAGATCCAGGTCGGCGACGGCGAAGCCCGGCTCCTCCCCCGCATCGGCCAGCACCTCCCCCCAGGGCCCCACGATCAGGGCATGGCCGTAGGTGCGGCGGCCCTCGTCATGGCTGCCGGTCTGCGCCGGGGCCAGCACGAAGGCGCCGGTCTCGATGGCGCGGGCGCGCAGCAGCACATGCCAGTGGGCGCGGCCCGTGGGTACGGTGAAGGCGGCCGGCACCGTGACCAGCCGCGCCCCGCCCTTGGCCAGCGCTCGGAAAAGATAGGCGAAGCGGACATCGTAGCAGATGGTCAGCCCCAGCCCGCCCCAGGGGGTGGGGGCGATGACCGCGCGGTCCCCCGGCCGGTAGGTGGCGCTCTCCCGGTAGCTCTCGCCGCCCGGCAGGTCCACGTCGAACATGTGGATCTTGTCGTAGCGGGCGACGACGGCGCCGGCCGGGTCCACCACGAAGGCGCGGTTGGCGACACGGCCGTCCTCCAGCAGGCAGGCCAGCGTCCCCGTCATCAGCCAGGCCCCCGTCTCCCGCGCCAGATCCTGGAAGAAGGGCAGGCCGGGATGCTCGGCCTCGGGCCTGGCGCGGGCCAGCACCTTCTGCCGGCCCTGCACCATCATGGCGACGTTCTCCGGCAGGCAGATCAGCTCCGCCCCGGCGTCGCGGGCGCGGCGGACCAGGGTGCCGGCCGCCTCCAGGTTGGGGCCGATCTCGGGGCCGGCATTGACCTGCACCACGGCGGCACGGAGAGTTGCGGTCATGGTCCTTCTGTCCTTGCAGTGAACCCGGGCAGTGAGGCCCCGCCGGACAGTGAGGCCCCTGCCCGGCGCTGGCGGGTCGTGCGGGGAAACGGGAAGAACGGTCCGGGGATCAGCCGGCGAGCCCCAGGAGGGGGTCCAGCCGCCCCTCCCGGTCCAGGGCGTGGATGTCGTCACAGCCGCCCAGGCCGCGGTCGTCCACGAAAACCTGCGGCACCGTGGTGCGGCCCTCGGCGCGGCGGGTCATCTCCGCCCGGCGGCCGGGCTGCTCCATCACGTCGATCTCCTCATAGGCGACACCCTTGGCGTCCAGCAGGCGCTTGGCGCGGACGCAATAGGGGCAGAAGGGGCTGGTGTAGATCTCGACCTTGGGCATGGCGGAACGGCGTGCGGTGGGAGGGACCCCCACTATGACCGCCCCGCCCCGCCCCGCCAACCCCCGCCGGGCAGGCCCGGACGGGTGGGGGCGGCCCCCCTCACGACACGTCCACCGGCCGGACCACGCGGGCCAGTGTCAGCACGTCCACGCGGGCGGCGCCGGCGCGTTTCAGGACGCGGGCGCATTCCTCCACCGTGGCGCCGGTGGTGAAGACATCGTCCAGCAGCACGATGCGGGCGCCGCGCACCCGGTCGCGGCAGGCCGCGCGCACGGCGAAGGCGCCGGCGACGTTGCGGGCGCGGCCGCGGCGCGACAGCCCGCCCTGGCTGGGCGTGCGGCGCCGGCGCAGCAGCAGGTCGGGGCAGGCCGGCAGGCCGCTGCGGCGGGCCACGGCCAGGGCCAGCAGCGCCGCCTGGTTGTAGCGGCGGGCGAACAGGCGCCAGCGGTGCAGCGGCACGGCCGCGACCAGATCGGCATCCGCCAGCAGCTCCGCCCCGGCCCGCGCCAGCCAGGCGCCGAAGCCCTCGGCCACGTCGGTGCGGTCGGCATGCTTGAAGGCCAGGACCAGACCGCGGCTGCCCTCGTCGTACACCAGGGCGGAGCGGCAGCGGTCGAAGCGCGGCGGGGCGGCGATGCAGGCCCCGCACAGGCTGCGGTCCGGCGCGGCGTAGTCGAACGGCCGGCCGCAGCAGGCGCAGAGCGGCGGGCCGATGAAGGTGACCCGGCTCCAGCAGGCCGGGCAGAGCGTCCCCGGCGCCTCCACATCCGTCCCGCAGGCGAGGCAACGCGGCGGCAGCAGCAGGTTCAGCGCCCGGCCGCGCCAGTCGCGCAGGACGCGCACCGCCTGTCGCCATCGCTGCCCTACGGTCGTATCGCCTGCGGTCTCCATGCCGTCAGGGTAGCAGAAGCCGCCGGCCGGGGCGAGCCGCGCCGTGGGACGCTGGCGGCGGAAACAGCGGCCGCGGACGGTGGCGGGGGTTGTCCCGCGCCGCCGACGGTTATACCAACGCCCCGGAACCGGACCTTGGAACCGGACCGCGGCGCCGGGCCGGGACGCCGGACCGGAACGCCGGACCGCGGGTGGGAAGGAGACGCCGAGGATGCCCGACGCCGATACGATGACCGTGTTCGACCGGCGGATCGTCCGCCGCCACCGGGACCGGGCGGCCCCCGATCTGGGCCTGCACGACTTTCTGCTGACGGAGGTGGCGCAGCGTCTGGCGGAACGGCTGGACGGGCTGCGCCGGCAGTTCCCTCTGGTCCTGGACCTGGGCTGTCACGGCGGCGAAATGGCCCCGGTCCTGAAGGGCCGTTCCGGTATCGAAACGATCATCCATGCCGACCTGTCGCCGGCCATGGCGCGGCTGGCGGCAACGCGGACGGGCGGACCCGCCCTGGCCGCGGACGAGGAGTTCCTGCCGCTGGCGCCGGCCAGCCTGGATCTGGTGGTCAGCAACCTGTCCCTGCACTGGGTCAACGACCTGCCCGGCGCGTTGCTCCAGATCCGCCGCGCGCTGCGGCCGGACGGGCTGTTCCTGGCCGCCATGCTGGGCGGCGACACGCTGATCGAGCTGCGCCGGGCGCTGCTGGAGGCAGAGGCGGAGACGGCGGGCGGCGTCAGCCCGCGGGTCAGCCCCATGGCCGGGCTGCGCGACGCCGCGGGCCTGTTGCAGCGGGCCGGCTTCGCCCTGCCGGTGGCGGACAGCGACACGCTGACGGTCTCCTATCCCGACCCGCTGCGCCTGATCCGCGACCTGCGCGGCATGGGCGAGACGAACGCCGTGCTGGACCGGCTGAAGCGGCCGACCCGGCCGGCCGTGCTGGCCCGCGCGCTGGACCGTTACGGCGAGCTGTTCCGGGAGCCGGACGGCACCGTGCCGGCGACCTTCCAGGTGCTGTACCTGGCCGGCTGGGCGCCCGATCCGGGCGTGCAGCAGCAGCCGGCCCGCCGCGGCAGCGCCGACGCCCGGCTGGCCGACGCCCTGCGGACGGAGGAGATCGGCACCGGCGTCAGGCCGGACGGGACCTGACGGGGCAGCACGACGACAGGGGCGGCACTACAGCAGGTCGCGCAGCATCGCCACCAGCGGCAGGTCGGCCGGCGGCATCGGATAGTCGCGCATCCGCGCCGGCCGCACCCAGGCCAGCGCCTGCCCCTCCTGCGGCGTCGGCTCGCCCTTCCAGACGCGGCAGGCATAGAGCGGCATCAGCAGGTGGAAGCCGTCATAGCGGTGGCTGGCGAAGGTCAGCGGGGCGAGACAGCTCGACGCCGTGTCGATGCCCAGCTCCTCCCGCAGCTCGCGGACCAGGGCCTGCTCCGGCGTCTCGCCCTCGTGCACCTTGCCGCCGGGGAACTCCCAGAGCCCGGCGAGCGACTTGCCGGGCGGGCGCTGGGCCAGCAGCACGCGGCCGTCCACGTCCACCAGGGCGGCGGCGACGACCAGCACCGTGCGGACCGGCGGCAGCGACCGCACCTCCTCCTGCCAGCAGGGGGTATCGCCCTCAGCGGCCATGCATCCTCTCCCATTCCGTCCGCGTGATCCGCCACAGATTGGCCGGCCCCGGCGGGCCGCGCAGCCCGCGGTCGTGCGCCGGATCGACCCGTTCCAGCATCAGCCCGGCCTTGGCCAGCACCCGGTTGGAGGCGGTGTTGCCCGGCTCCGCCGCCGCCCGCACCGCGATCAGGCCGAGGTCGCGGAAGCCGGCCGCCACGAGGGCCGAGGCCATCTCCGTGCCGTAGCCGCGGCCCCAGACCTCCGGCGCCAGCCAGTAGCCCAGCTCCGCCTCCGGTGCGTCGGCCCGGCTGCGGACCAGACTGACGGCACCGACGATGCGGTCGCCCCCGCGCGGCAGCGCCACCCGGTGCAGCAGGGTGCCCGCCGCGCCCGCGGTGGTGCAGACACGCAGCCAGGCGCGGGCGTCGGCCTCGGTATAGGGATGCGGCACCCGGATCAGCCAGCGCGCCACCTCCGGGCGGCCGACACCGTCGATCAGCGCCGGCAGGTCCGCCTCGACGAGCGGCCGCAGCGACAGCCGCGCCGTCTCCAGCACGCCGGCAGGCCCGAGGGGAGGCCCCCCTTGGGAAGAGCCGCCTGCGGACGGGCCGGGCGCGCCCACCCCGTCAGCTCCGGTAGCTGCCGTTGATGTCGATGTAGCCGTGGGTCAGGTCGCAGGTCCAGACCGTGGCCTCGCCCTGGCCGACGCCCAGGTCGATGTCGATCCCGATCTCCGTGCCCTTCATGTGGGCGGCGACCGGCGCCTCGTCGTAGCCGGGCACCTCCATGCCGTCGCGGCAGATCGGAACGCCGCCGATGGCGATGACCAGCCGGTCGCGCTCGGCCCGCTCGCCGGCGCGGCCGACGGCGGCGACGATGCGGCCCCAGTTGGCGTCCTCGCCGGCCACGGCGGTCTTCACCAGCGGCGAGTTGGCGACCGTCAGCGCCACCCGCTTGGCCGCCGCATGGCTCTCCGCCCCGGTGACGCGCAGGGTGACGAACTTGGTCGCCCCCTCGCCGTCGCGCACGATCTGCTGCGCGAGGTCGAGGCAGACCGCCTCCAGCGCCGCGCGGAACCCGTCCAGGCGCGGGTCGCTGGCCTCGGTCACCGGGGCATGGGCGGCCTTGCCGGTGGCGGCCAGGATCACCGTGTCGGAGGTGGAAGTGTCGCCGTCCACCGTGATGGAGTTGAAGCTCCGCTCCGTCGCCCGCGCCAGCAGGCGCTGCAACGCCGCCGGAGCGATGGCCGCGTCGGTGAAGAGGAAGCCCAGCATCGTCGCCATGTCGGGCGCGATCATGCCGCTGCCCTTGGCGAAGCCGGCCACGGTCACCGGCACCCCGTCGATCTCCGCCACGGCGAAGGCGCCCTTGGGGAAGGTGTCGGTGGTCATGATGGCGCGCGCCGCCGTCTCCCAGGCGCCGCCCTGCGCCGGCCCCAGCGTCGGCCAGATCGCCGGCAGGTGGCGGGCGATCAGGTCGGCCGGCATGGGCTGGCCGATCACGCCGGTGGAGGCGGTGAACACCTCCGACGGGTCGCAGCCCGCGAGC
Source organism: Rhodospirillum centenum SW (assembly GCF_000016185.1). Classification (NCBI taxonomy): domain Bacteria; kingdom Pseudomonadati; phylum Pseudomonadota; class Alphaproteobacteria; order Rhodospirillales; family Rhodospirillaceae; genus Rhodospirillum; species Rhodospirillum centenum. Next base: position 2,741,227 of record NC_011420.2, read on the forward strand.
CGGGCCGCCGCCGCGACGGTGGCGTCCACGAACGCCTCCCCGGCCTTGCCGGTGAAGGCGTTGGAGTTGCCGGCATTGACCACCAGCGCGCGGATGCTGCCGCCGGCCAGCGAGCGCCGGCAGCGGTGGACCGGCGCCGAGGCGGTGAGCGAACGGGTCAGCACGCCGGCCACGGTCGTGCCCGGTTCGAACAGGGCGACCATGGTCTCGTCCCGCGGGGTCTTGTAGCGGATGCCACATCGCCCGGCGGCCAGACGGACCCCCGCCACGGGGGGAAGCTGCGGAAAGGAAGCGGGCGCCAGCGGCGAAACCTTGGACGACATGGAACGGCTCCGATCTCGGGAAGCGCGGCCATGAAGCCGATGGGGCGGGAGGAGGTCAAGGGCCGGGTGCCCCGCCACGGCCCGGAACCCCGACGCCCGGCGCATGCCGGCGCTGACACAGGCGCAGGCCGGCAGGCGTCCGGTGCCGCTGGAACCGGAAAAGAAAAGGGCGGGCGCGGTCGCCCGCGTCCGCCCTGTCGTCTCTGTCAGCCTGGGGCCTGTCAGCCCGAAGACCGTCAGCCTCTGGCCTACTTGCCGTCCTTGCCGGCCGGCTTGGCCGCACCGTTGCCGGCGGGCGGGGCCGGCGGCGGCGGCATCGGGCCGCCGTCGATGCCGAACATCTCCACCTTCGCCTGCTTGCGCAGCCCTTCCACCACGTCGCCGGCGATGTCCTGCGCCACCACCTGACGCAGCTCCGGCGCCGCCTCCTCATAGGTCGGCGGGGTCTGCTTGCGCTTGTCCTCGACCTTGATGACGTGCCAGCCGAACTGCGTCTCCACCGGGGTCTGGCTGACATCGCCCGGCTTCATGGCGAAGGCTGCCTTGGCGAAGGGTTCCACCATCTGGTCCTTGGTGAAGTAGCCCAGATCGCCCTGCTGCTGCGCGGCGGCGGTGTCGATCTTCTGATCCGCGGCCAGCTTGTTGAAGTCGGCGCCGCCCTTGATCTGCTTGATCAGGGCCTCGGCCTCTTCCTTGGTCTGGACCAGGATGTGGCGGGCGCGCACCTCATCCTGCGGCGGATTCTCCTTCAGCCACTCGTCGAACTTCTTCTTGACCAGGGCGTCGGACATCTTCGCGTCGATGGCCTTCTTCAGGAACGCCTCCTGGACGAATCGCTCCTCAGCGGCCTTCAGGCGCTGCTTCACCTCGGTGGTGTCCTGGAGCTTGTCCTTGAAGCCGGCCTGGGTCACCAGATGGGCGTTGACCACCTGCTCCAGCACGGCCGGGTAGACCATGGGGAGCGGAAGCTGCTGCACCTGCGGCGGGAGCTGCTGCAACGCGGCCAGCACCTCGGTCCGGCGGATCTCCTTGCCGTTGACGCGGGCGACGACCGGGTTGTCGTCAGCCTGTCCGGCGGGGGCCTGGGCGGCCGGCTTCGCCTCCTGGGCAAGGAGGGGGCTCTGGCCCATCGCCACCGTCGCCACGGTGCCCAGTGCCGCGGCGGCGATCGCGGCGCGCACCTTCTTCGAAATCATGCCTTGGCGTTCCTTCGCGCGAGTTCTTGCTGACCAACCGGGTTGACGGACGCCCGGGTCGCGCCCGGGATGCGCGCCAGCGGTTAAAGCATGCCGGCCCGCCCCGGGCAAGCGGCGGCACCGGGCAGCGGCATCAAGGCAATTGGAAAATGGCGCGATCATGGTATGGTCCGCGCCCGTACCGTCCCCCCCCTGCCGCCCGGCCGCCGGGGTGCTGTCTCGCGTGTTGGCCGGGCGCGCGTTGACCGGGACGGCGCGCGGTCCCATGTGACAGCCTCGCGCGGCCGGTCCCGTGCGCAGCGTCTTCAAGAGTCCCGAGGTCTTCATGTTCGGTGCCATTGCCCGCAAGCTGTTCGGCAACGCGAACGACCGCGTGGTGAAGGGCCTGCGGAAGCAGGTCGAAGCCATCAACGCGATCGAGCCCAAGCTGACCGGCCTGTCCGACGCGGAACTGCAGATGCGCACCGACTGGCTGCGCGACCGGCTGGCGAAGGGCGAAACGCTCGACGACATCCTGCCCGACGCCTTTGCCACCGTGCGCGAGGCGGCCAAGCGCACCCTGGGCCAGCGGCACTTCGACGTGCAGCTCATGGGCGGCATGGTGCTGCACACCGGCAAGATCGCCGAGATGCGCACCGGCGAAGGCAAGACGCTGGTCGCCACGCTGGCAGTCTATCTGAACGCGCTGGAGGGCAAGGGCGTCCACGTCGTCACCGTGAACGACTATCTGGCCAAGCGCGACAGCGGCTGGATGGGCCAGATCTACCGCTTCCTGGGCCTGTCCGTCGGCTGCATCGTGCACGGGCTGGACGATGCCGAGCGGCGCGCCGCCTATGCCGCGGACATCACCTACGGCACGAACAACGAGTTCGGCTTCGACTATCTGCGCGACAACATGAAGTACCGGCTGGCCGACATGGTCCAGCGGCCCTTCAACTTCGCCATCGTGGACGAGGTCGACTCGATCCTGATCGACGAGGCGCGCACCCCGCTGATCATCAGCGGCCCCTCCACCGACAGTTCCGAACTGTACATCGCCCTGGACAAGGTGGTGCGGGAGACGGTGCAGGACGGCGACTTCGAGAAGGACGAGAAGGCGCGCGCCGTCAGCCTGACCGAAGGCGGCACCGAGAAGGTGGCGCAGCGCCTGATCGAGATCGGGCTGCTGAAGACCGGCGACCTGTACGACATCCACAACGTCACCCTGGTCCACCACGTCAATCAGGCGCTCCGGGCGCACAAGCTGTTCACCCGCGACGTGGACTACATCGTCAAGGACGACAAGGTCGTCATCATCGACGAGTTCACCGGCCGCATGATGGAAGGCCGCCGCTACTCCGAGGGGCTGCATCAGGCCCTGGAGGCGAAGGAGGGCGTGACCATCCAGCGCGAGAACCAGACGCTGGCCTCCATCACCTTCCAGAACTACTTCCGCCTCTACCCCAAGCTGGCCGGCATGACCGGCACCGCCATGACCGAGGCGGCGGAGTTCATGGAGATCTACGGCCTGCCCGTCGTGGACATGCCGACCAACCTGCCGGTCAGGCGCAAGGACCAGGACGACGAGGTCTACCGCACGGCGGACGAGAAGTACGCGGCGATCATCACCCTGATCGAGGAGTGCCGTGCCCGGCAGCAGCCGGTGCTGGTCGGCACCGTCTCCATCGAGAAGTCGGAGCTGCTGTCGGATTTCCTGAAGAAGAAGAAGGTCCCGCACAACGTCCTGAACGCCCGCTACCACGAGCAGGAGGCGTACATCGTCGCCCAGGCCGGCCGGCCGGGGGCGGTGACCATCGCCACCAACATGGCCGGCCGCGGCACGGACATCCAGCTCGGCGGCAATCTTGAAATGCGCATCGAGCACGAGCTGTCCGACCTGCCCGAGGGGCCGGAGCGCGAGGCCGCCATCGCCCGCATCCGCGATGAGATCGCGGCGGCGAAGGAGGTGGTTCTGAAGGCCGGCGGCCTCTATGTCGTCGGCACCGAACGGCACGAGAGCCGCCGCATCGACAACCAGCTCCGCGGCCGCTCCGGCCGTCAGGGCGACCCCGGCGCCTCGAAGTTCTTCCTGTCGCTGGAAGACGACCTGATGCGCATCTTCGGCAGCCAGCGCCTGGACGGCATGCTCCAGAAGCTGGGCCTGCAGGAGGGCGAGGCGATCATCCACCCCTGGATCAACAAAGCGCTGGAGAAGGCGCAGACCAAGGTGGAGGCGCACAACTTCGATATCCGCAAGAACCTGCTCAAGTACGACAACGTGATGAACGACCAGCGCAAGGTCGTCTATGAGCAGCGCCGCGACGTGATGGATGCCGAGGACGTCCAGGACACCGTCGTGTCCATGCGGCACGAGGTGATCCAGGAGATGGTGTCCAAGGCCATCCCGCCGAACGCCTATGCCGAGCAGTGGAACACCGACCAGCTGCACGAGGAGGTGATGCGCGTCCTGGGCGCGGACCTTCCGGTCAAGGAGTGGGCCAAGGAGGAAGGCATCGCCGACGCGGAGATCGTCGAGCGCCTGACCCGTTTCGCCGACGAGACGATGGCGGAGAAGGAGGCGGCCTACGGCGCCACCCTGATGCGCTCCATCGAGAAGAGCCTGCTGCTGCAGATCCTGGACCAGCAGTGGAAGGACCACCTGCTGAACCTGGACCATCTGCGCCAGGGCATCAATCTGCGCGCCTATGCCCAGCGCGACCCGCTGAACGAGTACAAGCGCGAGGCCTTCGGGCTGTTCGAGACGATGCTGGCGAGCCTGCGCGAGCAGGTCACCACCGTGCTGATGCATGTCCAGGTCCGGCAGGCCGACGCCGACCTGCCGACGCCGCCGGAGCCCGTGGGCGAGCTGACCCGCGAGGACCCGGCGCTGGTCCCGGCCGGGGCCGAGGCCCTGCCCCCGGGTATGGTGCGCCGGGCCGACGACCAGCGGCTGCGGCCCCAGGCCTACGGCGCCGGCGCCCTGCCGGTGGCCGAGACGCTGGAGCGCGACACGCCGGAATCCTGGCGCAACACCCCGCGCAACGCCCCCTGCCCCTGCGGCAGCGGCAAGAAGTACAAGCACTGTCACGGCCAGGCGCGCTGACGGCGCGCCAGAGGTCAAGGTCAGGCGCGCTGACAGGCGCGCCCGGGACCGGGCAGGAAACACGAAGGGCCGGAGCAGCGATGCTCCGGCCCTTCGTATTTCGGGGTTCTGCACATCCCTCCCGCGCTATCCGTCCGGGTCGGGGCGGGGCTCCCGCAGCGCGGCCTCGATCACGCCCGCCAGCGCCGCCAGCCTGGACGTGGCGATCTCCCAGATGATCGCCGGCTCGACATGGTGGTATTCGTGCCGGAGATGGTTCCCGATCGCGGCGATCGCCTTCCAGGGGATTTCCGGATGGCGCGCCTTGACATCGGCCGGGACATGGCGGCTCGATTCCGAGATGATCTCCAGGCCCCGTTCGACGGCACGCTGCATCTGCCAACTGGCGGTGTAGCCTGCAAGGTCCACCCCGGCCACGGTGTCCTGAACGCCCCTGATCGCGTCGCGGATATCGAGCAGCCGGAGATGACCGGATCGCGGCATCAGAAGACCCGTCTGGCCTCCCGCAGGATGGCGGGAGCGAGCACCGGGTGCAGGCCGCCCCGGGTTGTCAGGTCCGCGCGGCGCCCCAGCACCGTTTCCAGGTGCTGCTCGATCTCGATCAGGTCGATCAGGGAGAAACCGGCACCGGGCCGATAGTCCAGGAACAGGTCCACATCGCTGTCCGGCCCCGCCTCGTCCCTCGCGGTGGACCCGAAAAGATAGAGCGCCGCCACGCCGCGCCGCCGCAACGGCACAGCTTCCTTCCGGAGGAGGCGCAGCGCGGTTTCCCTGTCCATGCGGACAGGATAAGGCAGCCGGCCGGCCCCTTCAACCGGGGGCTCAGCCCAGGCCCTTCTGGCCTATGTCCAGGAACTTCTGGCGGCGGTTCAGGCGCAGGGTGGCGCCGTCCTGTTCGCGCAGATCGTCCAGCGCGTCCTCGATCGCGTTGCCGAGGGTGGCGATCATCTCCTCCCGGCGGCGGTGGGCGCCGCCCACCGGCTCCATCACCACGCGGTCGATGACGCCCAGCTCCTTCAGGTCCTGCGCCGTCAGCCGCAGCGCCTGCGCCGCGTCGGAGGCGTTGGCGGCGGAGCGCCAGAGGATCGAGGCGCAGCCCTCCGGGCTGATGACGCTGTAGATCGCGTGCTCCAGCATCAGCACCCGGTCCGCCGTGGCGATGGCGATGGCGCCGCCAGACCCGCCCTCGCCGATCACGGCGGAGACCAGCGGCACCTTCAGCCGCAGGCAGGTCTCGATGGACCTGGCGATGGCCTCGGCCTGACCGCGCTCCTCCGCGCTGACGCCGGGGAAGGCGCCGGCCGTGTCCACCAGCGTGACGACGGGCAGCCGGAAGCGGTCCGCGAGCTGCAGCAGGCGCTGCGCCTTGCGGTAGCCCTCCGGCTTCGCCATGCCGAAATTGTGCCGCACGCGGCTTTCGGTGTCGTGGCCGCGCTCTTGCCCGATGACGACGACGCTGCGGCCGCGGAAGCGGCCCAGCCCGCCGACGATGGCGCGGTCCTCGGCGAACAGCCGGTCGCCTGCCAGCGGCGTGAAATCGGTGATCAGGCGCTGGATGTAGTCCAGGCAGTGCGGCCGTTCAGGGTGCCGGGCGACCTGCACCTTCTGGGCGGGAGTGAGCTTCGCATAGGTCGAGCGCAGGAGCTTGTCGACCTTCTCCTGCAGCTTCTTGACCTCGTCGGCGATGTTGATGTCGCCACCGTCGGTCAGGGTGCGAAGTTCCTCGATCTTACCCTCGAGGTCCGCGATCGGCTTCTCGAATTCCAGGAAGTGCATCGGTCGGGAGTGGTAGGGGGACCAAGGCGCGGTGCTTACCACAGCCCACCCCCCGGTGCCAGAACGGAGTGTGCCGCAGCCGCATCGGCCGACCTGCGTCGCGTTGCCCGCTTCCCGCTTGCGGCGGAGGCGGCAGGGGGATCAGAGGAAGGGCAGCAGCCGCAGCAGCCGGCCCAGCGCCGGGAAGTCCTCGGCCAGCCGTTCCAGCCCCGGCACGACCAGGGCGCCCACGACGGCGGCGAGCGTGCCCGCCGCAACCAGCCCGACCAGCAGCCAGGGCCGGGGCGACGGCGAGCCCAGGGCCTCCGCCGGGCCGGCCGGCCCGCCATCCGCGGCCGTGCCCCGGATGGCCGTGCCCCGGATGGCCGTACCATAGGCGATCTGCGCCACCATGCCGGTGCCCAGCCGCACATCCGTCAGCCGCACGCCCAGCACGGCCGTGGCCCCCCGGGCGTGCGCCGCCTCGCGCAGGCGCAGCAGCACCTCGCGCCGGGTGCGGTCGGCCAGCCGGTGGCGCACCGCGACCCGGCCGCCGATCAGCCGGCGGACCAGCACCTGGAGCTGGCCCAGGGGGGAGGGCGACAGGGTGACGCAGGCCGAGACGAGTCCCAGCTCCTCCGGCCGGTCGCCGCCGGCCGCCCCGTCGGCGAAGAGGCCGACCGTCCAGGCGTCGCTGCGGGTGGCGAGACGGCGGTACTGGCGCAGCTCGATCGCCGCCCCGACCGCCAGCAGCGGCAGGGCGAGCGCCAGCGCGATGAGGGCGGCGGTCAGGAAATCAAGCGACGGAATCGGCATGGGCCGCGCCCTGCGCGGCCGGCTCCACCACCACGGCGGTGCCGTAGACCAGGATCTCGGCAGCACCGTCGGCGATGGAGGTGGAGCCGAAGCGCATCCCCACCACGGCGTTCGCCCCGGCCTGCCGCGCCGCGATCTGGAGGCGCTCCACCGCTTCGGCCCGGGCCTCGTTCAGCAGCTCGGTGTAGCCGACCAGCTCGCCCCCCACGAGGGTCTTCAGCCCGGCCATCAGGTCGCGGCCGAGATGCTTGGAGCGGACCGTGGAGCCCTGGACGAGGCCGAGCTGGCGCACGATGCGGAAGCCGGTGAGGTGGTCGAGGGTGGTGAGATGCATGGTCCTGGCCCGCTGACCCTTTCGCGTGGGGATCGAGCTTACCGGCGGGTGCCGGTGGCGGCAACGGGCGGCGGCGACATGCCCCGGTCGGAACCGGCAGGGTCGCCGCCGACGGGGCCGGTATCTGCGGGGGCCTTATCTGCGGGGCCGGCATCGGGGCCGGTGTAGAACTCCGGCCAGCGCTGCTTCACCACCGGCCCGTCGCTGGCGAAGGCGTGGCAGGTGTTCAGCAGCGGCGGGCGCCGGGGCGGCGCGGACCCGGCCCCCGCCGGCCGGTCCGGCGCCAGCCGGGAGAGATAGGGATAGATGGTCTGGAAGGCGGTAGTGGCGACGGGACCCAGCAGCTCGACCAGATGGGTGCAGCCCTTGACCCCGCCCAGCCGCTCCTTCACCGCCTGGGTCCAGCCGCTGGCGATGCGCAGCCCGACCAGCCGCTGGAAACTGGGGACGATGGCGGGACAGACCTCGAACGGGCTGGCGTCGGTGGTCACCTCCACCGCCCGGACCTGCATCCCGTCGTCCACGGTCAGCCGCACCCACATCTCATGCACCGGCATTCCCGGCTCCAGCCGGCCGCGCCAGGCGTTGTCGAAGGCGTAGCTCTTGGTATCGACCAGATGGCCCTCGATGTCCCACAGCCCGTCCGCCCGGCGGTAGCCGCGGCAGGTGACGGTGCGGGTGTGGACGGGCTCGCGCTCGGCAGGCGGGGACAGCGGCATCGGGGCTCACCGGATTGCGGGAGCAGTCAATATCGGCGGCCCGCCCGGACCGGGCAAGCGGGCGGCCGCGGCCCGTCCGCGCGCGACCGCTCCGCGGATGCCGTGGTCAGGGGCCGCGCCCGGTCACGCCCGTTCGGCCGGCGGGGTGGAAGCGGCCGGCGAAGCCGGCGGGGGAAGCGGCCGCGGCGGCGCCACCGGCGGCAGGTGCGGGCGCAGATGCTCGGGCGGGGTGATGCGCAGCGCCGTGATCTGATGGCGCTGCCGGCGCAGGATCTCGAACTTGAAACCGTGGAAGCTGAAGGCCTGCCCGACCTCGGGGATGCGCCGCGCCTCGTAGAGCACGAGGCCGGCGATGGTGGAGGCCTGCTCGTCCGGCAGGCCCCATTCGAACTCCCGGTTCAGGTCGCGGATCGTCACCCAGCCGTCCACGATGTAGGTGCCGTTGGGCTGCGGCCGCACGCCGGCCACGGCCACGTCCAGCTCGTCGGTGATGTCGCCGACGATCTCCTCCAGGATGTCCTCCAGGGTGACGATGCCCATCAGGCTGCCGTACTCGTCCACCACCAGGGCGAAGTGCTCCCGCCGCTGGCGGAACGCCTGGAGCTGGTCGAACAGGGTGGTGGTGTCGGGGATGAACCAGGCCGTGGCGGCGATGGCCTTCACGTCGATTCCGCCGGCCGCCCCGCCGCGGTTGCGCAGCTCCCGCAGCAGCGCCTTGACGTGCAGGACGCCGACGATGTTGTCGGGGTTGCCCTCCCACAGGGGCACACGGGTGAAGGGGCATTCCAGCACCTCCTCCGCGATGCGCTCGGCCGGCTGGCTGGCGTCCACCATCACCAGGTTGCGCCGGTGGGTCATGATCTCCAGCACCTCGACATCGGCGAGGTCGAGGATGGAGCGCAGCATGGCGCGCTCGTGCCGCACCTCCTCCTCCGGGCCGCGGTGCAGCTCGATGTAGCCGCGCAGCTCGTCCGCATGGTCGCCGACCGTGACATTCTGCACGTCGGCGCCCAGGGCCCGCAGCACCAGCCGCACGATCGCCGTGACCGCCAGCGTCACCGGGGCCAGCAGCCGGACGACGAGGCGCAGCGTCGGCGCCACGGCCAGGGCGGCACGGTCGGCATAGTGCAGCGCATAGGTCTTCGGCAGCACCTCGGAGAAGATCAGGATCAGCAGGGTCATGGCCAGGGTGGCCACGGCCACCCCCGCCTCCCCCACCAGCACGATCAGCACCGAGGTGGCGAGCGAGGAGGCCAGGATGTTGACGAGGTTGTTGCCCAGCAGGATGGCGCCGATCAGCCGGTCCTTGTGCTCGCGCAGGTCCTGCACCATGCGGGCGCGGCGGTCGCCTTCCTGCGCCAACTGGTGCAGCCGGGCGCGCGAAGCGGCGGTGAGCGCCGTCTCCGACCCCGAGAAGAAGGCGGAGAGCACCAGCAGCACGAGGATGCCGGCAACGGTGAGCCAGAGCGTCAGGTCCATGGGGCCCCTTCACGGCGGTGACGGCGGAACGGCGGCGCCACTATCGCGGAGACGCGCGGGAAAGGAAACGCCGGACGGACGGCAGGGCCGCCGCCGACCGGACACGGCGGCGCGGGCCTATCTGAGGGTGATCGGGAACGACCCGGACGCCGTGCGCCGGGCGCTGGCCGCGGAATAGGTCCCGCCCTACCCGGCCAGACTCTCCGCCAGCACGGCGGCGACGTCGGCCTGGGCCACGTCCCGGCAGCGGAAGGCGCGGCCGATGCCGCGGGCCAGGATGAAGGTCAGGCGGCCATCCTTCACCTTCTTGTCCTTCGCCATGTGGGCGAGCAGGCGGGCGGGGCTCCAGTCGCCGCCGGGCAGGGCGGCCCGGAGCGGGGCCGCCGTCACCGGCAGCCCGGCGGCCGCCAGATGGTCGCGCAGGCGCCGGGCATCCGCCGCCGGGCAGAGCCCCATCCGCACCGACAGGTCGAAGGCCATCACCATGCCGATGGCGACGGCCTCCCCGTGCAGTAGCGCGCTGCCGTAGCCGGCCTCCGCCTCCAGCGCATGGCCGAAGCTGTGGCCCAGGTTCAGCAGCTCGCGCAGGCCGCTTTCCGTCTCGTCCGCCGCCACGATGGCGGCCTTGGCCTCGCAGCTCACGCGGATGGCGTGGGCGCGCGCCGCCGCGTCGCCGTCCAGCACGGCCGGCCCGTGCGCCTCCAGCCAGTCGAAGAAGTCCGGCCGGTCGATCATCCCGTACTTCACCACCTCGGCATAGCCGGCCAGCAGTTCCCGCCGCGGCAGGGTGTCGAGCGCGGCCGTGTCGGCCAGCACCAGCCGGGGCTGGTGGAAGGCGCCGATCAGGTTCTTGCCGTGGCGGGAGTTCACCCCCGTCTTGCCGCCGACCGAACTGTCCACCTGCGCCAGCAGCGTGGTCGGCACCTGCACGAAGTCGATGCCGCGCAGCGCGATGGCGGCGGCGAAACCGCCCAGATCGCCGACGACGCCGCCGCCCAGCGCCACCAGGACGGAACGGCGCTCGATGCCGCGGGCCAGCAGCCCGTCCATCACCTCGGACAGCCGGCCCATCTCCTTGGTCGCCTCGCCCGCCGGCACCACGAGAGGCTCCGCCACCGCGGCCCCGGCGGCGGCGAGCCCGTCCAGCAGGGGGCGGAGATGGTGCCCGGCGACGGTCGCGTCGGTCAGCACCAGGAGCGGCCGGCCGGGCAGCCGGTCCGCGATGAGGCGCCCCGCCCGGGCGATCAGGCCGGGGCCGATCAGGATGTCGTAGCTGCGCGCGCCGAGATCCACCCGCACGGTGGCCGTGCCGCCCGTCGCCGTGCCGTCTTCCGCCCTGCCGTCCGCCGCCTTGCCGTCCGTCGTCGTCATGCGTCCCGTCCCCGACCGTCCGTCTGCACCGCGCCGTCCGCCGGCACGGCCGCCGCCGCGAGATGGTGGCGCAGCGCCGCCAGCACCCGCTCGGCCGTCTCCTCCGGCGGGCGCTCGTCGCTGTCCACGGTGATGTCCGCCTCGGCATAGACGGGATAGCGCTGCGCCATCAGGGCCGCCAGGATGTCGCGCGGGTTGCCCTGCTTCAGCAGCGGCCGGTTGTCGCGCCGGCCGGTGCGCGCCACCAGCAGGTCCAGCGGCGCGCGCAGCCAGACCGACAGGCCGCGCTCGCGGATCAGGGCGCGCGTCTCCGGGTGCATGAAGGCGCCGCCGCCGGTGGAGAGCACCCGGACCTGTCCTTCCAGCAGGCGCGCGATCACGCGCCGCTCGCCGTCGCGGAACTGGGCCTCGCCGAAGCGGTCGAAGATTTCCTGGATGGTGCAACCGGCGGCCGATTCGATCTCATGGTCGGCATCGACGAAGGGCAGGTGCAGCTTGGCCGCCAGCCGCTTGCCGATGCTGGTCTTGCCCGCCCCCATCAGGCCGACGAGCACGAGGGTCCGGGGCGGGACGAAGGCAGGATGCTGCGCCATGCCCTCAGCCCTCCCGCCGGGCGCCGCCGGAGGTGGCGTTGCCACGCCGGAAGGCGGACGGTAGAGTGCGGGCGGGGCGAGGCATGCGGCGTCTCTCCGGTCGGGCTGCCAGGTCCGGGCTTCGGGCTCCGGTCGGGGCCGCCGCGGAACCGCCACGGTCCCGGTCCAGGATGGCACCCCGGCTGCGATCCTTAAGCACCCGGCCGCGTTCTGTCCATCCCCGCGGCCGGGGTCCCCCGCACCGGGAACGGTGTCCGCGACCAACGTACCGAGTCATGAGCAAGCTGATCCAGATCCTCGTGCTGCTGCTGCTGATCCTCGTCATCGGCGGTGTCGTCTTCCTTGCGACCTGGGACATGCCGCCGCCCGCGGCGCCGGTCGAACGGGTGATCCCCAATGAACGCTTCGGCGGCTGAGCCCCCCGCCCCCCGCGCCCGCCGGCTGGCCGCCCTGCTGCTGGCCGGGGCTGTCGCCCTGCCCGCCGCCCTGGCACTGCCCGCTGCCGCCGCGGCCCAGGTGCCGGCATCCCGGCCGCCGCCGACCGGCGGGCCGATGCGGCTGGGACCGCCGCCCCAGGGGGACAGCTTCTTCCGCCCCCCCCTGCCGGAGCCGGGACCGGAGGTGTCCGTCGGCCGCGCCCCCGCGGGCATCGAGGTGGAGACGCTGGGCACCCTGTCGGCCGATGCCGGCGGCACGCTGGACCCCGCGTCGGGCGGGCTGCCCGCCGACCTCTGGTCCGCGACCCCGCGGGCCGCGGTGGAGCGGCTGCTGACCGGGCTGCCGGACCGCATGGCCTCGGGCGCCGCGCGCGACCTGACCCGCCGGCTGCTGCTGAGCCGCGCCGTGCCGCCCCGGGGCGAGGGCGGGCCGCGCGGCCTGACCGCGCTGCGGCTGGAGGCGCTGGCCCGCACGGGCGACGCCGCCGCGGCGGCCGCCCTGGCCGATGCCGCCCCCGCCGCCCTGGAGGATGAGGACGCTGCCCGCGCCTGGATGCTGACCCAGCTCCTGGCCGGCGACGCCGCGGCCGCCGAGGCTGCCTGTACCAAGGCGCCGGACCTGCTGGCCCGCTTCCGCCATCCGGAATGGCAGAAGGTGCAGATCGCCTGCCAGGTCCGCGCCGGGCAGGCGGGCGGCGTGACCCTGGGGATCGACCTGCTGCGCGAGCAGGGGGAGAAGGACGACCTGTTCTTCCGCCTTGCCGAAGGGGCAGCGGCCGGGACCAAGGCGCCCGTGAAGGGCATCGCCCAGCCGACGCTGCCGCAGCTCGCCCTGATCCGCGCCGCGGGGCGCGGCTTCGCCGGCGAGGTGACGGTGGACAGCCCCGCCGCCCTGGCCGCGGTGGCCCAGGCGACGGACACGCCCCTGGCCGTGCGGCTGGCGGCAGCGGAGCGGGCGGCGGTGTTGGGCACCCTGTCCGGCCGCGATCTCGCCCAGGTCTACCGGGCGGTGAAGGTGACGCCGGAGGACCTGAAGGACCCGGTGTCCGCCGCCGGCCGGCGCAAGGGCGCGGAGGCGCGGGCGCTGCTGGTCCGCGCCCTGGAGGGAGAACCGGCCCCCGCCGACCGGCCCGCCCTGCTGGCCCGGGCGGTGGCGGCCGGCGACGTGGCCCTGCTGTCGGGCGGCTATGGCGATCTGCTGATGCAGCAGGTCGGGCTGCTGCCGCCCACGGCCGCCGCCCTGGCCGCGGCCCCGGCGGCGGCGCGGCTGGCCCTGGTGCAGGGCCGCCCCGATCTGGCCCGGCCCTGGGTCGATCTGGTGCGCGCCGAGGCCGCTTCCGGCAGGCCGGCGTCCCGGGCCGCCTGGGCGCTGCTCTGGCCGCTGGCCGCCATCAACGGCCTGTCCGCGCCGGGGGAGATGGAGCTTGACGGCTGGCTGGACCTGTTCGGTGTGGAGGCGGATGCCACCGCCCGGCGTCAGGCCGGGGCCGTGCTGACCCTGCTGGTGGCCTCGGGCGTGCCGGTCGATCCGGCCCGGCGGCTGCGCACCCTGCCCGCCCCCGGCGACCCGCCGGAGCGGGGTGCGCTGCCCGACCCGACGCTGTGGTACGGGCTGGAGGCCGCGGCCGCGGAGCGCCGGCCCGGGGAGGCGGCGCTGCTGGCGCTGCACCTGCTGGGCACGGACGGGCCGGCGGGCGTGCCGCCCCTGGTCGCCACCCATGCCGCCCTGCACCTGTCGGGAGCGGGGCTGGGCGAGGCCGGGCGGCGGGTCGCCACAGAGGCCGCCCTGGCGCTGCTGGGACCGTGACCGCCATGGCGGGCGCCGGCAAGCCCCGTCCCGGCCGGCCGAAGGCGCCGCCGCGGCCGCTGCCGCCCGGGGTGGACGCCTTCCTGGACATGCTGGTGGCCGAGCGCGGCGCCGCCGCCAACACGCGTGACGCCTATGCCCGCGACCTGCGCGACGTCGCCGCCTTCCTGGCGGCCCGGCGCGGGGGCACGGCGCTCGACCGGGCCTCCACCGACGATCTGCGCGCCTATCTGGAGCATCTGCACCGGGATACCGGCAAGACGCCCTCGGCCGGGCGGACGGTGGCGCGGCGGCTGTCGGCACTGCGCCAGTACTACCGTTTCCTGGTGTCGGAGGGGCTGCGGGCGGAGGACCCGGCCGCCGTGCTGGACGGGCCGAAACCGGGCCGTTCCCTGCCGAAGATCCTGACGGAGGCGGATGTCGCCCTGCTGCTGGAGGGGGCGGCCCGGCGCGGCGGGCCGGAGGGGCGACGGCTGACGGCCCTGCTGGAACTGCTCTACGCCACCGGCCTGCGCGTCTCGGAACTGGTGGGCCTGCCGCTGGCGGCGCTGACCCGCGACGGCCGCGCGCTGGTGGTGCGCGGCAAGGGCGGCAAGGAACGGATGGTGCCGCTGTCGCAGCCGGCCAAGGAGGCGCTGGCCGCCTGCCTGCCCGACCGGCCCTACTTCATGGTGCCGGGGCGGGAGGCGCGGCAGCAGGGGCTGCTGTTCCCCTCGCGCAGCGCCGCCGGCGTGCTGACCCGGCAGCGCTTCGGGCAGTTGATGAAGGAGCTGGCGCTGGAGGTCGGGCTGGACCCGGGCAAGGTCAGCCCGCACGTCCTGCGCCACTGCTTCGCCACCCACCTGCTGGACCACGGCGCCGACCTGCGCAGCGTTCAGAAGATGCTGGGCCATGCCGACATCGGCACGACCCAGATCTACACCCACGTCGCCGGCGACCGCCTGCGCCGCACGGTGGAGACGCACCACCCGCTGGCGAAGCGGCGCGGAAGCGGCTGAGTGCGATGCTGGCGGACTGCGCGCCGGACGGGTATAAGCCCGGCCGGTTGCAGCAAACGTGACGGCGTGCCCGATGTCCACGGTCCATCTGGTTCCCGACGATCTACGGGATCTCTACCACGTCAAAGAATGGCGGAACGCGACCGGGGTCCTGGCCACGGCCTGCCCGCAGGAATGGGCCGAGATCATGGAGGTCCTGCGGTCCTTCCGGCTGCACCGTTCGGACGTGGTGGCGCCGGGGAAGAACCGCTCCCCCATCTCCCGCGGCATGGACGAAGCGTTCCGGGCCCGCGGATGGGTGGAGAAGAAGTTCGAAACGTCGATCAGGATCGATTCGGTCGAGTATGTGAGCCCGACCCACAAGGTGGACTGCGTCAAGGGACGGGTCGCGCTGGAGGTGGAATGGAACAACAAGGATCCGTTCTACGACCGAGACCTGAACAATTTCCGCCTTCTGTTCGACCTGCGGGCGATTGATGTCGGCGTCATCGTCACGCGGTCGAGCGAGCTTCAGCGGATCTTCGACGCCCTGGGCAAGGGCAGTTCCTACGGCAACTCCACGACCCATCACGAGAAGCTGTGGCCCCGGCTGGATGGTGGCGGCGGCGGAGGCTGCCCCGTGCTGACCTTCGCCATTACCCCGAAACTCTGGGTGGATGACGGCGACGACGCGCCGGGGTCCCCCGCCGGCGGCGGAGTGGAGACGCTATTCGGCGGCCGCTAGCCGGCGGTCGGCCGCGGAATTGTGCGAATAGGTGGTCCAGGTCGGCTCGTAACTCTCATCGGCCTGATTGCCCCAGACGCTCCAGTTCGGGCGGGTGCCCCGCGCGAACAGTTCGAGGTAGGGGCCAGGACTGCACGATTCGATGAGGCCGTACTGTTCGTCGGGCTTGCGGGAATGCTCGCGCTTGCGCGTCCCGATGTAGTTGACCTGGGTCCGGCCGGCATCAAGGGTGCGGGCATTCCGGCCCCGGACCCCGAACAGGATGAGTTCGGTCACGTTCCTGAAATAGAAACCGACGCCACGGCCGTCCGACCCCCCGTCCTTCCGGATCTTGTGCCAGACGATGTTGGATTTGTACTCGAACCCCCAGGCGCGGAGGACCTGGATGCCCTCGGGCAGGAGCGCGTTCGGCACCCAGAGATAGAGATGAGCCGTGGGGGCGACGATCCGCTGCACGGGCAGGGCGCAGATCCCGTCCAGTGTCATGGTGCCGTACCGGGACAGCCGTCGATGCTCCGGCGCCATTTTCCCGGTCCGGTTCGTGAAGCGCCACGGCGGGTCCGCGAGCACGGTGCTGAACGTCCGCCCCGCGGCGAACGCCAGCAGGTCCCTGCCCGGATCAATGGCCGCTTCACCCGTCATAAAAACCGCCTCCTGACTTCCCGCCCCAGATGATGGAGGCGACACGCGCGGATGACACTACATGCGGATGGCGACCGCAAGCGCGCCGAAGTCATGCCCGCATGTCATGTCACAGATCATGACGCCCCGGCCGGGCCGGTGAACCACCCGGAATAGTAAGGCCGGAACGGAACATTGCAAGAACATTCTGGCCGGTAACGATCGCGTCTGCCGCTACGGCAGCAGGGCCGCGACGACCTCGGCGGCGAGGTCGGCGGGGGGGCGCAGGGTACCGTCGCGGACGGGGTGCAGCACGATCCAGCGCCCCAGCACGCCGCGCGCCGCCAGATCGTGGTAGGTGGCCAGCACCCGCGCCTGGAGCGCGCGGTTCGCCTCCAGCGCGTCGAACGCCTTGTCCGTGTAGTCGCGCCCGCCCTTGCGGCGGATCAGGTCGGCCGCCGCCGTCTCCGGCGTTGCCACCAGCACCGTGGCGTCCGGCACGGGCAGGCCGTAGAGCCCCGTCTCCAGCGACAGGATCCAGGCCTCCAGCCCCGGCCCCTCCGCCGCGGGGGCGCGGGCGCGCTGGTAGGCGATGTTGGAGGCGATCCAGCGGTCGATCAGCACGACGTCGTGGCCCGCGCGCAGCCCGGCCAGCAGGCCGCGGCTTTCGAAACGGTCCAGCGCGTACCAGGCGGCGGCCTCGCGCGGGTCGATCCGGGCCAGCTCCTCCGGCCCCAGATTCAGCAGATCCTGCACCCCGCGCGCGGCACGGGTGCGGCCGTACTGCGGGAAGGAGGTGGCCGAACAGGTCAGGCCGCGCTCGGCCAGCAGCGTGGCGACGGCGTCGGTCAGCGTCCGCTTGCCGGCACCGTCGATGCCTTCAATGGCGATCAACATGGGGGGCGATCAGCATGGGGAACGATCAGCATGGGAAAACCGGCTTGAAAGGACGTCCGGTCCGGCAGGGTCCGGAAGCGGACGCCCAGGAATGGCGGCTCCGCCGCGGGATGGCAAGCCGGAAGGACGGTCCGTGTCAGCCGGGGCCGGTCGGGGCGGCCGTCTCCGGATCGCTGTCCGGTTCCAGGCCCAGCCCCTCGTAGAGGCGGGCGAGCGGCAGGTCCAGCCCCGCCGTCTCCAGCCGCAGCACCGCCCCCTCCCCCGCCAGCACGGCGGGCGCGGGCGGCCAGCCGCCATCGGGGGCGCGGCGGTGCAGTTCCGCCCGCACGGCCCGGCTGTCCAGGAACAGGATCTCCCGCACGGTCGGCAGGGCGGCGAACAGGTGCAGCTTGGCCCGCTGCTCCCGCTCCTGGCCGGGGGAGAGGATCTCCACGATCAGCACCGGCGCCTCGACCCAGGGCGGCGCGGTCGGTCCCGTCTCCTCGCAGGTGACCGCAAGGTCAGCGACACGGTAATTGTGCTCCGGGTCCAGCCGGGTACGGATGCCCGCCTCCGTCACCGGCTCGCAACGGGTGCCGTCGCGGGCATTGCGACGGTCCAGCGCCTGGCCCAGCGCACGGGCCAGCCTGGACTGTAGCCGGCCATGGACCTGATGCGGCGAGGCCTGGGAGACCGGCGCGCCGTCGATCAGCTCCCAGCGGCGGCCGGGGGCGAGCGGGGCCGCGAGGAATTCCGCCACCGTCATGCGGGGCGGGTCGTGCCGGGGGCTGCGGGCGGGCGCGGCCATGGGCGTCTCCGGGCAAGCGTCTCGGGGCCAAGCGTCACGGGGCCAAGCGTCACGGGGGCAGGCATCTCCGCGGTCCGTGATCCTACCATGCGGCGGCCGGGGGACCCAAGAGCGTCAGACCTCGCCCACCGCCACGTAGCTGCTGAGGCCGCGGATGTTCTCGTCCACCTCCAGCCGGTGGTTCAGCGGCGGGAAGGCGCGCTGGGTGCAGTCCAGCCGGGGGCAGAGGCGGCAGTTGACGCCGATCGGCGTCGCCGCCGCCTTGTTGTGCAGGTCCACCCCGTCGGCATAGACGAGCTGGCCGGCATGGGCGATGTCGGTGCCCAGCGCGATGGCGAACTGCCGGGCCGGGTTCTTCCAGCCGCCGCCGGCCTTCACCACGCGCCGCGAGACGGAGAAGTAGACGGTCCCGTCGGCGAGCTGCGCGAGCTGGGTCTGGATCGCGCCCGGCATGCGGAAGGCGTCATGCACGTTCCAGCGCGGGCAGGCGCTGCCGAAGCGGGCGAAGTGGAAGGCGGGCAGGGCGCTGAACCGCTTGGAGATGTTGCCGGCATTGTCGATGCGCAGGAAGAAGAAGGGCACGCCCTTCGCCCCCGGCCGTTGCAGGGTCGTCAGCCGGTGCGCCACCTGTTCGAAGCTGGCGACGAAGCGGTGCATCAGGATTTCCAGGTCGTAGCGCAGCGCCTTCGCCGCCTCCAGGAAGCGGCCGTAGGGCATCATCACCGCCGCGGCGAAATAGCTGGCCAGCCCGATCAGGGCCAGCCGCTTCGCCTCCTCGCTGGCGAAGGCGCCCTGCTCCACGATGCCGTCCAGCACGTCGCGGTGGCGCAGCAGGGCGAGCTGGGCGGCAAGCTGGAAGGTGCGCCCGGTCGGCGGCAGCATCTCCGAAACCAGCACCCGCTTGGAGTGCCGGTCGTAGCGCCGGACGGTGCCGCCCATCACCTCCACCGGCATCAGCTTCACCCGGACGCCGTGCCGCTTCTGGAGATGCGTCGCCAGACTGCCGTAGAGGTCGCCCGCATCCAGGTCGCCGTCGATCCACAGGCTCTCGGCCATGATCTCCAGATCGGGGAAATGGTTGGCATTGGCCTGGAAGAACTCCCCCACCTCCTCCTGCGGGAAGGCCTGCACGCTCTGGGTCTGGAGCTTGTCGCCGTCGGCCATGCTCTCGGCCAGGACCGAGAGGTCCTGCCGCGCCTCGCGGTAGGCGCGGTAGAGCTGCACCACCGCCTGCCCCAGGGTGGGGGCGACGGCCGCCAGCTCCTTCATGTCCTGGTTCTTGATGTCGCTGGTCTCGAACAGCGGATCGGCGAACACCTCCTTCAGCCCGGCGACGAGGCGGGTCTCGTCCGTCTCGGCGAAGGTGGAGAGGTCCACGTCGTAGATCTGGCCGATCTTCAGCAGCAGCGGCACGGTCAGGGGCCGCTGGTTCGATTCGATCAGGTTCAGATAGCTGGGGCTGATCCCCAGCTCGTCCGCCATCTGGGCCTGGGTCAGCTTCAGGTCGCGGCGCAGCCGGCGGACCTTGTGGCCCAGCATCGCTTTCTTCTCGGTCATGGCTCCCTCCCGGGGTCCGCCGCGGCGCCGGAGCGCAGCGATTCCAGGGGCTTGACTATTTACAGAATTTACAACTTTACAGCCCGGATGTCCACAAGCGTGACCGCAACACAATTTTACGCCCCGGCCGGTACCGGAAAGAATTGAACGCTTCCCCGCCGCCAGCCTTATTACCGGGTGTGCGCCGCACCAATGGACCGCCGCTTCCTTCCGGGCCTGGAGGGGAACCGGCGGAGCGGCCGCCGACGACAGACGTAGCGGACCACAGACCCCGCGGACCACTGAACCCGCGGCCCACTGAACCCGCAACGGCACGAACGCGACGACAGCAACCGGACGACGGACAAGGAGTGAGATGATGTCACCGCTCGACCACGGCGCCCCCGCCAAGGCCGACCTTGAGGCGATCCACGCGAAGCGCTGGGACGGCATCAAGCGCGACTACACGATGGAGGACGTCCGTCGCCTGTCGGGCTCCGTCAAGATCGAGTACACCCTGGCCGAGATGGGTGCGCGCCGCCTGTGGGAGCTGCTGCACACCCGCCCCTATGTCCATACGCTGGGCGCCTTCACCGGCAATCAGGCGGTGCAGCATGTGAAGGCCGGCCTGGAAGCCATCTACCTGTCCGGCTGGCAGGTCGCCGCCGACGCCAATCTGGCCGGCCAGATGTATCCCGACCAGAGCCTCTATCCGGCCAACTCGGTCCCGGCGGTGGTCAAGCGCATCAACAACGCGCTGCAGCGTGCCGACCAGATCCAGACGGCCGAGGGCAAGGGCGACACCCACTGGTTCGCGCCGATCATCGCCGACGCCGAGGCCGGCTTCGGCGGCCCGCTGAACGCCTTCGAGCTGATGAAGGCGATGATCGAGGCGGGCGCCGCCGGCGTCCACTTCGAGGACCAGCTCGCGTCGGAAAAGAAGTGCGGCCATCTGGGCGGCAAGGTGCTGATCCCGATCCAGCAGTTCATCCGCACGCTGAACGCCGCCCGCCTGGGCGCGGATGTCTGCGGCACCAGCACGCTGGTGATCGCCCGCACCGACGCCGAGTCGGCGCAGCTCATCACCTCCGACGTGGATGAGCGCGACCATCCCTTCATCGACCGCAACGACCGCACGCCGGAAGGCTTCTTCCGGATCAAGAAGGGCGTGGGCGTCGATTACTGCATCGCCCGCGCGCTGGAGTACGCGCCCTATTCCGACCTGATGTGGTGGGAGACGTCCAAGCCGAACCTGGACGACGCCCGCCGCTTCGCGGAGGCCGTCCACAAGAAGTTCCCCGGCAAGATGCTGGCCTACAACTGCTCGCCCTCCTTCAACTGGAAGGCCAACCTGGACGACGCGACCATCGCCAAGTACCAGGCTGAGCTGGGCGCCATGGGCTACAAGTACCAGTTCGTCACGCTGGCCGGCTTCCACTCGCTGAACCTCGCCACCTTCGAACTGGCGAAGGGCTACAAGGAGCGCGGCATGGCCGCCTACTCCGAGATGCAGCAGCGCGAGTTCGCGGCCGTGGAGAAGGGCTTCACCGCCGTGAAGCACCAGCGCGAGGTCGGCACCGGCTACTTCGACCAGGTCAGCCTGGCGATCTCCGGCGGCCTGTCCTCCACCACCGCCATGAAGGACTCGACCGAGACCGACCAGTTCCACTGATCGCCTCCCTCCGGATGCCGCCGGCCGCGCTGAAGCGGACGGCGGTCCCGGAGCCGGCGGGGGTGCGCTGGACCGCCCCCGCCCCGTACCAAGGACCCCGCCACGGGGATTGCACCGGGACCGCCCCGTTCTGCTGAAGGGACGGACGCGGCGCCCGACCGGAAACCGGCGCACTGGATCGCCGTGGACCGGCAAGCCCCGTGCGGGTCGCTTCTCTTCCCTCCGACCGGCCGGCGTCCGCAGCCGCGGGGGCCGGGAACCCAAGAAAGGTGGCGCGATGGATCGCTACATTGCCGATGGTTCCAAAGGTAGGACTGAAACCGCCCGCCCGACGGCCCCGATGGACGGGCACCGGGCACGACCCGAACCCACGCCGTGGATGGCATTCTGCTCCGTCGGTGGCTTCGCCGCGGTGCTGACGCACTGGAAGGAGCCGGACCCCGCCCCGGCCGGCGGTCTCTAGACCCCGGCGCGGACCGCTCTCCCGGAGCCGCCCGTCCGGCGGCTGCCGGGAGGTCCATGCCCTCCGCCACCGGGCCGTCCGCCGGTTCCGGTCGGGCGGAGCGTTCGCCGTTCCCCGACCCGTCGCGCTTCCGCAGAACGAGCGCCTGCAGCACGACCGCCCGCAGCACGGCCGTCCCCTTCCCGCCTGCCGCCCCCGGCGGCCGGCGCATCCCGATCCGGGCTCGACAGCCAGGGCCGCAGCCGCCATATCGGCGGCAGCGCCGGCCGTCACCCGGCCCGATCCCGACCAGCCGCGGCACGACCGGACCGCGGACCGAACCAACCGGACAGAGACCACCAGGAGGATGTGAGCGATGACCACCCTGCCCGCCGGCGTCACCTTGAAGGGCGCCGTGCAGCCCGGCTTCGAGCAGATCCTGACCCCCGAGGCGATCGCCTTCGTGGTCGAGCTTGAGCGCCGTTTCGGGGCCCGCCGGCTTGAGCTGCTGGCCGCCCGCGAGGCGCGGCAGGCGCGGCTGGACCGCGGCGAAAAGCCGGACTTCCTGGCGGAGACGGCGGACGTGCGCGCCGGCGACTGGACCATCGCGCCGCTGCCGCAGGACCTCCAGGACCGCCGGGTGGAGATCACCGGCCCGGTGGACCGCAAGATGATCATCAACGCCCTGAACAGCGGCGCGCGCCTGTTCATGGCGGACTTCGAGGACAGCAACACCCCGACCTGGGCCAACCAGATCGAGGGTCAGATCAATCTGCGCGACGCCGTGCGCCGGACCATCGAGTTCACCGATCCGGCCAGCGGCAAGCACTACCGGCTGAACGAGAAGCCGGCCGTGCTGAAGGTCCGGCCGCGCGGCTGGCACCTGGAGGAGCGGCATCTGCTGGTGGACGGCAGGCCGATCTCCGGCGGCCTGTTCGACTTCGGCCTGTTCTTCTTCCACAACGCCAAGGAGCTGCTGGCCCGCGGCAGCGGCCCCTACTTCTACCTGCCGAAGATGGAGGGCCATCTGGAGGCGCGGCTGTGGAACGACGCCTTCACCTACGCCGAGCAGGCGCTGGGCGTGCCGCACGGCTCGATCAAGGCCACCGTGCTGATCGAGACGATCCTGGCCGCCTTCGAGATGGACGAGATCCTGTACGAGCTGCGCGACCACTCGGCCGGCCTGAACTGCGGGCGCTGGGACTACATCTTCAGCTTCATCAAGAAGTTCCGCACCGACCCCGGCGCCGTGCTGCCGGACCGGGCGGAGGTGACGATGGCCACCCACATGATGAACAGCTACAGCCTGCTGGCCATCAAGACCTGCCACCGCCGCAACGCGCCGGCCATCGGCGGCATGGCCGCCTTCATCCCGATCAAGGGCGACGAGGAGGCGAACAGGGCCGCCTTTGCCAAGGTGAAGGCGGACAAGGAGCGCGAGGCGTCCAACGGCCATGACGGCACCTGGGTCGCGCATCCGGGGCTGGTCCCGGTGGCGCTGGAGGTGTTCGACCGGCTGATGCCGGGGCCGAACCAGATCGCGCGCCAGCGCGACGACGTGACGGTCACCGCCGCCGACCTGCTGCGCGTGCCCGACGGGCACAAGACCGAGGCCGGGCTGCGCATGAACGTCTCCGTCTCCATCGGCTATCTGGAGGCGTGGCTGCGCGGGCTGGGCTGCGTGCCGCTGTTCAACCTGATGGAGGACGCGGCCACGGCCGAGATCAGCCGCACCCAGATCTGGCAGTGGCTGCACAACGGCTCCGCCCTGGACGACGGCCGCAGGGTGGACCGGGCCATGGTGGAGACGGTCATCGCGGAGGAGCTGGCCGCCTGGAAGGAGCGCGTCGGCGCCGACCGCTATGCCGCCGGCAAGTACGAGGATGCCGGGCGGATGCTGGCCGATCTGGTCTTCACCGACCGCTTCGTGGAGTTCCTGACCCTGCCGGCCTATGAGCGCATCGTCGCCGAAGGCGCGTGAGACGGCCGTCGCCGAAGGCGCGTGAGAAGATCGTCGCCGACGGCGCGTGAGACGGCTCCCGCCGACGGCGTATGAGCCTGCACGGACCCGCCCGTCCCGGACCCTCCGGGGCGGGCGGTGCCGTATCCAGGGAAGGCCGCGGGCCGTCAGGTGCCGGAGGGCACCGGCTTCGCCGGGGTGCCGTGCAGGCGGGGATCGACCTGACCCAGCACCGGCGCCTCCCCCATCGGCCTGGGATCGGCGACATATTCCAGATCGCCGCGCCCGTCCGGCGCGCGGCCCCGGGCCCAGCGCCCCTGGGCGCTTTCCGTCCCCTCCGAGAAGTTCATGAACTGGTAGGCGACCTGCCCCAGCTCGCGCTCCTGCGGGAAGCTGGAGGGGCAGGGCGTCGATTCCAGCCCGTCGGCCTCCAGCTCCTGGATGGCGGCCAGCCACTGGTTCTGGTGCATGGTGTCGCGGGCGATCAGGAAGGACAGCAGGTCCCGCACGCCGTGATCCTCCGTCAACGCGTAGAGGCGGGTCGCCTGCAGGCGGCCCTGGCTCTCGGCCGTGACGTTGAAGCGGAAGTCGGCCAGCAGGTTGCCGCTGGAGACGATGTAGCGCGACGACCAGGGATTGCCGTTGCTGTCCGACGGAGCCGCCCCGCCGCCGCTGACGATGGCGTGCTGCGGGTTCATGCCGGCCAGGATGACGTCCTCGACCCGACTGCCGCCCAGCACGGCCCCGACGATGGAGTCCTTGGCGGCATCCTCCTGCGCCTCCACGGGCGAGCTTTCCAGCAGCCGTGCGACCATCGTCGCCAGCATCTCGACATGGCCGATCTCCTCGGTGCCGATGTCCAGGATCATGTCGCGGTACTTGGCGGGGCCGCGGCAGTTCCAGCCCTGGAACAGGTAGCCGAGCATGACCGACATCTCGCCCCACTGGCCGCCGATCAGCTCCTGGAGCTTGCGGGCATAGAGCGGGTCGGGCTTCGACGGCCGGGCGTGGTACTGAAGCCGGTTCTGGCGGATGAACATCGGGGCGGGCCTCCGTGCAGGGCGGCCGGCGGGATGCCGGGCGCGATCACCGATGCCGCACGCCCCGCATCGGCGGGCGCCCGGCATCGGCGGAGGCAACAGCGCCCGGCCCGGCCGGTCACCCGGCGGGTCGCCGCTTTCCGGTGTTTCCCCCTGCAAAGACGGGGGGCCCCCCGCCCGAAGGCGGGGCGGCTAGGCCCCGTCATCCTCCTCCACCCGGCGGCAGGTGGGGCACCAGCGGTCGGGGTTCCTGAGGAAGCGGTCGATCTCGTCCAGCGCGTCCTGCGGCAGGTAGGCGCCCTCCCGCGCCACCTCCAGCAGGTCCCACCAGGTCGCCAGCGCATGCAGCCGCACGCCCAGCGGCGACAGGTTCTCGTGGATGCGGTCGAAGACGCCGTACTGGAACAGCACGAACAGTTCCTGCACGTTCGCCCCGGCCTGCTGGAGCGGAGCGATCAGGCGCGCCTTGCGGTGGCCGTCGGTGGCGAGCTGTTCCACCAGCATCACCCGCCAGCCCCGCTCGACCCGGCTTTCCACCACCGACTTGTGCGGGTCGTCGCTGGGACCGCGGCGGACGAACAGCAGCGGCAGGTCCAGCCGGTCCGCGATCAGGGTGGCGAAGGGCACCCCCTGCCCCTCGGTGCAGGCGGCGATGGCGTCCAGCCCGTCGCCGCCGACATCCCGCTCGATCGCCTCCACCGCCAGATCGATCAGCCGGTTGCGCGGCCCCGGCCAGGCCAGCACACGGCGGGCGTCCACATGCAGGGGGCTTTCCACCCCCTCGCCGATCCTGAAGGTCGTGCCCGTGTCGAACCGCACCGCCCCGCAGTCCAGCAGCAGCCGGGCCGTGGCCAGGGCCTCCTTGCGCAGTTCCATGTCGGCATAGTCGGGAACCATGGCGTGCCTCCCCCCCTGATGGTGTCGGTTTCACGTCCAAACCCACCCCAACAGTACCAGCACCCGCCCCGTGCCGGGGTGAGACAGATCAATCCCCCGTTGAAGGGCCGACTTCTCCTTCCTTCGTCCGTTCGGGGTAGGTCATACGCTCCATCCGGAACAGGTCGCCCGTACGGGCGTACCAGCCGCTGCCATGCATGCGGGCGATCAGGCCCATCGCCTCTGTCCGGACATGGCGGCGGTCGGCATCGAAGAACTCGTCCCGGATGTGCAGCGAGACGATCCGGCCGATGTTCAGCGTGCCGCCGCCGCCCAGGTCCACCGCCTGCATCAGGCGGCATTCGAAGCTGGCCGGGCTTTCCGCGATCAGGGGCGGCCGCACGCACGCGGCGGGGACCGGGGTCAGCCCGGCCCGGCGCAGCTCGTCCTCCCCCGGCGGGAAGGGGATGGCACAGACGTTCATCGCCCCGGCCATCGCTTCGGAGACCAGATTGACGACGAACTCCCCCGTCTCCCGGATGTTGGCGCCGGTATCCTTGGGCCGGCCGTCGGCATGGCGTTCCGTGCCGATGACCAGGACCGGCGGGTCGCCGCCCATGACATTGAAGAAGCTGAAGGGGGCCGCGTTGACCCGGCCGGCCGCGTCCACCGTGGTGGTGAGCGCGATGGGCCGGGGCACGACGGCGCTGACCACCAGCCTGTAGCGGTCGCGCGGCGACAGGGTGTCGAGGTCGATCCGCATGGCAGGTCCCGGAGGGAGGGGGGAAGGGGGCGCCCCGTCAGCGGCCCTTGAAGGCAGGCCTGCGCTTCTCCAGGAAGGCGGCCATGCCCTCGCGGAAGTCGGCGGTGGCGACCAGCGTCAGCAGTTGCAGATAGACATGGTGGACATGGTCCGGGAAGGTCTGGTTCTGGCCCATCCGCATCATGCGCTTGGACGCCTGCACGGCAAGCGGCGCGTTGTCCGCGATCTCCCGCGCCAGCGCCGCGACGGCGGCGGGCAGGTCGGCATCCGGGACGACGCGGCCGACCAGCCCCAGCGCCTTCGCCTCCTCCGCCGGCAGGACGCGGCCGGTGAAGATCAGCTCGGCCGCCGTCTCCCAGCCGACCATGCGCGGCAGCAGCCAGGTGGAGCCGGACTCCGGCAGCACGCCGCGCCGGCAGAAGGCGGCGGACAGCTTGGCCGAGGCCGCCATCACCCGCAGGTCGCAGCCCAGCGCCAGATCCATGCCGTAGCCCGCCGCCGCCCCGTTCACGGCGCAGATCGTCGGCTTGTCCATGGCGTGCAGCACCGTCGGCGGGCTGCGCGTGAGGTCGATGCTGGTGGGGGTGGCGGACGGGGCGACGGGACCGTCGCCCGCCTCGAACTGGAGCCCGGTGCGCAGGTCCAGCCCGGCGCAGAAGGCCCGGCCGCTGCCGGTCAGCACCACCACCCGCACCGCCGGGTCGCGGTCGGCCCGCAGCAGCAGCTCGGCCAGCCGGTCCAGCATGGGGCCGGAGATGGTGTTCATCCGGTCCGGCCGGTTCAGGGTGATGGTGGCGATGCCGTCCGCCTGGGCGTACAGCACCTCCTCCCCCGCGGCGGTATCCGCCCGCTCGGCCTCTGTCTTCATGGCTCGTCCTCCCGTCGCCTGTTGCCGTCGCCCGTCGCCGTAGCGCGATGCGGCGGCAGTGTCGCCAGGGCCGGGGCCGCGGGGCAAGGCGCACCACGGCCCTGCCCGCGGGCCGGTCAGCCGGCCGGCCAGTTACCCGGTCCGGGCGCCGCCCCGGGTCTCCGCCACGAGGCGGATGAGGGCGCGGGCGTCCGGCGGCGGCTGCCGCTCCACCCGCCGGTAGGCGCTGCCATCGACGGCGCGCATCATCATGCCGTAGTCGATCAGCTCCCGCCGCAGCAGCGCGTGGTCGCCGAAATCGTGGTTCGCCGCCAGCAGGGCGTTGACCTCCCGCTCCGCGAAGGTGCGGCGGGCCGGGATGCGCGACCACAGCACCCAGAGGCAGGGCTCCTGGTGGCTGAACTTCGACGGCCAGCGGGCGAGCCGGCCCTGCGGCCCGAAATAGCGCAGGAGCTGCGCCAGCCGGACCTGGTCCACCGTCGGCTCCGGCACCGGCGGGCGGGCCAGCCGGTCGCGCGCCGCGATCTGGGCGCGGTAGTGCTGGAAGTTGCGGTAGCCGGCGGAGCGCGCCAGCATGTTCAGCATCTCGCAATGGCCGGGCGGGCGTTCTGCCGCGCCGAGCTGGGCCCGCAGCGACTTCGCCACGGCGGAGATGTCATCGGCAAGGAAGGGTATGTCGAGCTTGGTCATGGCGTATCCCCGGACGTGCCGGTCCTGCGGCGGGACTGCCCACCGTCGGGACCTGTCGGGGTCGCCCTTGCGACGCGGCACGGGAAGGATGGCCGTGGAAGCGCGTGTCCGTCGAAGCGGATGATGGCAGGTTCAGCATTCCCTTTCGGGATGGCGACGCCTGGGTGAACTGCCGACCGGGACGGAGCATAGCCCGGCGGGCGGCCGGGCTCAACCCGCCCGACAGGCCGCCTCAACTGATCGCCGAGAGCGCCTCTTCCAGCTCGTTGAAGTCGGGCATGTAGTCGCTGGGCACCTTCTTGCGCGCCGCTTCGATCGAGACCTGCGGCGCGTAGCCGGCGAGGTGCGCGGTGATGGCCGCCTGGATGACCATGTAGAACTGCATCTCCTCCTCCGTGATGGCCTTCAGCCGCGAGGCGATGGGCGCCACGATGCAGTAGGAGAGGAAGATGCCCATGAAGGTGCCGACCAGGGCGCCGCCGATCAGCTTGCCCAGCACCTCCGGCGGTTCGTTGATCGATGCCATGGTCTTGATGACGCCCAGCACCGCCGCGACGATGCCGAGCGCCGGCATGGCGTCCGCCATGGTCTGGAGGGCGTGGGAGGAGTGCAGATCCTCGTGCTTCGCCTTCTCGATCTCCTGCTCCATCAGCGACTCCATCTCGTGCGGATTGTCCACACCGATGGAGAACATGCGCAGGTAATCGGCAATGAACTTGATCGTGAAGGGGTCCTTCATGATGCTGGGATAAGCATTGAAGATATTGCTCTCCATCGGCTTTTCAATGTGCTGCTCGATGGCGAGGACGCCCTTGGTCTTCATCGTCTTGAGAATCTGGTACAGGAGCGACAGAAGCTCCATGTATTCTTTCTTATGGAAACGCGCGCCGCCGAAGATGCGCTTGATGTCCGCCATCGACTTCTTGATGACGTGCGAGCTGTTGGCGATCAGGAAGGAGGCCACGGCGGAACCGCCGATGATCATCACTTCCTTCGGCAGGGCCTCCACGATGATGCCGATCTTGCCGCCGAAGATGATGTATCCGCCGAAAACGCAGAAGAAGACGCCGAACAGGCCGATGGCGGGAAACATGGACTACCCCGGGTGGCTGCATCACTCCCGGTCTAAAGGTCGATGGTAAAGGAAGGGTTTGTCAAATCCCATCTATCGGGATGGGGCCGGGATGTGGCCGGGCTGCGGCCATACGAATCCGGTTCCCGCTCCCGGCGCCCGCCGGGCCGCACCCGCGCAGCGGACAGGCCGGCCCCGGCCCGGCGTCCCCTGCGGCACCCCTGCGCTACACTGCCCCGACCGCCGCCAGAGCGGGACAACGATAATCGGTCAGGGAGGAAACGGATGCAGGCCGGACTGGTCAGCGGCGACCGTGCGCTGTCGCTGCAGGAGCTTCGGCTGCGCGCCTTGCGCGCGGCCCGCGGGTTCGATGCGCTGGGGGTGGGGCGTGGCGACGCGGTGGCGCTGATGCTGCGCAACGACTTCCCGCTGCTGGAGGCGTCGCTGGCGGCGGGCGACCTGGGCGCCTATGCCACGCCCGTCAACTTCCACTACCGGGCCGACGAGACCGCCTACATCCTGAAGGACTGCGGTGCGAAGGCGCTGGTCATCCATGCCGACCTGATCCCCCGGATCGGTGCCGCCCTGCCGGCCGACATCCCCGTGCTGGTGGTGCCCGCCCCGCCGGAGGTCCGGGCGGCGCACGGCGTGCCGCCGGAACAGGCGGCCGTACCGCCGGGCATGACGGGGTGGGAGGACTTCCTGGCCGCGCACGCCCCCTGGGACCGGCCGCCGCAACTGCCGCCGGCCAGCCTGATCTACACCAGCGGCACCACCGGCCGGCCCAAGGGCGTGCGCCGGCTGCCGCCGACGCCGGAGCAGTACGCGCTGGTCAACCGCATGCGGGTGCTGGTGTTCGGCATCGACGGCCCGGTGCGCAGCGTGATGGCGGCCCCGCTCTACCACACGGCGCCGAACGCCTACGGCCTGTCGGTGCTGCGCGAGGGCGGGCTGCTGGTGCTGCAACCCCGCTTCGACCCCGAGGATCTGCTGCGGCTGATCGAGCGGCACCGGATCACGCATCTTTATCTGGTGCCGACCATGTTCGTGCGGCTGCTGAAACTGCCCGAGGCGGTGCGGCGGCGTTACGACGTCAGCTCGCTGCGCTTCGTGCTGCATGCCGCCGCCCCCTGCCCGCCCGACGTGAAGCGGGCGATGATCGCGTGGTGGGGGCCGGTCATCAACGAGTTCTACGCCTCGACCGAGGCGGCGACGGTCACCTTCGTCACGTCGGAGGAGTGGCTGCGCCACCCCGGCACCGTGGGCCGGCCGCCGCCCGACGTGGAGGTCCGCATCCTGGACGACCGGAAGCAGCCGGTGCCGCCCGGCACACCGGGGGAGGTCTACAGCCGGCACCGGCACATGCCCGACTTCACCTATCACGGGCAGGAGGAGCGCCGCCGCGAGGTGGAGCATGACGGGCTGATCACCTCGGGCGATGTCGGGTACGTCGATGCCGACGGCTATCTCTATCTCTGCGACCGCAAGCGCGACATGGTGATCTCCGGCGGGGTGAACCTCTATCCGGCGGAGGTCGAGCATGCCCTGATCACCATGCCCGGCGTGCAGGACTGCGCCTGCTTCGGCATCCCCGACGACGATCTGGGCGAGGCGATGATGGCCGTGGTGCAGGCCGAAGACGGCGTGGACCTGACGGCGGAGGCGATCCGGGCCTGGCTGCGCGCGCGGCTGGCCGGGCTGAAGGTGCCGAAGCGGATCGAGCTGCGCGACAGCCTGCCCCGGGAGGACAGCGGCAAGATCTTCAAGCGCAAGCTGCGCGAACCCTACTGGCGCGACGCCGGCCGGGCGATCTGAGTCCCGCTTCTGCCGGGCAGGCAGGCGGGCACGCACACCCCGCCTGCCCTGTGCGCGCAGGGGGCAGGCGCGGTGCGTCGCCGCAGCCCGTACTGGTCCCTTTCCAACGACCTGGGGGTTAATCGTTCATCAACCTATACTATCGAGAGTCGTGCGAAACGGCAGTCCGCTGCCGTGCCGGGAAAGGAGCACAGCCATGGTTCGCACGCTCAACAACCTCCCCCTGCTTGGAAAACTTGCCATCCCCATGATCGTCCTGGTTGCCGTGCTGGTCGCGGTCGGCTGGCAGGGATATGCCGGGGTGCAGCAGCTCAGCCGGGCGTCCAACGCCGCGATCGAGGGCGTGGCCAAGCGGCAGGCCCTGGCCCTGACCGTGGTCGCCCGCCTGAACGAAGCGACCGTGGCCGAAAAGAACGCCATCATCGAGTCGGAGACCGCCGCCAAGAAGGCGGCGCGGCAGAGTTTCGAGACCGCCTCCAAGTCCGCCCTGGACGCGGCCGAGGAGCTGGTGGCGCGCAGTTCCTCGGCGGAGCGCCGGGTCGGCAACGAGGCCCTGCGCGACGCGGTCGCCGCCTTCCGGGACGGCGCGACGCGGACCGTCGCACTGGCCATGGAGAACCGCGACGCCGAAGCGGCATCGCAGTCCGCCACCGTTGTCCGGATGCTGCGCCTGAAGGCCGAGGATCTGGCCGGCACGGTCGTGGGCCTGACCTCCGCCGACATGGACCGCACGGTGGCCGAGACGAAGGACCTGACGGCGAGCGTCGAGACCCGCCTCGTGCTGGTCTCCGCCATCGGCCTCGTCGGCGGGCTGGGGCTGCTGGCCTGGATCGTGCTGGCCTTCGTGGTCGGGCCGCTGGCGCGGATGGCCGGCGCCATGCAGACCATCGCCGGCGGCGTCCTGACCCTGGAAGTCGTGGGCACCGAGCGGCGCGACGAGGTCGGCACGCTGGCCCGCGCGCTCCAGGTCTTCAAGGACAACGGTCTCGCCATGCGGCGGATGGAGGCGGAGGCCGCGGAGCAGAAGGCGGCCGCCGAACGGCAGCGGCGCGAGGCCCTGCTGCGCATGGCCGGCGAGTTCGAACGCAGCGTGAAGGGCGTGGTCGAGGCCGTCGCCTCCGCCGCCACGGAGATGGAGGCCGCCGCCCAGGCCATGGGCGCCACCGCCGAGGAGACGACGCGGCAGGCCACGGCCGTCGCCAGCGCCGCGGAACAGGCCAGCGTGAACGTCAACACCGTCGCCAGCGCCACGGAGGAACTGTCCACCTCCATCCACGAGATCGCCCGGCAGGTCGCCAGCTCCAGCCAGATCGCCGATCAGGCGGTGCGGGAAGCGAAGCTGACGGACGAGACGATGCACACCCTGGCCGACACGGCCCAGCGCATCGGCGCCGTGGTGGAACTGATCAACACCATCGCGCAGCAGACCAACCTGCTGGCGCTGAACGCCACCATCGAGGCCGCCCGCGCCGGCGAGGCGGGCAAGGGCTTCGCGGTCGTGGCGAGCGAGGTCAAGGCGCTGGCCCTGCAGACCCAGAAGGCGACGGAGGAGATCGGATCGCAGGTCGATGGCATCCAGAGTTCGACCGATCAGGCGGTCAGGTCGATCCAGGCGATCTTCAAGACCATCGGCCGGATGAGCGAGATCTCCACCATCATCGCCAGCGCGGTGGAGCAGCAGCAGGCCGCGGCCCGCGACATCGCCAGCAACGTGGCCCAGGCGGCGGCCGGCACCTCGGAAGTCTCCAGCAACATCTCCGGCGTTACCCACGCCGCCGAGGAGACGGGCTCCGCCGCCACCCAGGTGCAGGGCACGGCCGGCGGGCTGGCCCGCGAGTCCGAGACGCTGCGCCGGCAGGTCGAGGGCTTCCTCGGCACCGTGCGGGCGGCCTGACCCCCTCCCGCGTCAGACGCCCGACCCTTCCGCCGCGCCCGTCCCCCAGGCGCGGCGGAAAGCGTTCGCGGCCTCATGGGCGCGGCGGGTCGGTTCCGGCAGGCGGTAGCGCCCGCCCAGCCGCAGGGTCCAGTCCACCGCCGCCTCCTCGTCGATCCGATGGCCGGTGCTGACATAGAGCGGCGCCACCCTGTCCTTGCTGCGCAGCACGGTGGCGATCGTCCGCCCCTGCCAGACCAGCGGCACCCGGCTGCCCCGGGTCCCGCCCAGCTCGCCCGCCGGCGCGCCGACCAGGATGCTCTTGGCGACGCCGATCGCGGGGATGTCCAGCAGCACCCCCAGATGGGCGGCGATGCCCAGGCCCCGCGGGTGGCTGGTTCCGTGCCCGTCCACCAGCACCAGATCGGGCCGGCGCGAGAGCGCCCCGAACGCGGCCAGCAGCGCCGGCACCTCGCGGAAGCCCAGAAAGCCGGGCACGTAGGGGATCGGCGCCACCCGCATCGCCGTGCCCACCTCCAGCACCTCCCGCGTCGCGGCGTCCAGCAGGACGACGGCGGCGAAGACCCGGCCCGAGGGGTCGCGGCCGAACTGGCTGACATCCACCCCGGCGACGGTGCGGACCGGCCCGTCGGGGCCGTGCGGCACCACCCGCCCGGCCAGGTCGCGCTGCACCCGGGCGGCGGTGGCGAGGTCGGGCGGGGTGAGCCAGTCGGCTTGTATCTCGGGCAGGTCCATGAGGGCTGAACGGACGGGCTGAACGGATGGCCTGAACGGATGGCGGCCGGGGCCCGCCCACTCTGGCGCGGAAACCGCCGGGGGCGGAAGGGGGAGACACCGCCAGAGGGGGCATTCACCGCGCTTTCATGCAGGCGCCGTAGTCTCGCCGCTTTCGCCTGCCACCTGTGCCGGGCGGGGGGTTGCGGCAGCCGCGCCACAGTGTCGCCGGCATTTGCGGCCGAGGCTTCCGCCGGCACCGCCGCGACCCTATCGTTCAGGGTCGTTCAGCATCGTTCAGCCCTGGCGCGACCCGGCGCCGCCCCGGACCCCGCCCGCACGGAACCCGACCCCGCCCGTGAGCACACCCGTCCCCCCCCTCCGCCCGCCGCCCCGCCCCGCCCCGCCGCCGCCGCAACGGCCGGTGCCGCGCCGGGCCGGACGGCGCTGGCCCGGCATCCTGCTGCGGACCGCCGTGGTGGCGTCGATCTGGGTCTTCATGGCCGGCCTGTTCGCCGTGGCCTGGTTCGCGCACGACCTGCCCGACGTGAGCGGGGCCGTGCAGGTGGAACGGCGGCCGGCGGTCACCCTGGTGGCGGCGGACGGATCGCCCTTCGCCCGCTTCGGTGACCTGCGCGGCGCCACGGTGGACGTGACGCAGCTTCCGCCGCATCTGGTCAATGCCGTGGTCGCCACCGAGGACCGGCGCTTCTGGAGCCATTTCGGGCTGGACCCGATCGGCATCGCCCGCGCCGCGGTGACCAACTACCGCGCCGGGCGGGTGGTGCAGGGCGGCTCGACGCTCACCCAGCAGCTCGCCAAGAACCTGTTCCTGACGCCGGACCAGACCCTGAAGCGCAAGGTGCAGGAGGCGCTGCTGGCCGTCTGGCTGGAGCGCCGCTACAGCAAGCAGGAGATCCTGACCGCCTATCTGAACCGGGTCTATCTGGGGGCCGGCACCTATGGCGTGGACGCCGCCGCCCGGACCTATTTCAACAAGCCGGCGACGGAACTGACGCTGCGCGAATCCGCCGTGATCGCCGGCCTGCTGAAGGCGCCGTCGCGCTACACCCCCGCCGCCAACCCCGACCGCGCCCTGGAGCGGGCGGAGGTGGTGCTGCGCGCCATGCTGGACGAGGGCTACATCAACGAGGCGGAGATGCGGGCGGCGCTGGACATTCCGCCGGTGCCGCGGCGCAAGCCGGGCAGCGAGGGCGAGGGCCGCTACTTCGCCGCCTGGGTGGCCGACCAGGTGGCCGCCTTCGTCGGTCCCGACCATGGCGATCTGGTCATCTACACCTCCTTCGATCCGGCCATCCAGCGCGCCGCGGAAAGCCATGTGGCGGCCCTGCTGCGCGGTCCGGGGGCGGAGGCGCGGGTCGGGCAGGCGGCCGTGGTGGTGATGACGCCGGACGGCGCCGTGAAGGCCCTGGTGGGCGGCCGCGACTACGGCGAGAGCCAGTTCAACCGCGCCACCCAGGCCCTGCGCCAGCCCGGATCGGCCTTCAAGCCGGTGGTCTTCCTGTCGGCCCTGGAGATGGGCTGGACAGAGACCTCCACTGTGCTGGACGCGCCCTACCGCAAGGGCAAGTGGGCGCCGGAGAACTATGACGGCAAGTACCGCGGCGAGATCACCCTGCGCGACGCCCTGGCCCATTCGGTGAACACGGCGACCGTGCGCCTGCTGGAGGCGTCGGGCGTGGACAACGCCATCAGCGTGGCCCGCCGGCTGGGCCTGACCTCGACCATGCGGCGCGACCTGTCGCTGGCGCTGGGCACCAGCGAAGTGACCCTGCTGGAACTGACCGGCGCCTACGCCACCTTCGCCAACCGCGGCCGGGCCGTGATGCCCTATGCCATCCTGGAGATCCGCGACGCCAACGGCCAGCTCCTGTACCAGCGCCGCGGCTCCGGGGCGGGCTATGCCGTCTCCGGGCCGGAGGTGGCGGCGATGACCCGGCTGCTGCTGGCGCCGATCGCCTACGGCACGGGCGGCGCCGCCCGGCTGGACCGCATGGCCGCCGGCAAGACCGGCACGACGCAGGACTACCGCGACGCCTGGTTCGTCGGCTTCACCGCCGATCTGGTGGCCGGGGTCTGGATGGGCAACGACGACGGCGCGCCGATGAAGCGGATCACCGGCGGCACCCTGCCGGCGCGGCTCTGGCACGACGTCATGATGGCGGCCCATACCGGGCTGCCGCCGCGCGACCTGCCGGGGCTGGACGGCGGGCCGGGCCGCGCCGTGCCGGAACCGCTGGTGGCGGAGCGCACGCCGGAGGAGGCGGTGGCCCCGTCCCCGCCCGCCAGTTCCATCGGCGAGCTTCTGGACCGGCTGACCGGCGGCCGCTGAGGGCCGCCGGACATTCCGCCACCGGCGGCCGCTGAGGGCCGCCGGCCCGCAAGCCCGTCAGACCGGCTGCAGTTCGGACAGGAACGGATAGTCCGTGTAGCCCTTCTCCCCGCCGCCGTAGAAGGTAGCAGGGTCGGCCGCGTTCAGCGGCGCATCCAGGCGGTAGCGTTCGACCAGATCGGGGTTGGCGATGAAGGGCACGCCGAAGGCGACCGCATCGGCCTGACCGTCCGCCAGGGCGCGCGTGGCCGTCGCCTTGTCGTAGCCGCCGTTGACGATGTAGGGACCCGTGAACGCCTGCCGGAGCTGGCGGGAGACGCGGGCGGTGCCCTTCGGGCTCATCGGGTGGTCGTCGCGCAGCGGCTCGATCACATGCAGATAGGCCAGCCCGAAACGGTTCAGCGCCGCGGCGGCATGGCCGAAGGTGGCCGCCGGATCGGCGTCGGACATGCCGTTCACGGCATTGGTGGGGGAGAGGCGCACGCCCACCCGGTCGCCGCCCAGCACGTCCGTCACCGCGGCCGTCACCTCCAGCAGGAGGCGGGCGCGGTTCTCCACGCTGCCGCCATAGGCGTCGGTGCGGGCGTTGGAGCCGCTGCGCAGGAACTGGTCGATCAGGTAGCCGTTGGCGGCGTGGATCTCCACCCCGTCGAAGCCGGCCTCGCGGGCGCGGGCGGCGGCGGCGGCGAACTTCCCGACGATGCCGGGGATCTCCTCGATCTCCAGGGCGCGCGGGGTGGGGGCCTCCACCAGCCCCTGGTGGGTATAGAGCTTGATCCCGGGGCTGATGGCGCTGGGCGCCACCGGCAGGGCGCCGCCGGGCTGGTAGCTCTGGTGCGAGACGCGGCCGACATGCCAGAGCTGCACGACGATGCGGCCGCCCGCCTCGTGCACGGCGTCGGTGACGGCGCGCCAGCCGGCGACCTGCGCGTCGGTGTGGAGGCCGGGCGTGTCGGGATAGCCCTGGCCCTCGGGCGTGACCTGCGTCGCCTCCGCGATGATGAGGCCGGCCGTGGCGCGCTGCCGGTAGTAGGTCACGGCCAGCGGGTTCGGCACGTTGCCCGCGACGGCCCGGGAGCGGGTCAGCGGCGCCATCACCAGACGGTTGGGCAGGTCCAGCGCGCCCAGGCGCACGGGCGTGAACAGGGTGGTATCGCTCATGGTCGGTTCCGGTTCGGGGACGGGGGTCCGGTGCGGGCCCGCGGACGGCACCCGCGCGCCAGGATTTAATGTACCGATCGGTAAAGTAAAGGGGGACGCCGACCCGCGTCCCCCCGCAATACCGGTCCCCGCCGGACGGCGCTACGCCGCCAGCAGGCCGCGGAGCTGGCGCACGGCCACCGCCAGCATGGCGAGGTCCACGCTGGCCGAGGTGTGCAGCTCCTGCAACAGCCCGTGCAGCCGTTCCATCGGGCCGGGGCAGGTGCCGGCGAAGGCATCCAGCAGGGCGTCGCGCCCGCCGTCGCCGCCGGCCAGCACGCGGGCCGCCAGCCGGGCCTGCAACGACCAGAGGTCGTCCACGATGGCCGCCACGGCCTGACGCTGCCAGTGGTTGGCGGCGACGATCCCGGCGGCGCGGTCGCGCAGCCAGTCGAAGCCCAGCCGTTCGCCCAGGGCGAAGTAGACGGCCGCCACCTCGCGCACCAGCGGCCGGCCGCTCTCCGCCGCGATCTGCGCGATGTCCGGCGCGCTGGCCAGCACCGGCAGGGCCGCGATGCGCGCGGCCAGGGCGGCCGGCACGCCGTGGGCCGCCAGCTCGGCCTCCCGCTTCGCCAGATCGTCGCCCCCCAGCACCTCGGCCAGACAGCCGGCCAGATCCTCCACCACCGGGGCCAGCCGCTCCACCTCGGCGCGGATGTCCAGCGGATGGTGGCCGTTCAGCAGCAGCCAGGGCACCGCCCGGCGCATCAGCCGGTGCGTCTCCAGGATCATGGCGGTCTGCACCTGCGCCGGAACGCGGGTGTCCAGCGCCTCGATCCCCTCCCAGGCGGCGCGCAGGGCGAAGGCGTCGCGGACGGCGATATAGGCGCGGGCCACGTCGCCCTCGCGCTGGCCGGTCTGCTCCGTCATCTCCCAGACGAAGGAGGGGCCGACACGGTTGACCATGGCGTTGGTGGCCACGGTGCAGATGATCTCCCGCCGCAGCCGGTGGCTTTCGATGGCCTCGGGGAAGCGGTCGCGCAGGGCGCTGGGGAAGTAGCGCTCCAGGTCGCGCGCCATGCGCGGATCGTCCGGCAGTTCGGACGCCAGCAGCTTGTCGTACAGGTCGATCTTGGCATAGGCCAGCAGCACGGCCAGTTCCGGCCGGGTCAGCCCCAGCCTGCGCTGGGCGCGCGCCGCCACCTCGTCATCGTCGGGCAGGAACTCGATGGCCCGGTGCAGCCGCCCGGCCTTCTCCAGATGGCGGGCGAAGCGGGCATGGTCCTCCAGCATCTCCGCCGCCCGGGCCTGGGCCACGGTCAGCGCCTGGGTCTGCTTGTAGTTGTCGTCCAGCACCAGGCGCGCCACCTCGTCCGTCATGGCGGCCAGCAGCGTGTCGCGCTCCTGGAGGTCCATGCCGGTGCGGTCGATCACGTCGCGCAGCAGGATCTTGATGTTCACCTCATGGTCGGAGGTGTCCACGCCCGCGGAATTGTCGATGGCGTCGGTGTTGATCCGCACGCCGGCCAGCGCCGCCTCGATGCGGCCGCGCTGGGTGACGCCCAGGTTCGCCCCCTCGCCCACCACCTTGGCGCGCAGCTCGCGGGCGTTGACGCGCAGGGCGTCGTTCGCCTTGTCGCCGACATCGGCGTTCGTCTCGTCGGCGGATTTCACGTAGGTGCCGATGCCGCCGAACCAGAGCAGGTCCACCGGCGCGCGCAGCATCGCCTGCATCAGCTCCGCCGGGGTCAGCCGGTCCACGCTCAGGCCCAGCAGCGCCTTGATCTGCGGCGTCAGCCCGATGGACTTGGCGCTGCGCTCGAAGACCCCGCCGCCCTCGCTGATGAGGGAGCGGTCGTAGTCCGCCCAGCTCGACCGCGGCAGCGTGAACAGGCGCCGGCGCTCCTCCCAGCCCCGGGCCGCGTCGGGAGCGGGGTCCAGGAAGATGTGCCGGTGGTCGAAGGCCCCGACCAGCCGGATGTGGCGCGACAGCAGCATGCCGTTGCCGAACACGTCGCCCGACATGTCGCCCACGCCCATGACGGTGAAGTCCTCCGCCTGGGTGTCCGTCCCCAGTTCGCGGAAGTGGCGCTTCACGCTTTCCCAGGCGCCGCGGGCGGTGATGCCCATCTTCTTGTGGTCATAACCGGCGGAGCCGCCGCTGGCGAAGGCGTCGTCCAGCCAGAAACCGTAGTCGCGGCTGACGGCGTTGGCGATGTCGGAGAAGGTGGCCGTGCCCTTGTCGGCGGCGACCACCAGATAGGGGTCGTCACCGTCCAGCCGGACCACGTCCACGGGCGGCACCACCTCCCCCGCCACCAGATTGTCGGTGAGGTCCAGCAGGCCGCGCATCATGGTCTTGTAGCACTCGACCACCTCGGCCATCAGGGCCTCGCGGCCGGCGGCCGCGGGCGGCGGGTTCTTGACCACGAAGCCGCCCTTGGAGCCGACCGGCACGATGACCGCGTTCTTGACCATCTGGGCCTTCAGCAGGCCCAGGATCTCGGTGCGGAAATCCTCCTTGCGGTCGGACCAGCGGATGCCGCCGCGGGCGACCTTGCCGCCGCGCAGGTGGATCGCCTCCGTCCGCGGGCTGTAGACCCAGATCTCCACCCACGGCCGCGGCAGCGGCAGATCGTCGATGGAGCGGCTGTCCAGCTTGAAGGAGATGTAGGATTTCGGCTGCCCGTCCGGCCCCTTCTGGAAGAAGTTGGTGCGCAGGGTGGCGCGGATCAGGTTCAGCAGCCGGCGCAGGATGCGGTCCTGGTCCAGGTTCGTCACCCGGTCCAGGGCATGGTCGATCTCCAGGATCAGGCCCATGCGCCGGCTGTCCACCTCGGCCACGCCGACCGCGGCGCGCAGCGCCGGGTCGTGGGTGGTGCGGAACAGGTCGAACAGCCGGCGGGTGATGTCGGCGTGCGCGGCCAGCGTCTCTTCGATGTATTCCTGGGTGAAGTCGAAGCGGGCCTGCTTCAGGTACTTCACATAGCCGCGGAAGACCGCCACCTCGCGCCAGGTCAGCCCGGCGCCCAGCACCAGCCGGTTCAGCCCGTCGGACTGGGCCTCGCCGGTCCAGGCGTGCAGGAAGGCGTCCTCGAAGGCGGTCTTCGTCTTCTCCAGATCCACGGCACGGCCGTCGGCCGTGCGCATCTGGAAGTCCTGGATCACCAGCGGGCGGGCAGCGGCGCCCTCCGGCCGGTCGGCGGGGGCCAGCTCGAACGGGCCGCCTTCCGCCAGGATGCGCAGCCCCAGATCCTCCAGCACCGGCAGGATGCGCGACAGCTCCACCGGCGTGTCGCGCTGGAACACCTTGAAGCACAGCTCGTCCGGTTCCGCCGCCACCGGGCGGTAGAGGTTCAGAGCGACGGGAACGCCGGCCATCACCCGCTCGAACCGCTCGATGTCCGCCACCGCCTCGGCGGCGGTGTAGGTCTCGCGGTAGCTGGCCGGCAGCAGCGGGGCATAGCGCCGGCAGAGCTGGATGCCGACGGCCTCCCCCTTCGACTCGACCAGGGCGTGCTGCAGACGGTCCTGCCAGCCGCGCGCCGCCTCGATGAGCTGGCCCTCCAGCACCGCCGGGTCCACCTCGGGCACCTGCCCGGGGGTGGTGCGGACGATGAAGTGGACCCGCGCCAGCACGCTTTCCGCCAGGGTCACGTTGACCTTGGTCGCGCTGCCGCCATAGGCGCGCTCGATCAGCGCCTGCATGCGCCGGCGCAGGTCGGTGTCGTAGCGGTCGCGCGGGACGTAGACGAGGCAGGAGACGAAGCGGCCGAACGGGTCCTTGCGCACGAACAGGGCGACGCGCTGGCGTTCCTGGAGATGCAGGACGCCCAGCGCGATCTCGAACAGCTCGTCCTCGCCGATCTGGAACAGCTCGTCGCGGGGGAAGGTCTCCAGGATGTGGACCAGCGCCTTGCCGTCATGGCCGCGCGGATCGAAGCCGGAGCGTTCCACCGTGCGGGCCACCTTCTGGCGCAGGAAGGGAATGTCGCGGGCGGAGCGGTTGTAGGCGGTGCTGGTCAGCAGGCCGCAGAAGAGGCGTTCGCCCACTTCCCTGCCTTCGGCGTCGAACAGCTTGACCATCACCGCGTCCAGCGGCACCGAGCGGTGGACGGTGGACAGCCGGTTCGACTTGGTCACCATCAGCAGACGCGGCTGCCGCACGAAGGCCCGGACCTCCGGCGGCAGATGGGAGAAGTTGCGCAGCCCGTCGAACACCGAGATGTCGTCGTCGCGCAGGATGCCCAGCCCGGCGCCGCGCTGCACGTCCAGCGTCTGCTCGCCGCCCTCCTCCGCGCCGAAGCGGTATTCGCGCGCGCCCAGGAAGATGAAATGGTCATCCTCCATCCAGCGCAGGAAGGAGAGGCCCTCGCGCACCTCGTCCGCCGGCAGGGGCGGCGGGTTCGCCTCCGCCTCGGCCAGGGTCTCGCGCACCCGCGCGCGCATCGCCGACCAGTCGGCGACCGCATCGCGCACGTCGGCCAGCACGCGGGCGATGCCGTCGCGCAGCGTATCCAGAAGCTCGGGGCCGGACTGCTGGTCCACCTCGATATGCATGAAGCTCTCGGCCACCGCGTCGGTGGGGGCGGCATGCGGCTCGTACAGTTCCAGCAGGCGGCCGTCGGCGTCGCGCGCGACCTTCACCACCGGATGGATGACCAGATGCACCGAGAGGCCGTGCCGGTTCAGCTCGGCGGAAACGCTGTCCACCAGGAACGGCATGTCGTCGTTGACGATCTCCACCACCGTATGGGCGGTGTGCCAGCCGTCAGCGTCCACCCGCGGGTTCAGCACCCGGACCAGGGCCTCGCCCGGGCGGCGGCGCGCGCCGACCTGCCAGATCGCCAGCGCGGCCCCGTACAGTTCGTCGGCACTGCTGCGCAGGATGTCGTCGGGCGGTACGTTCGCGTAGAACTGCCGGACGAAGCGTTCGGCGGCGGCGGCCTTCTCCCGCGCCAGCCGGTCCCGCACCCGCCCCACAACCTGTTCCGTCAGCTCCACCTTGCGCTGCTCCAGTCTGAGCGCCATGGCATCACTCCCTTGTCAGGCCCGCATTCTTGGCCGGCGGGCCTTCATCTAAGCTGTGACCACCATTACAGGAATCGGCACGGCCGCGTAGTATCCTGTAGGCGGGGTCCGTGCGAACGCAACGGACGTGCCGGCGGCGCTGCCTGCCGGTTGCGGCATTTCCGCCCGGCCCCGCCGCCGACAACTTTCCGTCCCCCCGGCGCCCGGTCCGGTCCGGAGATGTCGCCTTCGGCCGCGACGCGGACAGGAGGGGCATGGGAGCGCCCGGTCGGAGGGACCCCGTCCGGAGAGGGTTGGCCGCGGCGGGGGCGCGCGCCCATATGGCGCTGACCCCCTCCGTTTCCGGCCAAGGCATACCCCCGTGACCAGCCTCTCCCTCAGCCCCGCCGCCGGGCCGCAACGGTCCGCGGCCGCGCCGAAGGCCGTCGCCGTCTGGCTGCTGGTCTGCGCCGGCATGGTCTTCGCCATGGCGATCATCGGCGCCATCACCCGACTGACCGAAAGCGGCCTGTCCATCACCGAATGGAAGCCCGTCACCGGCGCCCTGCCGCCCCTGAGCGAGGCGCAGTGGCTGGCCGAGTTCGAGAAGTACCGCCAGATCCCGGAGTACCAGCTCCTGAAGCGCGGCATGTCGCTGGAGGAGTTCAAGGGCATCTACTTCTGGGAGTGGCTGCACCGCCTCTGGGGCCGGCTGATCGGAGTCGTCTTCCTGCTGCCGTTCGTCTGGTTCTGGGTCCGCGGACAGGTGTCGCGGGCGCTGGCGCCGACGCTGGCGGGCCTGTTCCTGCTGGGCGGGCTGCAGGGATTCATCGGCTGGTTCATGGTGCAGTCCGGCCTGACCGAGCGCACCGACGTGAGCCATTACCGGCTGGCGCTGCATCTGGGCATGGCCTTCCTGATCTATGCCGCGCTGCTGAAGGTGGCGCTGGGCCTGCTGGACCCGGCGCCGGCGCCGCAGCCGGCAGCCGGGCGGCTGCGGCCGCACGCCTGGGCGGCGCTGGCGCTGCTGGGCGTCACCATCGTCTGGGGCGCCTTCGTCGCCGGCATCAATGCCGGCTTCGCCTACAACACCTGGCCGCTGATGGGCGGCACCCTGGCCCCGGCGGAGATGTGGACCCAGACGCCGGTCTGGCTGAACCTGCTGGAGAACACGGCCGCCGTGCAGTTCGTCCACCGCTGGCTGGCCGTGGTCACGGCCCTGGTCGTGCTGTCCCTGTGCTGGCAGGCATGGCGGACGGGGGGCGGAACACGGCTGCGCGGCGTGGCCGCCGGGCTGGCGGCGGCCACCGTGGCGCAGGTCGGGCTGGGCATCGCCACGCTGCTGAGCGTCGTCTGGATTCCGCTGGCGACGGCGCACCAGGGCGGGGCCCTGGTGCTGACGGGGCTGCTGGTCTGGACCCTGCACCTGCTGCGGCCCCCGGAAACGCCCCGGCAGGCAACGCCCCTGACGGCAACGCCCCTGACGGAGATGCCGGCGCCCCGCTGAGCGCCGGCCCCCCTGCGGTGCCGCTACCACCACGCCTCGATCTGGGCGCCGAAGGTGATGTCGTGGGTATCGCCGTCGCCGGCGCCGACCAGCCCCGCCGCCCGTGCCGCCTCGTTCCAGTCGGCATAGGTGACGAACAGGCGGAGCTGCGGCCTGTCGAAGAACTCGCCCCCCGCCGTCAGCATGGGGGCGAGCGTGACCTTGGTCAGGGTCTGGGTGCTGCCGATCTCCGGCATCACCCGGTCGTGGCCGATCTCCAGCGCCACGGCCACGTTCTCGCTGTAGTGCCAGGTCGGGCGGCCGCCGATGCTGAACCAGTCGCGCCGGCTTTCCTCCGCGGCCCCGGCCTGATGCTCGTAGAGCACCACCGCCTGGGCCGAGAAGGCGCCCAGCCGGGACAGGTTGAACTGGTCGATCACCCGCCAGGTCTTGACGCCGGACCCCAGCGTGTCGTCGGGGATGTTGGAAAGCGTGGCGCCCGCCCCCTGGCCGTACTGCAGGGTCAGGGCGTTGCTGCCGCCCAGGATGCCCGTCTGGTTGTGCTGCACGTTGAGGAAGAAGCCGCCCTTGCCGTCGAAGCCGTCGCGGCTTTCCTCCGAGACGCGGAAGTCGCCGCCGACCATCAGCGTGCCGCCGGGATTGACCTTGAGATCGGTCAGCCGCAGGTCGTGGCGGCTGACGGCCCGGTCCACCACCTGGATGCGGGCGTCGGTGATGGTGCGCACGCTGCCCAGGCTGTCGCGGATGTCGAAGCTGTCGAAATCGTCCTCGGAATTGCGGAACCAGGCATAGGAGAGCTTGCCCCAGCCGAGGTCGATGTCCTCCACCCCGGCGCCCATGCCGGTGGCGTCCCAGTAGTAGAAGTCGATGATGTGGACGTCGTTGCGCTTGTAGAAGCGCTTGCCGCCCCAGAAGATGGCGTTCTCCCAGGCGCCGCCGAAGAGGTTCTGCGCCCCCACCCAGGCCTGCCGGAAGGCCGCGTCCGTCGTCTCGAAGTCGCCCTCGCCCTCGACCACGTAGGCCAGCAGGGTGGTCAGGCTGAAGCGGGCGCCGCTCTTGCTTTCCTTCACCAGCGCGTCGAACTGGAGTTCGCTGTAGACCTCGCACTCGTTGCCCAGGCGGTATTTCGAGCGCGCGGCGGGCAACTGGAAGCAGACCTGGTCGCCGCCCTCGGCGTTGCCGCCCAGCCCGGCGCGCAGGTAGCCGGAGAAGTCCAGCGCATAGTCGTCGAACAGGCCGGGCAGGCCCTTGTCCCGGCTCATGAACCCGGCGGCCGAGGGCTTCGAGGGCCGCTGCTGCACCATCGGGGCGCTGCCGCGGTCGGGCGGAAGGGCGGGGCCGGCGACCGGCCCGGCGCGGCTGGACACCTCGTCCAGGATGCGCCGGCGGTAGAGCGTATAGTCCTCGGCCGTGATGAGGTTCCGCTCGCGCAGCCCCTGGAGGTAGGCGAGCCGCTTCTGGAGATCGTCCTGCGCGGCGCTGTCCGTCCCGGCTCCGGGGGCCTGGGCCACCGCCTCCCGGGCGCCGGCCCCCTGGAGCCCCATGAACAGGGCGACCGCGAGCACCGTCGCGGGCAGGCTGC
The DNA here is from genome assembly GCF_000016185.1 of Rhodospirillum centenum SW. Taxonomy (NCBI): domain Bacteria; kingdom Pseudomonadati; phylum Pseudomonadota; class Alphaproteobacteria; order Rhodospirillales; family Rhodospirillaceae; genus Rhodospirillum; species Rhodospirillum centenum. The sequence continues at coordinate 2,786,100 of NC_011420.2, forward strand.
GTCCAGGGCGGCGGTGCACGGCTCCCGTGGTCCTGGCGGTTTCGTCTGGCGTCATGGTTCCCCCCTGTTGTTCTTCGCACCCGTCGGTCTGCGTGCCGATGCAGGCGCAACGGCGGACGGGTGGAAGTTGATCCCGGCGGGCGGCCGCGCCCGCCAGGATCGGGGGGCGACGCCGCTACTCGGCCGCGCGGGCGACCGGCTGCACCGCCGTCCGGTGCGCCGTGAGCACCAGCCGTTCCGCCCGGCGGCGGTCGGGCAACGCCTCGAACCGGCCGCAGACATGGCTCAGCCGCTCCGCCGCCCGCTCCAGCACGTCGAGCGTGGCGATGCGCCCGGGACCGACCGCCGCGCGCACCGGCGCCCCGAAATCGACCGGCGTCCCCAGCACGATGTCGATCCGGTAGAAGGAGCCCTCGCAGCCGACGACGATGCGCACCGGCCCCTTGCAGGTCGGGCCGGCCATGTGGATGAGCAGGTCCTGCACCACCTCGAACAGCAGGATGCGCCGCCCCTCCTCCTTCACCTCGTCCACGCCGTGGCTCTCCACCGTGGCGTCCATGCCGTAGACGAGGCGCATGTGCGTCGCCAAGAGGCGCAGGGATTCCATCAGCCCGCCCTCGGAGCGCAGCAGGGCGCGGTCGTCCACCTGCACGTCCTCCGGCGTGGCCGAGCGGTCGATCTCCGCATCCTCCCGCGCCACGTCGCGCCACCAGAGCGGCACCAGCGCCAGCCCGACCGCGACGAAGGCCCAGCTCCAGTACGGGTTGGCGGCGGGCGCCTGGACCAGCAGCCGGCCGGTGCCCAGCAGCAGGAAGAACAGCGACGCCGCCGTCACCAGCAGCGACTGGGCGCGCAGGCGCAGGGCCTGCAACGGCGCCCCCGGGCGGTCGCCGGCCAGGGCCGCCGTCGTGCCCCACCAGCCGTAGGGCTGCACCCGCTCATAGAAGGCCAGCAGGGTCTTCCGGTCGGTCGGCGGGGTGACGAAGGTGATGGCGATGGCGGCCCCGGTGGTCGCCACCGCCATGATCAGCAGCCGCACCCATTCGTCGGCCGGATCGGTGCCCATGGTGAAGAGCAGGATCGGCGCGACGATCAGCGATGCCGCCATGGCCGCCAGTTCGGACCACAGATTGATCCGCTCCCACAGCCAGCGCATCACCAGCACCGAGCCCATGCCGGCGCCGAACAGCAGCGAGATGAACCACGCCGTCTGGATCGAGCCCAGGTTCGCCATGATGACCAGGGCGAAGGTCAGGATCAGCAGGTTGGACAGGCGCGCGACCACCACCAGCTCGCGCCCCGTCGGCTCGCGCCTCAGCCAGTGCCGGCAGACCAGCCGGTCGTAGATGTCGTTGCTCCAGTAGCCCGCGCCCCAGTTCAGGTGCGTGTCCACGGTGGAGGCGAGCGCCGCCAGCAGGCCGGTCAGCATCAGACCGCGCACGCCCGGCGGCAGCAGATCGTCCACGCCGGTGACGAACAGGATCTCCCTCTGCGCGGTGAAGCCGTCGCCCGCCGCCTCCTGCGGGGTGAAGGGATAGACGATCAGCAGCCCGACCGCGATCACCAGCCAGAACAGGCTGCGCGCGAAGATCTGGGTCCAGGTGAACAGCACGCCGGCGATGCGCGCGTCCTTGTCGGTGCGGCAGGCCATGGAGCGCTGGGCGAGATAGCCCGTGCCGTCCGAGTTCATCTGGAAGAACCATTGCAGGCTGATGATGACGAGGAAGGGCATGATGATGTCCGCCGCCCCGACCGGGCCGAAGGACAGCATCTCGTTCGCCTTCTCCTCGCCGTAGAGCTGCACCACCCGGTCGCCCAGGGCCCCGAAGCCCCCGACATGGTCCAGCACGATCCAGGCATAGATCGCCGTCCCCACCAGGGCGAGGACGAGCTGCACCACGTCGGTGTTGATGACGCTGCGCAGCCCGCCGGTGGTCGAATAGGTCGCCGTGAAGGCCAGCGTCAGCAGGATGGAGATCAGGTTGTTGGTGGTGGCGACCTCCGGCGGCAGGCCGGTGACGCTCTCCCCCAGTTGCAGGCCGATGGCCTGGACGAAGCCGACGATGGGGTCGTAGAGCCCGCCGGGCAGCCACTCGTGCCAGGGCAGGAAGACCTCGGCGATGCGGATGGCGGCCACCAGCACCATGGCCAGCACGATGCAGTTGATGACCGTGCCGTAGTAGAAGGCCTTGAGCACGCGCAGCGGCAGCACGCCGCGACCGCTGTAGCGCGTCTCCGTCAGCTCGGCGTCCGTCAGCACGCCGCCGCGCCGCCAGGCGCTGGAGAAGACGTAGGCCATCAGCAGGAAGGCCAGGGCGTAGACCCAGAGCCGCCAGAGCGCGAAGACGCCGGCGGTGGCGATCAGGCCCGTGACCAGCAGCGGCGTGTCGGCCGCGAACTGCGTCGCCGCCATGGACATGCCGGACTTCCAGCCCGGAATGGTCTTTCCGGCCAGGAAATATTCCTGGAGGTTCTGCGAGGCGGCATGGCGTGCGCGCAGACCGGAACCGATCGCGTACACGACGAACGCCAGGACGATGAGCAGGTCGATCATGCTGGAATGGCCCTCCCACGCCGTTCCGCCGGCCCGGTTCTTTGGTTCGGCCGGCCTTGTCGGATGGGGGCAACCGGCGCTGGCGGCTTCTATTCCGGCCGGTGCACCCGCCCTGCACCGATTGCGCCCCGGCTACCCCTTCCGGACGGAACGGGCCGCAGCGGCGACCGGGAGGGGAGCGGCACGCTTGACGGGCCGTGTGCGGCGCGACGAAACTGCCCCCACAGAAGAAAGCCGGCAGGCCACACCGCCGGCGACGGGCCGCGGGGAGCGCGAAGCAGAATGACGTCTTGGTTTGTCCGGGGGCTGGCCGCGGCCTCCGTCCTGGTGCTTGCCGCCTGCGGCGAGCAGTCCGACGGGCAGGGCGCCGACCGGCCCGTCCCGGACCCGCTGCGGATCGCCACGGAAGGCGCCTATCCGCCCTACAACATGACGGACGCCGCGGGGAACCTGACCGGCTTCGACGTGGACGTGGCGCGCGAGGTCTGCGCCCGCATCAAGGTGGAATGCCGCATCGTGGCCCAGAACTGGGACGGCATCATCCCCGGCCTTCAGACCGGCAAGTACGACGCCATCGCCGCCGGCATGTCGATCACCGAGGAGCGCGAGAAGGTCGTCGCCTTCACCCAGGGCTACGCCACCACGCCGGCCTATTTCGTCGCCCTGAACGACAGCCCGTTGCAGGACATCGACACCGGGCTGGAGCGGGTCAACCTGACCGACCTGGACGAGGCCGAGAAAGCGGCGCTGGCGACCCTGCGGGAGCGGCTGAAGGGCCGGACGGTGGGCGTGCAGAGCGCCACCATCCACGCCAACTTCCTGGACGAGTACCTGGCCGACACGGTCAGCGTGCGCCGCTACGACACGCAGGAGAATCTGGCGCTCGATCTCGCCGCCGGGCGCATCGACGCCGGTCTGGCCGACGCCTCGGCCTGGGAGGCGTTCCTGGACAGCCCGGAGGGGCGCAACGCCAGCTTCTTCGGCCCCGGCTTCGACGGCGGCCTGTTCGGCCGCGGCATGGGCATCGCCATCCGCCAGAACGAACCCGCCCTGCTGGACGCGCTGAACGGGGCACTGGCTTCGATGCAGCAGGACGGCACGCTGAAGCGCCTGTCGGAACAGTGGTTCGGCTTCGACGCCTCGATGCCGGCCGGAACGCGCTGAGGCCCCTGCCACGGCTTGACGGGGTGGGGGCGGACCCCGAAACTCCGCCCGCACGCACCCCCTCCGGTCGGAGGGGGCAATCGGAGGACATGGGGATGTTGGGTCGGCGGACGCTGGGGGTGATGGCCGTATTGTTGCTGGCGGCCTGCGGGGACGGCGGGCAGGACGGCGCCCAGGACGGTGCCCGGGCGCCGCAGCAGACGGTCGGCACGCCCATCCGCGTCGCCACGGAGAGCGCCTATCCGCCCTTCGTCTCCGTCGATCCGGCCGGCACCCTGGTCGGCTTCGACATGGACGTGGTGCGGGAGATCTGCCAGCGCCTGGACCGGCGTTGCGACATCATTCCCCAGAGCTGGGACGGCATCATCCCGGGCCTGCTGGCCAACCGCTACGACGCCATCACCGGCGGCATGACGGTCACCGGCGAGCGCCGGCGCGTCGTCGCCTTCACCCGCCCCTATGTCAGCACGCCCCTGCGCTTCTTCGCCCCCGCCGGCCGCGTGCCCGAGGGGCTGGAGGGCGGCCCCGCCCTGATCACCCTGGACACGCTGGACGCGCCGGAGCAGGCGGCCCTGGAGCGCATCGCCCAGGCCCTGGCTGGCCGCTCGGTCGGGGTGCAGAGCGGCACCACCGCGGCCGAATTCGCCGACGCGCGGCTTGCCCCCGGCGCCACCGTCCGGCGCTACGACACGCATGAGAACCTGGTGCTGGATCTGGCCACCGGGCGCCTGGATGTCGGCCTTGCCGACTCCGTCGTGGTGGAGCCCTACCTCGCCAGCGAAGAAGGCAAAGACACCGTGATCGCCGGTCCCGCCATCGAGGGCGGCCCGGTGGGCGAGGGCATCGGCATCGCCGTGCGCCAGGGCGATGTGGAACTGCGCCAGCAGCTTGACGGGGCACTGGCCGCCATGCAGGCCGACGGCACGCTGCGCGCCCTGGCGGTGAAGTGGTTCGGCGCCGATGTCTCTGCCCCGCCGCCGGCGGAGGCCGCGCCCGACGCGCCCGCCGGCGCGACGCACTGAGGCCGGGGATGCTCGAGCTTCTGAGGTTCGGCGCCGGAGGCTGGGGCGACGAGATCCTGGGCGGCGCCGGTGTCACCGTCGCGGTGGCGGTGCTGTCCTTCGCCGGCGGGCTGGTCCTGGGATCGCTGGCCGCCGCCGCCCGGCTGGGCGGCAACGCGCTCCTGCGCGGCGTGGCGGAGGTCTATACCACCGTGATCCGCGGCGTGCCGGCGCTGCTGGTGATCTGGCTGCTGTTCTTCGGCGGCAGCGGTTTCGTGAGCTGGGTCGCCGGGGCGTTCGGCTATGGCGGGCGGATCGAGCTGTCGGCCTTTGCCGTGGGCGTGGCGGCCGTCGCCACCGTCTCCGGCGCCTATGCGGCCGAGGTGATCCGCGGCGCCGTGCAGGCCGTGCCGTCGGGCCAGACCGAGGCGGCGCGGGCGCTGGGCATGCATCGCGGCCTGATCCTGCGCCGCATCGTCGTGCCGCAGGCCCTGCGCTATGCCCTGCCGGGGCTGGGCAATGTCTGGCAGATGACCCTGAAGGACACCGCCCTGGTCTCCGTCACCGCGCTGGCGGAACTGATGCGCGTGTCCTATGTCGCCAGCGGCGCGACGCGGCAGCCCTTCCTCTTCTACCTGACGGCGGCGGCCATCTACATGGTCCTGACGACGGCCTCCAACGCCGCCTTCCAGTGGGCCGAGCGGCGGGCCGAGCGCGGCGTCCGCCGCGCCGTGCGCTGAGGGGGGCGGCATGGACCTGAACCTGATCCTGGAAAGCCTGCCGCAGCTCCTGTCCGGCACCGTCGTGACGGTGGAACTGGTGGCCCTGTCGCTGGTCCTGGGGCTGGTGCTGGCGGTGGGGATCGCCGTGCTGCGCCTGTCCGGCATCCGGGCCGTGTCGATGCTGGCGGGCGGCTACACCTTCCTGTTCCGTTCGACGCCGCTGCTGGTGCAGATCTTCCTGATCTATTACGGGCTCGGGCAGTTCGAGACGGTGCGGGAGAGCATCCTCTGGCCGTTCCTGCGCGAACCCTACTGGTGCGCCATCCTGGCGCTGACGCTGAACACCGCCGCCTATACCGGGGAGATCATCCGCGGCGGCATCCGCGCCGTGCCCTTCGGCCAGATCGAGGCGGCGCGGGCGGTCGGCATGTCCGGGCGGCTGCTGTTCCGGCGCATCGTGCTGCCGCAGGCGTTCCGGCAGGCGCTGCCCGCCTACGGCAACGAGATGATCCAGATGGTGCAGGCCAGCAGTCTTGCCTCCACCATCACCCTGATGGAGCTGACGGGCGCGGCCCGCGCCATCGCCTCGCGCACCTTCCAGCCGGTGGAGGTGTTCGTCATCGCCGGCGCCCTCTATCTGGCGATGAACTACGCCCTGACCCGGATCGTCCGCGCCGCGGAGGCCCGGCTGGCACACGAGCGCCGCTGATCCCTCGCGCCCCCTGCCCTCCCGGAGCCCTTCTCCCCTCCCGGAATCGTGCCGCGCTGCGGAACGGCCCGGTCGCCGCGGCGCGGCCCCCTGGGGCTCAGCGCTGCGGCCGGTCGTTGGCCGGGGTCCGGGTGATGACCAGGGCCAACTGTTCGTTCAGGAGCTGGATCTGCTTGGTCGCGCGCGTCGGCAGCGGAATCCGGTTGTGGATGCAGAAGAAGATCAGCGCCGCGGCCAGAGGCGCCCGCTCCACCCGGAAGACCTGGCGCGAGCCGTCGGCATCCAGCGCCAGATGCAGGAGGCAACAGAGATCGGGCAGGGATTCGTACTGGCAGCGGATCACCGCGCCGGGCGGCAGCGGGTTGCCTGACCGCTTATGATATTCCACCAGGGCGCGGATCACCTCGTCCCCGGTAAAGATTATATGGCGGATCTCGGTCGGCATCCGCGCGATGATAGGGAGAGGGCCTATGATCGCGCAAGCGGCCGGCAACGTGCCGCTCCGGAGAGCGGACGGCAAAGGAAAGGGCGCGGTCCCGCGGGGGAGCGCGCCCGTCATTACCGGCCGGACGCCGTTGCGGCCGCGAAGTCCGCGGCCCGCCCGACCTGTCCTGACCGGCCCGCGCCGGGATCAGTCGGCGTCGGTGTCGTTGAAGGTGGTGCTGGCCATGTTGGCGCCGATCATGCCGAAGAAGCCGGCGCCCAGCGCGGCCCCGATCACGCCGCCGATGGTGGCGCTGCCGCCGTCGCCCGAGGCGCCGAAGATGATCGCGCCGACCACGCCGCCGAAGCCCGCGCCCAAGAGACCGATGACGAAGCCCATCTCCATGCGCTTGCCGGCGGTCGGTTCCTTCAGCATCCCTGACTCCCTGGTCCGGCCCGCGGAGGGCCCCGAAACATGTTCGCCGCGGCAGGAGCGCCGCGTCGGGTCCGCTGGCCCGCGGCCGCCGTCCGGTCCCGGCAGGGCAGGACGTCCGGGCACGGGGGCCGCCGGCTCCCGGAACGGGGCGGCCGGCACCCCATGGACCGGGGCGCCGCCGATCATGCCGGCAGCGGGACGCGCGCTGGATACAGGGATTCCACCCGCCGCGCAAGACCCCGCCACGCCGCGGGACCGCGCGGTCCGGGGCGGCCGTCCGGCCCCGGACCGCGCCCTTCGGATAGACACATAAAGATATCTTTATGCTTGCCCGTCCTGGCCCCCGCTGGTAAACCCGAGCCCGGCCCGGCGCCCCGGCGGCACGCCGTCCGCGCGCCCGGCCCAGACCAGACCCGCGTCCGGCCCCCGCAAAGATCCCGGCCGGATCGCCCAACCTTCGAGGGACCGTCATGTCCGCCACCGCCTTCACCGACTACAAGGTCAAGGACATCTCCCTGGCCGAGTGGGGCCGCAAGGAGATCGCCATCGCCGAGACCGAGATGCCGGGCCTGATGGCCCTGCGTGCGGAATACGGCGCCACGAAGCCGCTGAAGGGTGCCCGCATCGTCGGCTGCCTGCACATGACGATCCAGACCGCCGTCCTGATCGAGACGCTGGTGGAGCTGGGCGCCACGGTCCGCTGGTCCTCGTGCAACATCTTCTCCACCCAGGACCACGCCGCCGCCGCCATCGCCGCCGCCGGCATCCCCGTCTTCGCCTGGAAGGGCGAGACCGAGGAGGAGTTCTGGTGGTGCATCGAGCAGACCCTGCGCGGGCCGGCCGAGGGTCCGCATGCCGGCTGGACCCCGAACATGATCCTGGACGATGGCGGCGACGTCACCCAGATCATGCACGACAAGTATCCGGAGATGCTGAACGGCGTGCGCGGCCTGTCGGAGGAGACGACGACCGGCGTTCACCGCCTGTATGAGATGATGAAGAAGGGCACCCTCAAGGTCCCGGCCATCAACGTCAACGACAGCGTCACCAAGTCCAAGTTCGACAACCTGTACGGCTGCCGCGAGTCCCTGGTGGACGGCATCCGCCGCGCCACCGACGTGATGATGGCCGGCAAGGTCGCCGTCGTCGCCGGCTTCGGCGACGTGGGCAAGGGCTCGGCCGAATCCCTGCGCAGCCAGGGTGCCCGCGTCCTGGTCACCGAGATCGACCCGATCTGCGCGCTGCAGGCCGCCATGCAGGGCTATCAGGTGGTGACCATGGACGAGGCCGCCCCGCTGGGCGACATCTTCGTTACCGCCACCGGCAACGTGGACGTCATCACGCTCGACCACATGCGGGCGATGAAGGACCGCGCCATCGTCTGCAACATCGGCCACTTCGACAGCGAGATCCAGATCGCCGCCCTGCAGAACTACCGCTGGGAGGAGGTGAAGCCGCAGGTGGACGAGGTCGTGTTCCCCGACGGCAAGCGCCTGATCGTGCTGGCCAAGGGCCGTCTGGTGAATCTGGGCTGCGCCACCGGCCACCCCAGCTTCGTGATGTCCGCCAGCTTCACCAACCAGGTGCTGGCCCAGATCGAGCTGTGGAACAACCACCAGAACTATGAGCGCAAGGTCTATGTGCTGCCCAAGCACCTGGACGAGAAGGTCGCCCGCCTGCATCTGGACAAGATCGGTGCGAAGCTGACCCAGCTCTCTTCCAAGCAGGCCGAGTACATCGGCGTGTCCCAGGCCGGCCCGTTCAAGCCGGACCACTACCGCTACTGATCGCGGACGGACATCGCTGGACGTCATGGACCGGCCGGGGGGCGACCCCCGGCCGGTTCCGTTTGCGGGGTCCGCACCCCGCCCCGGATGCGGGAAGCGGGTCAGGCTCCCCCGGACCACCGATTGTCACGCCCCTTTCGGGCGCTTGTGCCCTGCCCCGTGTGCTTTAGGAATGGCCCCTGCGGTCCCGGGACCGCACGGCGGAAGGCGGTATGGCCGCTTCCCCGCAGACGCGAGAAACCGTCTGTTCGATGGAGTCCATTACGGGTGACGTGGGAAAAACGGACTGCCGGCGCCGCCGACCGGGCGCACCGCTTTGCTTTGTCGGCCGGGGAGCCTAGAATCACTGGCGTGAGACCGCCTCTGGGGACATATCTGGCGGGCATCGGGGCGGGCATCCTGGGCCTGGCCGGCGTGGCGTTCCTTGCGCTCTCGGGCAGCGGCCTGCCGCCGGCGTTGCTTGCCGTCGCGGTCCTGGCGCTGGTCCTGGGCCTGGGGGGCGGGCTGTTGCGCGTCCGCGTGCTGGCCGAGGCCGACCGGGCGGACGCGCTGCGGGCGGAGGGGGAGGTGCGCAACCTGCGCGCCCTGGTCGCCGCCAGCCCCGATCCCTGGTGCGCCTGGAGCACCGGCGGCGCCCAGGCCGCCAGCCCCCGCTTCGCCGAGGCCCTGGCCATCCCCGAGGTCCGCCGGCTGGAGGATGTCGAGACGGCGCTCGCCCCGTCCGACGCCGCCGCCCTGCACGGCTCCTTCCGGCATCTCCAGGAGACGGGAGCGCCCTTCCTGCTGACCGTGTGCCGGGCCGACGGCGGGCGTGTCTTCCAGCTTGCCGGACGCCGTGCCGGAACGGATGACGGCGAGCATTTCGACCTGCTCTGGCTGCGCGACATCACCGCGACGGCCGCCGACCTCGCCCGCGGTGTGGAGGCCCGGAACCGGGCCGAGGAGGAGTGCCGGCGGCTGTCCCTGGCGCTGGACACCGTCCCCGTGCCGGTCTGGCTGCGCGGAAGCGACCTGTCCATCGTCTGGTGCAACCGGGCCTTCGCCCGGCTGCTGGACGCCGCCCCCCGGGCGGTGGTCGATCTGGGACTGGAGCTGCCGGGCGGGGCGCTGACCCTGCCCCCGCGCGAACTGGCGATGCGCGCCCGCAACGGCGCCCACGCCGAGACGGAGAGCCGCTATCTGGTGGTGGATGGCGACCGGCGCCTGTTCCGCCTGACCGAGATGCCGCTGGACCGTCCCGACCTGCAACTGGGTTTCGGGCTGGACATCACGGGCGAACAGGAGATCGCCGACGAGCTGGAGCGCCATGTCTCCGCCCATGCCGAGGTGCTGGAGCAGCTCGGCTCGGCCATCGCCATCTTCGGCGCCGACACCCGGCTGCGCTTCTACAACCGCGCCTACGCCCAGCTCTGGGGCCTGGACGAGGTCTGGCTGGACAGCGAACCCGGCTACGGCGAGTTGCTGGAGGACATGCGCGCCCGACGCAAGCTGACCGAACAGGTCGATTTTCCGCGCTGGAAGCGGCAACGGCTGGCCCAGTTCACCTCGCTGCTGGAGCCGGAGGAGGAGATGATCCACCTCCCCGACGGGCGGACCCTGCGCACGCTGACGGTGCCGCACCCCTTCGGCGGGCTGATGTTCGTGCAGGAGGACGTGACCCATACGCTGGCGCTGGAGACCTCCTACAACACGCTGATGGCCGTGCAGCAGGAGACCCTGGACAATCTGGAGGAAGCGGTCGCCGTGTTCGGCGGCGACGGCCGGCTGAAACTGCACAACCCGGCCTTCCTGCGGCTGTGGCGCCTGAGCGAGCCGGACCTCGCGGGAGAGCCGCACATCGCCGCCCTGATCGAGAGGGTGCGGCCGCTGATGGATGTGGGCGGCGACTGGGCCGCGCGCCGGGCCGAGCTGGTCGCGGGCCTGCTGGACCGGATGCCCCGCACCAGCCGGATGGAGCGGGTGGACGGCAGCGTGCTGACCTACAGCCAGGTCCCCCTGCCGGACGGGGCCGTGCTGTTCAGTGCCATGGACGTGACCGACAGCGCCCGGGTGGAGCAGGCCCTGCGCGCCACCAACGAGGCGCTGGAGACGGCGGACCGGCTGAAGTCGGAATTCATTGCCAATGTCAGCTACCAGCTCCGCACGCCGCTGAACGCGATCATGGGGTTTGCGGAGATCCTGAACAACCAGTACTTCGGCCCGCTGAACCCCCGCCAGATCGAATATGCCCGTGGCGTGCTGGAGGCGAGCCGGCGCCTGCTGGCCCTGGTCAACGACATCCTGGATCTCGCCACCATCGAGGCGGGCTTCATGGTGCTGGAGCGGGCGCCGGTCGATGTGGCGGGCCTCGTGAACGGGGTCGCCATGCTGACCCGCGACTGGGCGCGGCAGCAGGAGCTGGACCTGCGCACCGACATCCCGGCCGGCATCGGTACGCTCGAGGCCGACGAGAAGCGGCTGAAGCAGGCGCTGTTCAACCTGGTCAGCAACGCCGTCCGCTTCACGCCCGCCGGCGGCCGCATCATCCTGTCCGCCCGGCGCGCGGGGGACGAGGTGGTGCTGAGCGTGCGCGACACCGGCATCGGCATCCCGCAGGACGACCAGCAGCGCGTGTTCGGCCGCTTCGAGCGGGCGCACCACCAGTCGCGCAGCGGCGGCGCCGGGCTGGGCCTGTCCCTGGTCAAGAGCTTCATCGAGCTGCATGGCGGCCGGGTGGAGATCGACAGCGCACCGGAGCATGGCACCGAGGTGCGCTGTCACCTGCCGACCGCGCCGGCGCTGGCCGAACCCGTCGCCGGGAACGCCGCCGCCGGCTGAAGTGCCGGGAACAGGCAGCCGGCTGAAGCGCCGGGAACAGGCCGCCGGCCGAAGTGCCGGGAACAGAAAACCGGCCGGCGGGTTTTGCACCACGGGAGCGGCGGTTCCCTGGAACAGGAGACGGAGCGTGCGGACAACGGAGCGACCGGCGCGATCGGGCGCGGCAGGAGGGTGGGCGGCGCTGCTGGCGGCCTTGACGGCCCTGCCGCTGCTGGCCGGATGCACCTCCCGTCAGGCAGAGGAAGCGCAGGCTGCGCAGCAGATCCTGGTCGGCATGCCGGTGCAGACCCTGCTGTCCTGCGCCGGCGTCCCCGAGCGCCGCGAGCAGGTGGGCGGTACGGAGTACTTCACCTACACCTCCCTTCAGCCCGGCCGCAGCTCCGGCAGCAGCCTGGGCGTCGGGGTCGGGGGTGGCGGCGGCAATATCGGGATGGGGCTCGGCCTTGGCATTCCGCTGGGCGGGAGCGGCGGCCCGTCGGGCTGCACGGCCACCTTCACGGTCGAGAGCGGCCGGGTCAGCCGGCTGATCTACCGGGAGGATTCGGGCGACGCCGCGGCCTGTTACGCCATCGTCGAGAACTGTCTGGCGGCGGCACCCGGCCGCTGACAGGCAGCGTTTTCCCCGCCGCGGACGGGTCCGCCCGGCGCGGACCGCTTTTTCCGTGGACGGTCACCGTCCATTAGGATTTCTGACAGGTAATGGTGGCAAGCTGAGGATCGGCGGGACCGGACGGAACCCGGAGGACGTCTGGTCCGTTGCGGTCGGGCAGTCCGACCCCAGGAAAGGGACCGATCATGCCCGGCGGCGACACACCCGACTCCCGGCGTTCCCCCGGCCCGCAGCCGGGCGGAGACGCCAGCCAGGACCGACAGTCCGAACGGATCCGGCGGCAGAGCGACCGCATCCGCGAGATGGAGCGGCTGATGAAGGCCGCTGCCGCCTTCGCCCGAGGCCGCCCCCCGCGCTGACCCCGGAGGTCGCGGCACCGGCCGGCCGGAACCACGGTGCCGGTCCGGGGTTGCCAGAGGCAGGGGGTGATGCAGGGGGGCAGGATGGAACGTGACAGGATCGTCGATACGCTGAACGAGCTGATCCGGGCGGCCGAGGACAGCCATCTGGGATTCCAGCGGGCGGCCGAGAACGCGCCGGACCCTGATCTGAAGTCCCTGTTGAACGACATCGGCGCCCGCCGCGGCGCCATCGTGCGCGAGCTGCAGCGGCTTGTCGCCACCATCGGCGGCGCTCCGGAGGCCACCGGCACGCTGCTGGGCGGCGCCCAGCGGATGCTGGAGGACCTGCAGTCCGTTTTCCGCGACCGCGACGGCGGGACAATCCTGGACAGCCTCGTCCGCCGCGAAGACGGCACGCTGGAGCGGTTCCAGCAGGCGCTTGGCGCCGATCTGCCGCCGGAGGTGGCGGCCGGCGTCATGGAGCAGGCGGCGCGCATCCGCGACGACCGCGACCGCCTGACGGCCCGGCGGGCCTCGCACGCCGCCTGAGGGCGGTCATCCCCCCAGCCACCGCAGGAGAGAGAGCGATGAGCACCAACGCAGAGATCGCTGCCAGGCTGCTGCGCGATGCGGCCGAGTTCTTCCGCCATGTCGGCGACCAGAACGCGCCGATCCGACCGCAGATGGACCACAACGCCCGCGCCTTCGAGGCGGTGGCCGATCTGGTCGAGACCGATCCGACCGCCGAGTTCGAGACGGAGGGTCAGGACCGTTAGCGCGGGCCCCCGCCGTCAGCGGCGGGGCGGACGGCCGGCCCCGATCCACGCCGGGACGGAGCGGCCGGGCAGCTTTGCCAGCACCGCCCGACGTTCATCCGGCGACATGCTGCCCCACAGCGTGATCTCCTCCAGCGACCGCAGGCATCCGACGCAGAGCCGGGTTGCCGGATCCACCTTGCAGACACGGGTGCAGGGGCTGGCGACATGATCGTCCGGGTCCTGCATTCCCGCCGCCCTTCCTGCCGTCGGCCCGCCGGTCATGCCGGACTCCGGGGGGCGGGGCGGAACCGGGAAAAGGGCCGGCGCAGGGGCGGCACGCCCGGGGATCGGGCCGGCATGGGGCGGACGGACACGGGCTTCTCTTCTGATCGTGGCGCAGCAGGGAGGTAGGTCCGGCGGACCGGCCGTCCAGTGCCGGCGGATGTCCGGGGTCGGACCATTCCTGTCACGGATATCCGGCACTTAAGTGAAATTTAACGCGGCGGGAGGACCTTGGCAGGGTAGAGCAAAGGCGCACGCCATGACCCGTCGGGACCGCACCGGCACGATGCCCCCCATCCCGGTGCCCATCTCAGGACCGCACACCGCCGCCCCTTCACCCGTCCTTCCGCCACCGGACGGCCAGGGCCCGGGAGCGGAGGAGAAGGTCTGGCTCCGTCTTCCCCTGATGGTCGTCGCCGTTGGCGTCGCGGCCGCGATCCTGCTGACGGCGATCGTCCAGACGACGCTGCTGACCGACGCGCGCGACCGCCACCACATCACGGTGCATACCGCGGTCACGGATCTGCTGAACCGGATCGCCGCCGCGGATGCTGCCGCGGACGCCGCGGCCGCCCTGCTGGTCGGCGGGGCCGACGGCAGCACGCTGCCCCGCTTCGCCGGAACCCTGCTGGAGCGCCATCCGCATCTGGGTGCCTTCGCCTGGCGGCTTGCGGACGGCAGCACCGGCGTCCTGCCCGAGAGACAGGGACCGCTGCCGGACCTGCGGGCCGGGGACGGGGTGCGGCTGAGCGGCGACACGCTGGTCTTCGAGCGCACCGTCCCGGCCGACGGCGGTCCTGCCAGCGTGGCCGCCCTGGTCACGGCCCGCGAACTGTCGGACCATCCGCTGCCGGGCAGTCTGGCGTTCCGCGCCACCCTGCTGGCGCCCGGGACCGTGGCGCCGCCCGCGGGCCCGAACAGCCTGATGCTGGAACTGCCCGACCAGGGCTGGATCCTGCGGCTGGAAGCGCCGCCGGTGCCGCCGGTCTCACCCGCGATCCCGCTGGCGACGCTCTGCTTCGCGCTGGCGGTGACGGTGGCGCTGGCTGCCTACGCCCAGATGGTGCAGCGCCGGTCCCGTGCGCATGCCCGGATGTCCGCGACCCTGCGGCGCGCGAACCTGGAGCTGGAAGCCCGGATCCAGGAGCGCGACCGCGTCTCCGCGATCCTGACGGAGAGTGAGCGCAAGTACCGCGACCTCTACCAGAATGCGCTGGAAGGGATCTTCATCACCTCGCTGGAGGGGCGCTTCCTGTCCGTCAACCCGGCGATGGTGCGGATGCTGGGCTACGGGTCGGAGACGGAGCTGCTGGTCGGCCTGCTGGACATCGGTTCCCAGCTCTATGTCGATCCCGCCCGGCGGGGCGAGATGCTCCGCCAGATGCGGGAGAAGGGAACGGTGCAGGACTTCGAGGCGGAGATGCGCCGCCGGGACGGCAGCACCGTCTGGCTTTCCCTGACGGCCCGTGCCCTGCGCAACAGCGCCGGGCAGATCACCAGCTTCCAGGGCTCCTGCGAGGACGTGACCGAGCGCCGCCGGGCCGTCGAGATCATGCGCGTCGCCATGCAGCAGTCGGAAATGGCGAACCGCGCCAAGGGCGAATTCCTGGCCAACATGAGCCACGAACTGCGCACGCCCCTGAACGCCATCATCGGCTTCAGCGAGATCATCGCGGCCCAGTCCCTGGGGCCGATCGGCAATCCGGCCTATGCGGAATACGCCAGCGACATCCATGACAGCGGCCGGGTGCTGCTGGACGTGATCAACGAGATCCTGGATCTGTCCGCCATCGAGACAGGGCGGCGGGAGCTGAAGGAACGCACGGTGGATATCGGCCGCGTCGTGCGCGGCAGCCTGCGCCTGATCCGCGAGCGTGCGCTGCAGGGCGGCGTGACGCTGGAAACGGCGCTGGACGAAACCCTGCCCCTGGTCCGCGCCGACGAGACCGCGCTGAAGCAGATCCTGTCCAACCTGTTGAGCAATGCCGTGAAGTTCACCCCGCCCGGCGGCCGCATCACGGCCGGCGCCCGGGAGACGGAGGATGGCCGCATGCTGCTGACCGTGCGCGACACCGGCATCGGCATGCGGCCGGAGGATCTGGCCCATGCGATGGAGCCGTTCCGCCAGGTCGAAAAGCCGCTGACCCGGCATGCCGGCGGCGCCGGGCTCGGCCTGCCGCTGGTCAAGGCGCTGGTCGATCTGCACGGCGGCAGTTTCGAACTGGAGAGCACGCCGGATGCCGGCACACTGGCGAGCGTCTGGCTGCCGGCCGACCGGGTCCGCCGCGACACCCCGCCGGAGGCATCCCGGACCGGCGGCGGGAAGGCGGGAACCGCGACGGTGTGCGCCGCCCGGTTCCCCTTCTGACCCCCCGCCGGGATCACAGATCGTCGAGCTGCTCCCGGGTCAGCCAGAACACCTCGCCGAAGCTCTCCGCCGTCTCCAGCCAGGTGAACTCGGTGTCGGGATACTCGGCCTCCAGAATGGTGCGGCCGGTGCCGATCTCGCAGAGCAGGCCGCCCTCCTCCGTCAGATGCCTGTGCGCCTCGGCCAGGATGCGACGGACGATGTCCAGCCCGTCCTCGCCCGATCCCAGCGCCATCTGCGGCTCGTGCCGGTACTCCGGCGGCAGCTCCGCCATCGCCTCGGCCGAGACATAGGGAGGGTTGGTCAGGATCACGTCGTACCGCCGGCCCTTCAGCGGCTTGAACAGGTCGCCCTGGATCAGGCTGACCCGCTCCTCCAGCCCCGCCTCGGCCACGTTGATCCGGGCCACCTCCAGCGCCTCGGGCGAGAGGTCCACGGCGTCCACCGTGGCGTCGGGGAAGATGCCGGCGGCCAGGATGGCGAGGCAGCCCGAGCCGGTGCAGAGATCGAGCACCCGCCCCACCTCGGTGGGGTCCTCCACCAGCGTGAATCCGTCGCCGCCGAACAGGTCGGAGAACAGCAGCTCCCCGATGTAGGAGCGCGGCACGATGACCCGTTCGTCCACATGGAAGGGCACGCCCTGGATGTAGGCCCGGCCGGTCAGGTAGGGCGCCGGCTTGCGGGTGGTCACCCGCGCCTCCACGATGTCGGCCACCAGCCTGCGCTCGGCCGGGGTCAGCTTCGCGTCCAGATAGGGTTCGAGCTGGTCGATGGGAAGCTGGAGCGTCTCCAGCACCAGGAAGGCCGCCTCGTCATAGGCGGTGGTGGTGCCGTGCCCGTAGACCAGTCCCGCCGACCGGAAACGGCTGACGGCATGGCGCAGGAAGTCGCGCACCGTGACCAGTTCCGCCGCGGCGGTGGCCGCATCCACGGCCGGCAGCGGAAAGCGCCGGGCGGGTGGAACGGGCGGCGGGGCGGCAGCCGGGGTGCCTGACGAGGGGGCGGTCTTGGTACTGGACCTGGGGGGCATGGGCGGGGACCTCTCCGGCTGGGGCGGACCCCGGAGTCCTATCAGGTCCCCGTCCGGAGCACCAGCACCGGCCCCGCCCGGCGGGTGCGTCAGGAGATGGAGCGGACCTTGACGACGGACTTGCGGAGGTCCTGCACGGCGGCGGCCGGCCTCCCCCCTGACGGCAGCACCAGCGAGGCCGCGGCACTGCTGATGCCGCCACCGGCATCGGTTCCCGGAGCCGGCGTCACGTCCCAGCCGAACGGGGTCGTGATCGTGCCGCCGTACCCACCGGCGCCGGGTTCCACCGCCCAGCCGGACGGGACATGGAAGGCAGGCGGCTCGATCCGCCAGCCACCGGCGGTCCTGAAGACACGGTACCAGTCGGGTACCGTGATCGTGCCCTTCGACACGGAGGCGTCGTATGCCACCTTGAAGGGGACCGGAACGGTGAGCGTCGTCCCCGTCCCGGAGGGCAGCCTTCCAGGGAGGAAGGTGACGGCCGGGGCTGGCTTCGCCGCGAAAGTAGCGGCGGAAGTCGATGCAGCGACGGTGGTCGGCATCATGACCACGCTCTGCATGCCGGTGCTTGAGGACCTGATGATCTCGTTGCTGCCGGTCACCTCGATCCCGTGCCAGCCCAGGGCGGCGAAGGAGTCCACGGCGTCCGCCACGGCAGAGTTGGGGCCGGGGTTGACGACATCGAAGATCGGCTCCGTGAATGCCGGCCCCGAGGCCCCCCGCGCCGCCATGCAGAAGGCCATCGACAGGGTGATGAAGCCCTTGTCCGCCTTGTCGAACGGAAGCCCCGTTCCCCCGGTGAAGTGTGGCGCCGCCATCCCGTTGGCGTTCAGCCAGGCGACGAGCTTCCGCGCCGTGGTGCTGTCCACCGTCTTGCGGTCGCGGCTCCCCATCAGAAGGTTGCCCTTACCGTCGCCATGGCAGTTGATGCGGATCTTGCCCACCTGGCTCAGGTCCCCCGCCCACTTCATGTAGGTCCGGTAGACGGGCGTCGTCGTTCCCCTGTCGATATCCGCGACGGGGACGGCGACGGTCAGGTAGTTGTATCTGTCCACGTCCTTGGGCGGTGGCTTCGGCACCACGGACGTGACATCGCTGCCGAACAGGCTGGTCCTGATCGAAATGAGGCGCACCGCCCTCAGCGCGTGCTTCGTGCTCTGGTACTGGAGCTGCGGCTTGATGTCGGCGTGGAAATCGGTCCAGCCGCCAGGGCCGGTCAGGAAGACCTCCAGGAATCGGGTATAAACAGGCATGTGTCCTCCGCGACGCCGCGGCCGGGCGGGAGCCGCCCGGGGGCCGGATACCGGGGAGATGCAGGGCGGTCAGGAGATCGCCCGCACCTTGACATCGGAATGGGTGAGCGGCTGCCATTCGCCTGCGTTGACATCGGGGTTGAAGAGGATGCCACCGCCCTGGGCGTTGAGGCTGGGCGTCACCTGCCAGCCGGCCGGCGTCGCCATGCTGCCCCCGGCCCCGCCGGGGTCGCGCGTCACCAGCCAGCCGGCCGGAATGTGATAGGCCGGCGCCTGGATGTCCCAGCCGCCGGACGGGTTGTTCGTCACGTTGGCCGGATCGGGAGTCACCGTGCAGGTGGGCGGGATACGGATCCTGCCGGTGCCCGACCAGTAGGAGTATTCGACCAGGAAGCCATGCGGGACGGTGATCTGGGTGCCCGTTCCGTCCGGTCCCGCGTCCGTCTGGAAATCCATGCCCGCCGGGAAGCCGAGGGAGGTCATGGAGGGCGCGCGCACCGCCTGGTTCTGCCGGCCGCCGGTCGAGGCCGTGATCTCGTTGCTGCCGGTCACCTCCACCCCCCGCCAGCCCTGCGCCCGCAGGGCGGTGACGGCATCCGCCACCGCCGAGTTCGGGCCGGGGCTGAGGGCCCCGGAGAGAAGGCTCTGCGACGCCCCCTCGCCGGGGCCGCGCGCCGCCATGCAGAAGGCGAAGGCCAGCGTGACCAGCCCGTTCGAGGCCTTGTTGCCGAAGACCGTATCGACCAGGCCGATCGTCGGCTGCGGCAGACCGTTCGCCGCCAGCCAGGCGACGAGCTGGGCCGCGTTCGCCGCGTCCGAGGCGGCATGGGCCTGGTCATACATCAGGAAGTGGCCCTGGCCGTCGCCATGGCTGTTGATCCGGATCTTGCCGATCTGGCCCGTGTCCCCCACCCACTGCACATACTGCTGATAGGCCGGGTTCACGACGGCGCCGGCGATGTGCGCTACCGGAACCACGACGCCGACATAGCCCGAGACGTTCAGGGCCGGCGTCGGAAGCTGCGGCGTCAGCACGGCACCGCCGGGCGTCCCGGCGGCCGGCACTCCGGCGATCAGCACCTGCTGGGCCAGGCCATGGGCGGCGGTCTGATGGTTGGCCTGCTCCAGCACCTCGCCGGCGAAGTCGTACCAGCCGGACGAATGGGTCAGGAAGACGTCGAGGTAGCGGGTGTAGTCGGGCATGGGTCCTCCGCGGCAGGGGGGCGGCCGGATGCCCCCGCCGGAAGGACGCGCGGACCCGCGCCGCTGTGAACGCCCCTCTCCCGCTGCCCTTGCCCGCCGCCCCTGCCCGCGGACGCGCCCGTCCCGCTCAGGCGTCGTTGGCGACGCGCTGGCGGGCGGACCGCTCGGCCTGGTCGGGGAACAGGCCGGCCAGCCCCTCCTGGCTGGCGGCGCAGAGGCCGCGCTCGGTGATGAAGCCGGTCACCAGCCGGGCCGGGGTGACGTCGAAGCCGTAATTGGCGACGGGAGAGCCGTCGGCGACGATGCGCACCCGCTCGATGCGGCCGTCGGCGGTGCGGCCGGTGATCTCCGTCACCTCCTCGTCGCCGCGGGTCTCGATCGGGATGCCGTGGACCCCGTCCTCCAGCAGCCAGTCGATGGTGCTGCCGGGCAGGGCCACCCAGAAGGGCACGCCGGTGTCGTGCGCCGCCAGCGCCTTCAGATAGGTGCCGATCTTGTTCGCCACGTCGCCGCGGGCGGTGACGCGGTCGGTGCCGACGACCGCCAGATCCACCAGGCCGTGCTGCATCAGGTGGCCGCCGGTGTTGTCCGCCACCACCGTGTGCGGCACGCCGTGGTGCCCCAGTTCCCAGGCGGTGAGGAAGGCGCCCTGGCTGCGCGGGCGCGTCTCGTCCACCCAGACATGCACCGGAATGCCGGCATCGTGCGCCATGTAGATCGGCGCCGTGGCCGTGCCCCAGTCCACCGTGGCCAGCCAGCCGGCGTTGCAGTGGGTCAGCAGGTTGACCGGGCGGTGCGGGTTGCGCTTGTGCAGGCCGCGGATCAGCTCCATCCCGTGGCGGCCGATGGCGCGGCAGACCTCCACATCCTCCTCGGCGATGGCGGCGGCTTCGGCATAGGCGCGGCGCACCCGGTCGGCCGGGGGCGTGACGGACAGCACCTCGCGCAGGCGGGCAAGCCCCCAGCGCAGGTTCACCGCCGTGGGCCGGGTCGCCAGGAGACGGTCGTGCGCCGCCTCCACCGCCCGGTCGGTCGCATCCGCGCGCATGGCCAGCGCCATGCCGTAGGCGGCCGTGACCCCGATCAGGGGGGCGCCGCGCACCGCCATGGTGGTGATCGCCTCGGCCGCCTCCTCCAGCGAGGTCAGGCGGCGGGTGCGGAATTCGAAGGGGAGTGCCGTCTGGTCGATGATCCCGACGGACCAGCCGTCCGCGTCAACCCAGATGGTGCGGCGATGGATGCCATCGACCTTCATGCGCAGGCCCTTCCCGGCAACGGAGCAAGGGCCGCAGTTTCGGCAGGCCGGCCGCCGGGATCAAGTCCCCGCATCGGCCGGCCGGCCTGCACCGGCGCGCTGCGACGATCAGGCCCGGCGGCGGAACTGCACGTCCTGGAAACGCTGGCCGGAGCGCAGGAACATCGCCTCGACCTGATCCTCCGGCATCAGCCAGCCGCGCGGCCGGCCCGGCGTGGCCCGGGGCTCGTCGTCCTCGTCCTCGTCGTCCAGCGCGTCCAGGGCGGGACGGCGCAGGACGGCAGGCCGGGCCTTCTCCGCGGCGTGCAGCGCAGCACCGGGCCGCGGCGCCGGACGGCCGGCGGAGTGCAGGGCCGGGGCCGGGCGGGCGGGCGGCAGCACCGTGGCTGACGGGGCCAGGGCGGCGGACACCGGAGCGGCGGCGCCCAGGCCGGTGGCGCCCAGACCGGTGGCGCCGGGGGCCGCGCCATTCCCGGGAAGGTCCGCCGCGGAAACGGCGTCGTCGCGGTACTCGGGAGCACGGAACTCGGGGCCGTGGACTTCAGGGGCACGGGCTTCGGGACTGCGGCGCACGCCCATGGAGGGCGGCCGCAGATCAAGCGCCCGGATGCGCCCGATCACCTCGCTGATGCCGAGGCCGAGCTGGCGGGAGATCTCGATGGTGTTGGCGCCGCCCAGGTAAAGGGTGCGGATCAGGGCGTCGTTCGCCGGGACCGGCGGGGGGGCGTCGAGCGTTTCCGTCATCATGGTCGGGCGCGCCTCTGGCTGTGACCGTATCGCCCTTCTTTGTCACCCTTCCATGGTTAACGTCGGGTCAATGCACCGAAGAAAAATGCGGGTTGCGACGATCTTAAGTACAGGTCGGCCTTAAGTACAGGTCGGCGCTTCCGGACCGTCGGTCACGCGCACGTCATGGCGAGGGGCTCCACCGGCCTGTCCTCGGGCACGGCCTCCAGGATGCGGCCGTCCTGGAGCAGCAGCAGCCGGTCGGCGGCGGCGATGGTTTCGGGCCGGTGGGCGATGACGATGCGGGTGATGCCGAGCTGGCGGAGATGGGCGTTCACCTCCCGCTCCTTCGACACGTCCAGGTGGCTGGTGCCTTCGTCCATGAACAGGATGCGCGGGCGGCGGTAGAGGGCACGCGCGAGCAACACCCGCTGGCGCTGCCCGCCGGACAGCGCCGCCCCCATGTCGCCCACCAGGGTATTGTAGTTCATCGGCATCGCCATGATCTCCGCATCGATCCCGGCGATCGCCGCGCACTGGCGCATCCAGGCGAGATCGGGGGCGGGATCGAAGAAGGTGATGGTCTCCGCCAGCGTGCCGGACAGCAGGCTGTCGTCCTGCATCACCACCCCGACCTGCGCGCGGAAGCTGGCGGGGCCGACATGGTCCAGCGGCACCCCGTCCACCAGCACCTCCCCCGCCGTGGGCCGGAACAGGCCCAGCATCACCTTGAGCAGCGTCGTCTTGCCCCCGCCGGAAGGCCCCGTGATGGCGACGAACTCCCCCGGCGCCACCTCCAGGTCCACCCCGGCGATCACGTCGGGTTCCGTCTCGGCATAGCGGTAGGCGACGCCCTTGCAGGCGATGCAGCCCTGGAGCGGCCGGGTGATCAACGGTTCCGCGGCATCGCGCTCCAGGCCCCGCTCGCGCTCGGCCAGCGCGATGTCGCTGATGCGGTCCAGATGCAGGTCCAGCATGCGGTACTGGATGGCGGTCTCCAGCAGCTTGGTCGCCTTGTCCAGGAACTGCTGCTTGTAGGCCATGAAGGCGAACAGCATGCCGACCGTCAGGTCGCCGTCCATCGCCAGACGCGCGCCGGCATAGACGACCAGGACGTTCTCCACCCCGTAGATCAGGCCGTTCGCAAGGGTGAAGCCGATGTTCAGACGGCCGAGCCGGACGCCACGGGTGACCGTCTCGGCGAAGCGGTCATGCCAGACGCCTTCGCGCTCCGTCTCATGACCGAAGATCTTGATGGTCTGCATCGCCCGCGCGGTTTCGATGAAGCTGGTCTGCTCCTTGGCGCTTGCGGCGATCACCTCCTCCTCGCGCTGGCGCAGGAACCGGAACGCGGCGATGCGGACAGCGGCATAGAGCACCAGCGCCACCAGCACGATGCCGGCCAGCAGGGGCGAATAGAGAAAGATCACGACCAGGGTCAGGACGGCCATCACCCCGTCCACCAGGGCCGCCACCAGCCCGTCGGTGATCAGGTCCCGGATCGGCCGGGTCGAACCGAAGCGGCTGACCAGATCGCCGATGTGGCGTTTCTCGAACCAGTCCAGCGGCAGCCGGAGCATGTGGTGGAAAAGATTGACCACCATCTGGTGGTTGACGACGGATCCCAGGATCAGCAGCACCGTGGAGCGCAGCCACTGCGCCCCGAGATTGATCAGGGTGAAGAGACCGAAGCCGACGGCCAGGGCGATCATCAGGCCCCCGTCGCCCTTCATCACCGCTTCGTCCACGGCAAGCTGCATGTAGAAGGGGCTGGCCAGCACGAAGAGCTGTAGCACGACCGACAGGATCAGCGCCTGGGCCAGGGCGCGCTTCATGCCGTCCACCCGGCCGACCAGGGAGAAGAGGCCCAGCGTCGAGCGCGCCGCCTTCTTCTCGAAGCCGGTCGTGGGGGTGAGTTCCAGGGCCACGCCGGTGAAGTGCTGCGACAGCTCCGCCATGCGCATCCGCACGACGCCCTTGGCCGGGTCGTGGATGGTCACCCGGTCGCCCGTCACCGCCGCCAGCACGACGAAATGGTTCATGTCCCAGTGCAGGATGGCCGGCAGCTTGAGATCCCTGAGGTGCGCCGG
Source organism: Rhodospirillum centenum SW (assembly GCF_000016185.1). Lineage (NCBI taxonomy): Bacteria > Pseudomonadati > Pseudomonadota > Alphaproteobacteria > Rhodospirillales > Rhodospirillaceae > Rhodospirillum > Rhodospirillum centenum. Next base: position 2,809,629 of record NC_011420.2, read on the forward strand.
CTCCAGCCGCAGCCCCCGGGGCGCCAGCCCCAGCCTCTGCCCCATCAGGGCGATGGTCTTCATCGTCGCGCCCTTGAGCGAGACGGAGAAGCGCCGGCGCAGGGCGGACAGGTCGGTGGCGTGACCATGATGGCCCAGCACCATGGCCAGGCAGGCCAGCCCGCATTCCATGGCTTCGGCCTGGAGAACCAGCGGGGTGGCCTGTCTGTACCCGAAAGCCGTGACCGCAAGACTCACGTCCGTTCTCCGCTCAATACCGTATCGGCCGGCACTCAGGCACAAGCAGAGCAGACGGCCGCCGGGGCGGCCGTCTGCCGAAGTGGATCGTCAATGTCCCTGTGGATGGACGGATGACGAGGTCCTGTTCACATCAGGACATTCACTTCATGATCTTCAGGACCGCGAGCGCCGTACCGGCGCCGGCGAAGAACCCCTTGACGAAATAGGCAGCGACAAGGGGAACCGCGCCACCGGCGACCTGATCCAGGTCATCCAGTTCGACGATCTGCACAGAGGTATTCTGCGGAGCCATGACACATCTCCCGTTTCAGTTCATGATCAGAAGGGTCAGCAGCGCCACCAGAGCGCCGGAGACCACACCGTAGACGAAGAACTTTGCAGGAAGTTCTTCGTCGTTCCGTTCCGTGATCATGGCTTCACTTGATGAGATAGTAGACGCCGACCACCAGAGCCGCCCCCAGGACGGCGCCGGACCCGAAGGCTGCGATCAGCACGAGGGGCTTGGGGCCGCCGCTCACATGATCGAGGTCGTCGAACGAGAGTTCGGTCATGACGGCCCCCTCGCCGAAAGCGGCCGCATCAGAGCAGATCAACGCAGAAGACATGAAACCTCCAGGTTCTGGTTGCCGCATACCACGCTCCAGGCGCCCGACATCCCGGGTGTGCGTCCGGATCGTGAGCCCATCGTCGGCTTGTTAATGGGCAAATGAATATGACTCCGGACAAATCCTCCCGATCCCACCGCAGACGAATAAATCAGGTATAGCTGCAAGCGGATCACCATTTCATGAGCACAAGCAATTCACACAGACACACAAGTGCATACAGCACAAGACTTTACTGCGATAGGCGACCATAGTGACCCGAAATCCAAATCTCTATACTCGGCATCAGGTATTTATTTCGACTGGCACCCTGTTATCCCGTATGGGGCAGGCTCTGGTCGTTGTACGCCCTATCCCTCGTCGCACCACAAGCCGGTCGTCCTCAGAAAGCGCTCAATTGTCTTCAGATAATATATCGGCAGCAAGCAGCTTATCAGTATGATCGCCTGTGCTGTGCTTGTATTCTCAAGATTTCCGCTGAGCCAGAGCGTTATGAATATTCCTGACGCGGAGTGAATGACGAGAAGCAGGGGGAGCAGGGTTCCCCCCAACAGAGTCAGACCCGGAACACTCTCCCGTCCACGCCCGTCATAGACACAGCTCCCGCCGCCGAGAATGGGAAAGAGCCTGTGTGTCGGGGATTGCGTGCGAGCGACAGCGAGCGAGTGCAGGTAGATCATCGGGGTAAAAACCCCCGAAAAAAAGCAGATGCCGATCACATATTCCTTCATGGGGTCATAGAGTAAGCTCAACAGAAACAGGGCAATGCATGAAAAATGGAATACGTATGTAATTTTTAATTTGAAGTTCCCCCCAAGGGCGTTGGCAAGCCATAAAAAAACAGCAAAAGCGTGATTTTGACGCCCGTATTCCCGATTAACTTCTGACATGTATTTTTTAAAACTCAAGAATGGAACCAGACTTCCCCCGATCAGCATCCCTCCGATGATGGACGTCGATGGATTGGCCGAGTTCAATGTGGCAAGCAGAATTGCCAGGCCGAGCAGGGCCGGTGACAAGGCGATCAATACCGCGATTTCCTGCGAGATAAATACTCTATTCATATTTAGCTCACTATCTTAGAGCCATCGGAGAGTCTGAACGCGTCCCTCCCGATGGGCTTTAATGATGGTGGGCTCGGAACCGGCCCCGACAAACACTCCTGCACACGATGGCTCATCGACCTCGCAGCCTATATTGCCCCCACAGATCCGGCACCTTTCCCTGAGCGACATAAACCTTGAGGCTTTTATCGCAGCGAACATCAACCTTACGGAATTTCGGATCGATCGCAATACCCAATATGGGTGGCATCAACGCAGGTTCTGGACGATTTTAATTGCATCCAGCCGGGGGAGGGCGGGCAAGGACCCGGTCATACCGCCGCGCCTAAGCATTGACACATGGGAGCCACGGATAGCTTGTGAGGGAGCGTAGACGTTCTGGTGTGGCGGTGAGGGCGTTCCAGGCGTCGCAGCAGGCTTGGACGACGGCGTCGTAGTCGTCCAGGATCTGGTGGGACAGAAAGCGCTCGCGCAGGTACAGCCAGACGCGCTCAACTGGGTTGAGTTCGGGGCTGTAGGGCGGGAGCGGGACCAGCGTGATGTTGTCCGGGACGACCAGCGCCCGCGCTCCGTGCCAGCCGGCCTGATCGAGCACGAGCACCGCCTGGACGTCCGGTTCCAGGCTCCGGGAGAAGCCGTCCAGGAACAGGCTCATGGCGGTGGTGGAGACGGTCGGCATCACCAGCGCGAAGTCGGCGCCGCTGGCCGGGCAGACGGCGGCGTAGAGCCAGGCCGAGGTGAAGCGCTTGTCGCACAGCCCAAGCGGACGCTGCCCGCGCTCCCACCAGCGATGCGCGGTGCGGCCCTTCTGGCCGATGCGGGCCTCATCCTGGAACCAGAGCTGGAGGCGGCGCTCCGGATGCGCGGCACCTGCGGCCTTCAGGGCTTCGCGCAGCCCCTTTTTTGGAAGGCGGCCTGGGCCTTGGCGTCGGACTGCGGATGGCGGGGCCGCGTCTTCTGCTTCGACAGGTTGAGCCGGCGCACGATGCGCGACAGGCTGGCCGGATGCAGCGTCTTGGCGAAGCGTTCGGCGATCACCTCGCACAGGATCGGCAGGGTCCATTCCACGCAGCCATGCCGCTTGGGATCGGGGCCAGCGAGGATGATGGCCTTGAGCGTCGCCTGCTCGCCTTCGCTCAGCCACTCCGGCCGGCCGGGCAGCGGGCGGTCGTAGAGCCCGGCTACGCCTTCCGCGTTGTAGCGCACAACCGCGTCGCGCAGGGCCTGGCGGTCCATGCCGGCCAGCCGCGCCGCTTCCGCCCGGCTCACCCCATCGAGCGCATGGGCGATGGCGAACATCCGCGCCGCCACCCGCCCTTTGCTCTCCCGCCGCGCCAGGGCACGCAATTCGCTGGCGCTCAGGTCTTCCCGGATCGGCAACGCCGCTGGCATTCGCTCCTCCCCATCGCGATGGGGAATCGAATCACGGATTGCCGGCCTTGGGAATCCCTCTCAGTGAGTCAGCGGCTCCGCTCGCCGGAACCGCTCAAGCCGAAGGACGGGCGGCCTCGGCTGGACAACCAGACGGCTTTGACCGGCATCCTGTTCGTGTTGCGCTCCGGCATTCCCTTGGACCTGCCGTCGGTGGAGATGGGGTGCGGTTCGGGCATGACCTGTCGGCGCCGGCTGCACGAATGGGCATCAAGGGGCTACGACTTCGCCCACTGCCGGCAAGCGCTGTGCCGGCGGGGGATCGTGCGGCGCATCGCCAGCGCGGTATCGAGAACAGCGAGCGCCTGGGACGGCACCGATGGGTGGTCGAGCGTACGCTTGCCTGGCTCGCCCGCTTTCGCCGCATCGCCGTCCGCTCCGAGCGACGCGCCGACATCTTCACCGCCTTCCACCATATCGCCGCCGGCCTTATCTGCTGGCGTTTCGTCCAGAAATGGTTCTGGTAGGCGCTCTTAGTCGATCGCCTGCGATATCACGGGTGTCTATTCCTAAACAGCCAGAACAAGCACAGTATAAAAACAAATATGCTCCCCATTCCGGCAATCAGGGAAAGCGTGTCTTCGTGCTCAAAAAAACGACGCAGATGAACGTATCCAAAAAAAGGTTGTGCAATAGTCATTGAAATGATGAGCAAATCCATTCCTGTTTTATTTCGCATATTTTGTCTCCGGTTGTAATTTATTGAAAATTCTTGGCATGTTTTTGCATGCCCAGAACTTCTCACTATCGGGTATAACACGACACAAATGTGCCGTAGGCAGTAAAACCAAAAGATATCCATCCGACGGGACCACTCACTCCTGCGACAAGGGCCAAGCTCATCATGCCAAAACCGCCCATACAAGCCCCAGCATCCCACATATCTCCACCCGCGCCATGGTCGAGATCATTCAGATCAATCATAAAGGGCTTACTCTTATTCACTTCGCAGTCAAGAACCGTCCCCGCATGATCAAGGATCAGTAAGTTTACTGTTGGGCGCTTGACATCAATGGTAACACATCACGATGAAACAACCATATTCTTAAAAACAAACACAATCAAGCCAGAAACTATAAATATGCCGGCATCTTCGATCGTATATTCATTTTTCTCAATTAACTTGTTTTTGGGACCAAGCCTATTAATGTTCTCGCGCCAGCCGTCGGGAAACACAATCAAAGAAAATGGCAGGAGAGAGAATATTATGATAAATGCGGAAAAATAGACGCCAGGACCCAAAGGTTCTGAAGCGAAAAATCTGCCGCTGATGTACACCATAAAGCATACAGGAAACGACACCGCCAGCGAATGGGTTGTTATCTTCCAAACTTTCTCATAAAAATGTTCTTTATTCATTTTTCCGCACTCAAAAAAGCAGGCACCATTGCACCATGAGGCACAATGGCACCTCAGTTATCATGAATCCATCAAGAACATTGCGACCTCATAAAGACCCCACCCGACGCCGACGGCAGCACCGACAGCACCACCGAAGGCAGCACCCACGACCGCGCGTCCGGCTGCACGGCCCGCAGCCTTGGCGAACTCTCGCTTGAACAGAGACCAGTTATCAGATCCGCCATGGACACCGCACATGTCATCCAGTGTTAGCTCGATTATTTCCATGTTCGGCATGAAAGATGAACCATGGCAAGAAACCATTGTAGTCATGTTCATTCTCCCCAGCTAAATAAATACGATAAGCGGATTGGGTCTACACCCCGATCCACTATGTCCCCACCAGCCCTGCGCTGGTGGGGGCTCCTTCTCCAGAGGCGGGCAAAAGGAACACACGAATCCATCCGCCTGCAAAGCCCCCGGCCCGGTCCTCACATCCGCCCCCGCGCACTCATCAGGGGCTCCAGCAGCCATTCCAGCAGGCTCCGCTCCTCCAGGACGATATCGGCCGTCACCGTCATGTCCGCTTGCAGGGGGACCTGCCTGCCGAAGGCATCCACCGTCGCCCGGTCCAGGGTCACGGCCACGCGGTAGACGGGCTCCTGGGCCCGCACCGGGCCGATGATCTCGTCCGGGGCCAGCACGGTTTCCGAGACGTCCGCCACCACCCCGCCATAGGCACCGAAGCGCTGGAACGGGAAGGCGTCGTACATCAGCCGCACCCGCTGGCCCGTATCCACGAAGCCGATGGCGCGGGAGGGAACGAACAGCTCCGCCTGCAACGCCGCCGCCTCGGGCACCAGGGTCAGCACGGGTTTCTGCGGGTCCACCCGCTGACCGGGCGCCGCCTGGAGTGCCGTCACCCGGCCCGCCGCCGGTGCGCGGATCACCTGCGCGCCCTGGGCCGCCACCTCCGCCTCGCGCTGGCGCAGATCGGCCAGCGAGGAGCGCAGACGGGCCAGACGGTCGGCCGTTTCGGCGGGAAGCTGGGCGCGCTGGACCCGGGTCTGCGCGATCTCCGCCTTCGTGGCCGTGATCTGCTGGTCGAGGACGGCGAGGTTCTGGCGCTGGCTGAGCCACGCCTCCTCCCGCGCCCGGTACTCGGCCTCCGAGACGTAGCCCTTGGCCCTCAGGTCGGACAGCGCCTTCAGGCGCTCTCCCGTCACCGCCGCGCGCTCGACCTGCAACCGGCGCTGTTCGGAAAGCGCCACCAGTTCCGCCTCCAGACCGGTGATCCGCGCGGCGACACGCTCGACCTCCGAGGCGCTGCGCGCTTCCTCCGCGGCGATCTGCTCGGCGAGGAACTCGGCCTGCTGTGCCAGCGACCGGCGCAGCGCGGCGTCCAGCGTGCTCCCGTCCTCAAGGGCATGCCGCGTGTCCAGGACGAACAGGGCGTCACCGGCGGCGACCCGGTCGCCGTTGGCGACCATGACCGATGCGAGCGTCCCGGCGCGCACGGGCACCACCCGCAGCGCCCCGGAGGCCGGAGCGAGAAAGCCCGTGACCGTCTCCTTACGCGCATAACCGGCCGTCGCGGCGAAGGCGAGGGCAAGGCCGACCGACCCCGCCAGGAACGCCGTCAGAACCGGCCAGGCGACAGGCGTCAACCCCAGCGGCAGGCTGGTGCGCTGACCCGCGAGGGCGGGAATCTGACGGAACTCTATCGCCACGATGCCCTCATCGACCTTGCCGATCCCTGCTCGATGCCTGACACACGACAGAACCCTTGAGGGTCATGTCTCCTGCAACATCAACCTTACGAAATTGCGGATTGATCGCAATACCTAATAAGGGTGGTATTGACGCCGGCTCGGAGCGATTTTAATGGCATGCAACCGTGAGGCGGACCGGACCGGGGCATCCGCAGCAGCCTGGGGTGGAAACACGAGGGAACGGCAGCGGCGGGCGGGCAGCGGCAGGCGCGCAGCGATGGAATGGCTGCGGACCAGCACCGGGGAGAGGCGTCTTCAGGGAGAGGGGGAACGGCGCAAGCGTCGTCAGGCAGCCGTATCGCAACCGCAGCAAGGGCAGCCGGGGGGCGCTGATCGGGAGGGCTATGAGGGCCGTGCGGCCCGGCGCAAGGGCAGGATCGTGAGGAAGTGGCGCGAGTGACGGGACTTGAACCCGCGGCCTCCGGCGTGACAGGCCGGCGCTCTAACCAACTGAGCTACACCCGCGTACTACACTTCGTCCGACAGGAAAGACTGGCGCGCCCGGGAAGATTCGAACTCCCAACCCTCAGATCCGTAGTCTGATGCTCTATCCAGTTGAGCTACGGGCGCGCGGTCTTCGCAGTCTTTCGTCCCGGCCGCCGGAAGGTACCGGCCGCCGAGGCCGCTGCTTCTAGCGGATCGATCCGGACCCTGCAAGCGCTTTTTTTCACCCCCGTCATTTCCGGGAGCTGGCCCGCCCGTCGCGGCCCGCGTTGAACCGGCCCCGCCGGTTGGGCTATCACTCCCGCCATCGTCCCCCGTCGCCCCCGTTCCGGTGCCCCGATGTCCGACCAGATCGCCGATCCCGCCAAGAACTTCCCCGTCACCTGGGAGGAGCTGCACCGCAACGCCAAGGCCCTGTCCTGGCGGCTGAGCGATCGCGGCCCCTGGAACGGCATCGTCGCCATCACCCGCGGCGGGCTGGTGCCCGCGGCCATCGTGGCGCGGGAGCTGAACATCCGCATCGTCGAGACCGTCTCGGTGAAGTCCTACGAGCACCAGTCGCAGGGCGAGGTGCGGGTGCTGAAGTCGCCCGACGCCGTGCCGGACGAGGGGGCGGGCTGGCTGCTGATCGACGATCTGGTGGATACCGGCAAGACCGCCACCGTGGTGCGCAAGCTGCTGCCCAAGGCGCATTTCGCCACCATCTACGCCAAGCCCGCCGGCCGGCCGCTGGTGGACACCTTCATCACCGAGGTCAGCCAGGACACCTGGATCCACTTCCCCTGGGACCTGAACCCCGTCAGCTTCATGCAGATCCCGCGCTGAGGCCGCCCCGCAGCGCCGGCCAGGGCGCCAGCGGTTCCGCCGCCCAGACGCCGCGCAGCACGGCCCGCGCCATGGTGTCGGCGGCCAGCGCGCCCAGCGCATAGAGCGCCGCCGCCCGCGGCTCCGGCAGCGGGCGGTCCCCGGCGGACAGCGCGAACACCGTGTCGCCGTCGAAGGGCGTGTGCGCCGGCCGGATGGCGCGGGCATAGCCGTCCTGCGCCATGATCGCCAGCCGCAGCGCCTCCCCGCGGGTCAGGGCGGCATCGGTGGCGACCACCCCGATCACCGTGTTGGCGCCGGCGGAGGCGGGCATTCCCGGAAACGGCCAGAGGTCCGCCGCCAGCCCGGCGGCATCCGGCGGGACCACGGGCGGCGGGGCCACGGGCGGCGGGGTCGCGGACGGCGGCACCCCGTCCTCCGGCAGCAGCAGCGGCCCGGCCCAGAGCCCCCCGCCGGGCATCGTCACCGCGCCCGCGGGGTTCACCGCGACCAGCGCGCCGACGGTGATCCCGGTCCCTTCCAGCAGGGCCGAGGCGCTGCCCAGCCCGCCCTTGATCCGCCCGGCCTTCGCCCCCAGCCCGGCCCCCGCATTGCCCAGGGCAAAGTCCGGCCCCGCGGCGGCACAGGCGGCCATGCCCAGATCGCGGTAGGGCGGCGGCACGGACCCGTCCAGCCAGGGCCTGTCGCCCTCCGTCGCCAGATCGAACAGGATGGCCGCCGGCACGATCGGCACCCGCGCCGGCCCGGCGGGATAGCCGCGGCCCTGCCGCAGCAGCGCCTGCATGACACCCGACGCCGCGTCCAGCCCGAAGGCCGAGCCGCCGGACAGCACCAGCGCGTCCACCCGCTCCACCAGGTTGGCGGGGTGCATCAGGTCCGTCTCGCGCGTGCCGGGGGCGCCGCCGCGCACATCCACCGCGGCCACGGCGGGGCGGTCGCAGAGCAGCACGGTGGTGCCGCTGCGCCCCGCCCGGTCCTCGGCATTGCCGACGGCAAGACCCGCCACGTCGGTGATCAGGTTGCGCGGGCCGGGGCGGAGGCGCCGGCGGTCCGCGGCGTCGGCAGTCGCCCCCGTCATTGCCCCGGCTTGCGGCGGAGGGTGTCGCGCAGCCGCGGCGCCTGGCGCAGGCTCTCGCGGAAGTCGGAGCGGTCGCTCGGGTCCTGCGCCGCCGGGCTGTCGAAGGACTCCTCCGCCCGCGGGGGCGGGGGGGGCGGCTCCTCGAACTCGGCGCGCAGCCGCTCGTATTCGGCCCGGTGGTATTCGTCCACCAGCATCATGTCGGGCATCGCCCGCCGCGGCGCGATGATGACGATCTCCTCCTCCGGGGCCACCGCCGGGGGCTTCGGCGGTTCCGGTTCGGGGGCCAGGGTGGGGCGCGGCCCCTCTTCCGGCGGGAGCAGGGGGTTGCGCGGCCGGGGCTGGTCCTGGGAAACGGCGGCAGGGGCGGCGACGGCAGGGTCGGCGGCGGCCTGGGCCAGCGCCCCGGCCCCCGGCCATGCGGCCGTCAGGCAGAGCGCCAGGGCGGCCATGGCAAGGGGGGCGGCTCCCGGGGCGAGGGCGGGGCGGGGCGTCGGGACGGGGAACGCTTCCGGCCGGGATGCTGTCATGGCGACCCCCTTCAGTCCCAGCCGCCCAGCAGCGGGCGCATGCGCTTGCTGGCGGGATTGCGGATCTTCTGTGCCCCGTGCACATGCACGGGCGGCCCGTCCGTCGGCCCGCCGGCGCGCACGGGGCGCTCGGCGAAGCGGCCCAGGCTGATCATACGGTCGTACATAACGACGGCGGCCGCGACGGAGACGTTGACGCAGAACTTTGTCGGAATCCGGACGATGTGGTCGCAGCGCGCGACCATGGCGGGCGACAGGCTGCCGCGCTCGGGCCCCAGCACATAGGCGGCGCGCAGCGGGTGGCGGAAGCTGGGCAGCACGACGGCATCGTCCGTCAGCTCCACCCCGACGAGCTGGCAGCCCTCCGGCAGGGCCATGTCCGCGACCCGGTTCCAGGCATAGAGGGGCACATGCTCGTCGCCGCCGGAGGTGTCGGTGCGGCGCACCTCCGCCATGTCCAGGGCGGCGTTCACCGTGAAGACGAAGCTGGCCCCGAAGGCATGGCCCGTCCGCAGGATGGTGCCGACATTGCCCGACTTGCTGATCCCCTCGGCGCCGAGGGCGAAGTACCCACGCATGATGTCCTTTCCCAGTCCCGGGCAGCTTGCACGAGCCCGACCGGCGCGGCAAGGTGTGCGCCCCGGGCCTGCCTACCGGAAAGGCACCCGACGACGCAACGAGACCGGGCCGCGACCGGCCCGCCGGTGACCCATGTCCCACGACCGACACGACGCTTCCCCGGCCGGCTCCTGCCGGGGCCACGGCCATCATCATCACCATGACCACCAGCACGGCCACCCGCAGGGTCAGGGCGGTTGCGGTTCGGCGGGCGGCTGCGGCTGCACCGCGGCCCCGGAGGCGGACGCCGCCGACGCCCGCGTGACCCTGCCCGACGCCGCCGCCAACCCGATCCTGATCGAGGTGACGCGGGGGCCGCTGGCGGAGTCCGTCCACCGCGGCCGCGCCGTGGCCGTGGGGGCCGACGGCCATGTGGTGGCGTCCTGGGGCGACTGCCGGTCCCTGGTCTATCCGCGCAGTTCCAACAAGGCGTTGCAGGCCCTGCCGCTGGTCGAGACGGGGGCGGCCGACGCCTTCGGCCTGGGCGACGCGGAGCTGGCGCTGGCCTGCGCCTCGCACAGCGGCGAGCCGATGCACACGGAGGCCGTGGCCGCCTGGCTGGCCCGCATCGGCCTGTCCGCGGACGATCTGGAGTGCGGCGCCCACGCGCCCTATGACGGCCCCACCTGGGAGGCCATGCTGCGCCGGGGCGAAGGCTTCAGCGCCCTGCACAACAACTGCTCGGGCAAGCATACCGGCATGCTGACGACGGCGCTGCACCGGGGCGAGCCGACGCGCGGCTATGTCGGCTACCAGCATCCGGTGCAGCAGCGCATCCTGGGCGTGCTGGAACAGATGACGGGCCAGGACCTGGGCAGCGCCCCCTGGGGCACCGACGGCTGCTCCATCCCCACCATCGGCGTGCCGCTGGAGTCGCTGGCCTTCGCCATGGCGCGGCTGGCCGACCCGGTGGACCTGCCGGCCCGCCGGGCCGAGGCCGCCACGCGGCTGCTGCGCGCCTGGGGAGCACGGCCGGAGCTGGTGGGCGGCACCGGGACCTTCGACACCCGCTTCATGCAGGCGACGGGCTCGCGCCTCCTGGTCAAGTCGGGGGCGGAGGGCGTCTGCTGCGCCGTCGTGCCGGAGGCCGGCATCGGCATCGCCGTGAAGATCGACGACGGCACCGGCCGCGCCGCCGGCCCGGCCATGGCCGCCGTGCTGCGCCGGCTGGACCTGATCGACGCGGCGGCGTGGGAGCGGGTGCAGGCCCTGGCCCGGCCGCCGATCCTGAACCGGCGCGAGGTCCGCGTCGGGGAACTGCGGGCGGCGCCGGGCTTCTGACGCCCGGCCGCCGTTCCGGTCAGACGCAGCAAGAAACAACGGCCGGAAATCAACGGCCAGAAAACGACAGGAGGAGACGGACGAGATGAAGGCAGTGGTGTGCAGGGCGTTCGGGCCGCCGGAGAGCCTGAGCCTGGAGGAGATGCCGGCACCCGAGCTGGGCGCCGGACAGGTGCGGATCGCCATCAAGGCGGCGGCGATCAATTTCGCCGACACCCTGATGATCCAGGGCAAGTACCAGGAGAAGCCGCCCTTCCCCTTCGTCGCCGGCTTCGAGTGCGCGGGGCTGGTGACGGAGGTGGGCGAGGGGGTCGGGCATCTGCGCCCCGGCATGCGGGTGATCGCCCTGTCGCAGCAGGGCGCCTTCTGCACCGAGACGGTGGCCGACGCCGCGGGGGTCATCCCGCTGCCCGAGGAGATGGGCTTCGCCGAGGGCGCCGCCTTCCCGGTGGCCTACGGCACCTCCCACATCGGGCTGGTGGACCGCGGCCAGCTCAAGGCCGGGGAGACCCTGCTGGTGCTGGGCGCGGCCGGCGGCGTCGGGCTGACGGCGGTGGAGATCGGCAAGGCCCTGGGCGCGCGCGTGATCGCCGCCGCCTCCAGCCCGGAGAAGCTGGCCATCGCCCGCGCCCACGGCGCCGACGAGACGATCGACTATGCGGCGGAGGACCTGCGCGCCCGGGTCAAGGAGCTGGCGCCCAAGGGCGTGGACGTGGTCTACGACCCGGTCGGCGGCGACGCCTTCGACGCCGCCCTGCGCTGCATGGCCTGGGACGGCCGGATCGTCGTCGTCGGCTTCGCCTCGGGCCGCATTCCCACGGTGCCGGCCAACCTGCTGCTGGTGAAGCAGATCGCCGTCACCGGGCTCTACTGGGGGGCGCACATGCGCAACAACCCGCAGCGGCTGGCGTCGAGCCTGATGGAGCTGCTGGGCCTCTACCGCGCGGGGAAGCTGAAGCCCCATGTCTCCCACGCCCTGCCGCTGGAGGACCATGCCCGCGCCTTCCGCCTGCTGATGGAGCGGCAGGCGACCGGCAAGGTGGTGCTGACGAACGACTGAGGCCGGGGCCGGAGAGCGCGGACAGCAAGGCCGGCCTTAAAGAAGACCGCCGCCGGGGAAGACCCCGGCGGCGGCGGTGGGGGAGGTCACGGAGGCCTGGAGGACCATCCCCCGAGGAACTGCGGAACCGGGTCCCCGCCCCCCCTCGGGCCGGGGACCCGTCCGGGATCAGTGGACCGCCTCGCCGTGCAGGGCGATGTCGAGACCGTCGCGCTCGGCCTCCTCATCGACGCGCAGGCCGACGATCAGGCGGGTGATCAGCAGGATCACGGCGGTGCCCACGGCCGACCACAGGATGGTGGCGCCGATGCCCCAGATCTGCGTCCAGACCTGACCGAGATTGCCGTCGATGAGACCGACGGCCGCGTCGCCGCCGATGGCCTGCCGGGCGAACACGCCGGTCAGGACCGCGCCGATGATGCCGCCCACGCCATGGACACCGAACACGTCCAGGCTGTCGTCATAGCCCAGCAGCTTCTTCAGGCCGGTGGAGGCGATGTAGCAGATCACGCCGGCGACAAGGCCGATGACCAGCGCGCCGACCGGATCGACGAAGCCCGACGCCGGGGTGATGGCGACCAGACCGGCCACGGCACCGGAGATGATGCCCAGGACGGAGGGCTTGCGCTTCACCGCCCATTCCGTGAGCAGCCAGGACAACGCCGCAGCCGCCGCAGCCACCATGGTGACCGCCATCGCCATGCCCGCACGGCCGCCGGCGGCACCCGCGGAGCCCGCGTTGAAGCCGAACCAGCCCACCCACAGCAGCGAGGCGCCGATCAGGGACAGGACGAGGTTGTGCGGCTTCATGTCCACGGTGCCGTAACCGCTGCGCTTGCCCAGGATGATGCAGGCGACCAGACCGGCGATGCCCGCATTGATGTGCACGACCGTGCCGCCGGCGAAGTCCAGCACGCCGTCCCCGAACAGGAAGCCGTTCGGATGCCAGACCCAGTGCGCGATCGGCGCGTAGACGATCAGCAGCCAGAGGGTCGAGAAGACCAGCAGGGCGGAGAACTTCATGCGATCGGCGAAGGCGCCGGTGATCAGCGCCGGCGTGATGATCGCAAAGGTCATCTGGAACATCATGAACACCGATTCCGGGATCGTGAAGGCCACGGGGGCCTCCGTCCCGTCGCCCAGCGTGAAGGGCGTGTTCATGACATCGACCAGGCCCAGCAGGAACGCCTTGGACAGGTCACCGACGAAGGCGCTGCCGTTCCCGAAGGCAAGGCTGTAGCCGATGATCATCCACAGCACCGCGGCCAGGCAGCAGATGGCGAAGCTCTGCATCACCATGGCCAGCACGTTCGCCTTGCGGACCATGCCGCCATAGAAGAGGGCGAGACCCGGAATCGTCATCAGCAGCACGAGCGCCGTGGACGTCAGCATCCAGGCCGTGTCGCCGGTGTCGATGGTGGGCGTATCCTGGGCGAAGGCCGCGCCCGGAAGCAGGGCCACGCAGGCCGCTAGCAGGAATGAAGTCAGACGGTTCATGTGGCTCCCCATTCTAGTGGGCGCGGGACCCGATCGGCCGCCGCACGCGCCGGGGTTCCCTAATTCAAGGATCGTGCCGGCCCGGGAATCCGCGGATTCCCTGGACCCGCTTCCGGACGATGCGTCATCGGGAAGCAGAAAGGGGGGCGTCCGGGCGGGGGGGTATGCCCAAGGATTGTGCAGATACCGACAGCGCCAGAACCGCCGGATTCCTTCAGCCTTGCCGCCCGATCCCCCCGATCCGGAAGCCGCAAGCGGCCCGATCCGCACACCTGCACAGGAATTGGGCAGCTCTGCGCGCGCCGGTGCCGGCCGCAGCGCGACGACACCCCCGCGCGGGCATGGCCGCGCCGGCCCGGATATGGCACCTTCGCGCCTGCAACGGCCGGCCGATGCCGGACGGCTCGAAACGGCAGAGGGGATACGATTGATGTTGCCCCAGGGGATCACCGACCCGCGGCTTGACCAGGAGCTGCGCCAGGCGCCGCGTCACGCGATCGCGCTGGTGCTGGCCGGCGGCCGCGGCAGCCGGCTGCGCCAGTTGACCGACCGGCGCGCCAAGCCGGCCGTCCATTTCGGCGGCAAGTTCCGGATCATCGACTTCGCCCTGTCCAACTGCATCAATTCCGGCTTCCGCCGCGTCTCGGTCATGACCCAGTACAAGTCGCACAGCCTGCTGCGACACCTGCAGCGCGGCTGGAACTTCCTGCGCGGCGAGATCGGGGAGTTCATCGACCTGCTGCCGGCGCAGCAGCGGATCGACGAGACGAGCTGGTATCAGGGCACGGCCGACGCCGTGTACCAGAACCTGGACATCCTGCGCGGCCACCGCGCCGAATGGGTGCTGATCCTGGCCGGCGACCACATCTACAAGATGGACTACGCGGCGATGCTGTCGTGGCACATCCTGAACGGCGCCGACTGCACGGTGGGCTGCATCGAGGTGCCGCGGGCCCAGGCGACCGGCTTCGGCGTCATGCATGTGGACGACCAGAACCGGGTCGTCGGCTTCCTGGAGAAGCCGGCCGATCCGCCGGGCATGCCGGGCCGGCCCGACATGGCGCTGTGCAGCATGGGCATCTACATCTTCAACGCCCAGTTCCTGTACGACCAGCTCGACCGCGACGCGCGCGATCCCGCCTCCTCCCGCGATTTCGGCAAGGACCTGATCCCCTGGCTGGTGCCGCGGGCCAAGGTGCTGGCACACCATTTCTCGGACAGCTGCGTCTACAACCGTGCCCCGGGCTCGGAACCCTACTGGCGCGACGTCGGCACGGTGGACGCCTACTGGGAGGCCAATCTGGACCTCTGCCACGTCTCCCCGTCCCTGGACCTCTACGACCGCAACTGGCCGATCTTCACCTACCAGGAGCAGTTGCCCCCGGCGAAGTTCGTGTTCGACGACGACAACCGCCGCGGCCATGCCGTGGACAGCATGGTGTCGGCCGGCTGCATCATCTCGGGCTCGGCGGTGCGGCGGTCGATGCTGTTCAACAATGTGCGCGTCCATTCCTATGCGTCGCTGACGGACGCCGTGGTGCTGCCCGAGGTGGAGGTCGGCCGCAACGCCCGGCTGAACCGGGTGGTGGTGGACCGCGGCTGCCACATCCCCGAGGGGCTGGTGGTGGGCGAGGACCCGGAGGAGGATGCCCGCCGCTTCCACCGCACCGAGGGCGGCGTCGTGCTGATCACGCGCGACATGCTGGCGCGGCTCGCGGGGTAAGTGGGCGGCACCATGCGGGTTCTGTTCGTTGCCTCCGAGTGCTTCCCGTATGTGAAGACGGGCGGCCTTGCCGATGTCGTGGCCGCCCTGCCGGCGGCGTTGCGGGAACTGGGGATCGATGCGCGCCTGCTGCTGCCCGGCTATCCGCCGGTGCTGGCGGCGCTGGGGGAGGCACGGCCGCTGCGCGACCTGCCGCCCCTGCCGGGGGCCGGCGTCCCGGGCGGCCGCCTGCTGGCCGGAACGGGGACGGCGGACGGGGCGCGCGGGCCGGGGGCGCTGGACCCCGCGGTGCCGCTCTACGCCCTGGACCTGCCCGCCTTCTTCGGCCGCGGGGGCAACCCCTACAGCGACGCCGACGGGACGGACTGGCCCGACAACGCGCTGCGCTTCGCCAGCCTGTCGGCGGCGGCCGCCCGCATCGGCCTGGAGGGCGACGGCGAGGGCTGGCGGCCCGAGATCATCCATGCCCACGACTGGCAGACGGGGCTGGTCCCCGCCTATCTGCGCTTCGCCGCAGAACGGACGGGGGCGAAGCGCCCGGTCAGCGTCTTCACCATCCACAACCTGGCCTTCCAGGGGCTGGTCCCGCCCGCCCTGCTGGCGGACCTGGACCTGCCGCCGCACAGCTTCTCCATCCACGGGCTGGAGTTCCACGGGAAGATCGGGCTGCTGAAGGCGGGTCTCTACTATGCCGACAAGCTGACCACCGTCAGCCCGACCTACGCGCAGGAGATCCAGGGCCCGGCGATGGGATTCGGGCTGGACGGGCTGCTGCGCGCCCGCGCCCGCGACCTGAGCGGCATCCTGAACGGGGTGGACCTGGGGCTGTGGAACCCGGCGTCCGACCCGCTGATCCCGGCGCGCTACGACGCCACCCTGCTGGAGGCGCGGCAGGCCGCGAAGGCGGAACTGCGGCACGCCTTCGGCCTGGGCTCCGTCCCCGACGGCCCGCTGTTCGCCGTCGTCAGCCGGCTGACCCACCAGAAGGGCATCGACCTGGTGCTGGAGGCGCTGCCGCGCCTGCTGGCCCTGGGCGGCCAGCTCGCCATCCTGGGCACCGGCGACAAGGTGCTGGAGCAGGCGGCAGCGGCGGCCATGCACGACCATCCCGGCCGCGTCGGGCTGGTGCGCGCCTATGACGAGGCCCTGTCGCACCGCATCCAGGCCGGCGCCGACGTGCTGCTGGTGCCGTCGCGCTTCGAGCCCTGCGGCCTGACCCAAATGTACGCCCTGCGCTACGGGGCGCTGCCGCTGGTGTCGCGCGTCGGCGGACTGGCCGATACGGTGACGGACGTGACGGAGTCGAGCCTCGCCGACGGCAGCGCCACGGGCTTCGTCTTCGAGCCCGTGGGCCTGATGCCCCTGATCCACGCGATGGAGCGGGCGGCGGCGCTGTGGCGGCGGCCGGATCTGTGGCGGACGGTGCAGCGCAACGCCATGGGGCGGGATGTCGGCTGGGCCGCCTCCGCCCGGCACTATGCCGACCTGTACCGGCAGGCGGTCATGGACACGACCCTGCTTTCCAAGTAATATCTGCTGCGAGCCGAAGGAAAAATGGCTGAATTCTTCCGCCTCATCGAAATGTGCACCGATCGTACTACCTCGGAAGTATAGTTTTCCTTATTTCCGACGGGACAGGACCGGCAGCAGGGCCGATGAACTCCGCAAGGCTGCGGGAAGGTCCATGAAATATTTCCGATGGCTGGTCCCCGCAACGATCGCCGTTCCGTTGCTGATGCTGGGCGCGATCATCTCCCTCAACCGTGTCGAGGTGCGCCGCGAGGCGGAGGCCGGCCTGCTGCGGGATACGGACGTGCTGTACGAGCACGCGTTGAAGGTCTTCGAGACACAGGAGCTGCTGGTCGCGGAGATGGCCCGCCGGGCCGAGACCCGCCGGGCCCGGGACATGGGCTGGGACCGGATCGCCCAGGAACAGGACCTGCACGGCTGGATGGCGGGAATGGTCGCCCGCTACGCCCAGCTCGATTCCCTGGCCCTGGTCGATGGCGACGGGCAGGTGCGGCTGTCCAGCCGCATGTTCCCGACGGCCGGCGTGGACATCGCGGACCGCAGCTACTTCCAGAAGCTCCGGCAGGGCGGCTCGCTGGCGGTCAGCGAGACCCTGCCCAGCCGCATGACGGGCCGGCCCCACTTCAACCTCGCCCGCCGGCTGGAGCGGCCCGACGGGAGCTTCGACGGGCTGGCCCTGGCGTCGATCCGGCCGGACTATTTCCTGGAGTTCTGGCGCTCTGCCGTGAGCCTTCCCGGCACCGCGGTCGCGCTGGTCCGGCTGGACGGGGCGGTGCTGGCGCGCTGGCCGGCGCTGCCCCGGGACGGGACGGACCGCCATGCCGACGACTCCCCCCTGGTGCGGCAGATCAACGACACTTCGCAGGGGCTGATCCCGCGCGCCGTGACGCCGGACGGGATCACGCGGCTGGTCGCCTTCCGGCGGCTGGGGCGCTATCCGCTGGCCGTGCTGGCCGGGCGGACACCGTGGGAGATCTATGCACCCTGGCGGCGTGATGCGCTGGTGACCCTCCTGGTCGGGCTGGCGGCGATGCTGCTGCTGCTGCCGCTGGCCCTGCTGGCCCGGCGCTCGGCCCGGCGGGAGCAGGGGGCGGTCGCGTCGCTGCGCCACGAGGCGGCGCGGCGGGCCTCGACCGAGCAGGCTCTGCGCCAGAGCGAGGCCCGCTACCGCGGCTATTTCGCCAACACCGGCGACCTTCAGTTCGTGCTGGCCGTGCGCCCGGACGGCGGCTTCGGGATCGAGGATGTGAACCCCGCCTTCGAGGCCGCCGCCGGGCCGGGACTTGCGGCCTTGCGCGGGCGCGGCCCGGACATGCCGGAACCGGACATGCTGGAACCGGACACGCTGGAACCGGCCGGGCCGGGTCCCCTCCGGCGCGACTGGTGCCGGCGCTGCGTCGAGACCGGCGAGCGGCAGGTCTATCAGGAGAGCAGCGCCGGGGCGGAGGGAAAGCGCGACTACGAGGTCCTGCTGGTGCCGCTGCGCGACGATGCGGGCGCCATCACCCGCATCCTGGGCTCTGCCCGCGACGTGACCGAGCGGCGGCAGGCGCAGGAACGCCTGTTCCAGGCCCAGAAGCTGGAGACGGTGGGGCAGCTCACCGGCGGCGTGGCGCACGATTTCAACAATCTGCTGACGGCCATCGTCAACAATCTGGAACTGGCCCGGCGCGACCCCGCCGGCGCAGCGGAACGGCTGGAGGGGGCGCTGAAGGCGGCGCGGGCCGGAACCGAACTGGTCCGCCGGCTGCTGGCCTTCGCCCGCATGCAGCCGCTGGAACCACAGCCGACCGACCCTGGCCGGCTGCTGCACGACATCCTGCCGCTGCTGCGGCGCGCCGTGGGAGAGCGGGTGGAGGTCAGCGTGACGGCCGGCCGTCGCCTGCCGCCCGTCCTGGTGGACCCGGTGCAGTTGGAGAACGCGCTGCTGAACCTGGCCGTGAACGCCCGCGACGCCATGCCCGGGGGCGGCAGGCTGGAAATCCGCGCCGGGGTGGAACTGGCGGAGGACGGCACGCCCCAGGTGGTTCTGACGGTGGCCGACACCGGCACCGGCATGACGCCGGAGGTGGCGCAGCGGATGTTCGAACCCTTCTTCACCACCAAGCCGCCGGGCAAGGGCACGGGGCTGGGGCTGGCCAGCCTTTACGGCTTCGTGCGCCAGTCGGGCGGACAGGTCCGGGTGGAGACGGCGCCGGGCCGCGGCACCGTGTTCCACCTGTCGTTCCCGGCGCGTCCCGGCCTGTCCGTGCCATCGCAGCCGGCCGAGCCGTCGCCCCCCGCCATGACGGGGGTACAGGGCGCGCGCGTTCTGCTGGTGGAGGACGAGGCGCTGGTGCGGCTTTCCACCGTGGCGCTGCTGCGCGACCTGGGCTACCGGGTGGAGGACTGCGCCTCGGCCGAAGCGGCGCTGGAACGGCTGGCCGGCAGCCCGGACGGAAACGGGGAGTTCGACCTGCTGCTCACGGACATCGGACTGCCCGGCATGGACGGGCGGACGCTGGCGTCACGGGCGGCGGAGCTGCGGCCCGGCATGGCCGTGGTGCTGATGACCGGCTATGACCGGACGGGCAGCGATGGCGGCGGGCGCTGGGCCCATCTGGACAAACCCTTCGCACCACAACATCTGGCGGAAACCGTGGCCCGGGCGCTGGGGGGAGAGCGGCCGCTGGCGCAGGCGGTATGACACCGGCGGGATCTGATCCGGCGTGAAGGGGCATGGGAGCGCCTGGCAGGGGCGCCAGGAAGGGGCGCCCGGCAGACACGGAACGGGGCCGTTCGGCCCCGTTCCGCCGACGGGTCCGGGAAACCCTATTCCTCGTCGTCCTCGCCGTCCTGCTCGATCTGGTTGGCGAGATCGCGCAGCATGTCGACGACATCCTCATGGCTGGTCTCGTCGACCGCCTGATTGACGGCCACCTCGATCATGGCCACCGCGACGTAGGCCGAGAGGGAGCCGCCCTCCTTCATGGCCGCTTCCAGGTGCCTCTCGGCGATGTCCAGCGCCTTGTCGAACAGCTGTTCTGCGGCAGAATTGTTGGTGTCAGTCATGGGAAGGACCCTTTCCCGTCTTGGGGGTAGCTCGACGCGCCCCTCATATCACCGATTTCCCTGCGCCGCTTGCCAAATCGACGGGCAGCACCTATGCCGTTCCCGTCAACCCGATGTCTGTCCGGAGGTTCCTTGGAGTCCCGTTCCCGCGGCGATGCCCCGCCCGTCCCGGCCCCCGATCTGGCCGCGTCCGGCGCCTACCGGATCTGGGTGCGGGAGCATGTCCGCTTCGCCGATCTGGACCCGCTGGGCCATGCCAACAACAACTCGATCGGCGTCTATTTCGAGAGCGGCCGGCTGGGCCTGCACGACGCCGCCGGGCTGCCGGTCCTGATGCGCGGCACCGCCGTCGTGCTGGCCCGGCTGGCGATCGACTTCCGGGCGGAGATCCATTTCCCGAACGAGCTGCGCATCGGCGTCGGCGTGCTGCGGGTCGGCCGCACGAGCTGGACGACGGGCGCGGGCCTGTTCGTGGACGGGCGCTGCTGCGCCACCAGCGAGGCCGTGACCGTGCTGATCGACCGCGAGACGCGGCGTCCGATCCCGCTGCCGGCGGACATGCGCGACGCGCTGTCGGAGTTCCTGCTGTGAGCCCGCGCCGTCCCCCCGGGCGCGGCCGCCCCGGGAACAGGCCGGAACGCCGGTCGGAGTCCCGCCCCGAACCGCCCGTCCGCGGCCCCGTCGAGATCGTGGTCGAGCGCGTCGGCGCCCGCGGCGACGGTCTGGCCGAGTGGCAGGGCCACCGGCTCTACGTGCCGCAGGCGCTGGCCGGCGACCGCATGATGGTGACCTTCGGGGAGCCGCGGGCGGACGGCTGGGAGGCCGTGCCCGTGACCCTGCTGGCGGAAGCGCCCGGCCGGGCCGACCCGCCCTGCCCGCACGCCGGCCTGTGCGGCGGCTGCGCGCTCCAGCACATGGACGACGCGACCTACGCCGCCTGGAAGACGGACCTGCTGGCCTCGGCGCTGGAGCGGGCCGGGCTGGCGGGGCCGGAGGTGCGGCTGAACCCGCTGGTGCGAACGCCCCCCGGAAGCCGGCGCCGCGCCGTGCTGACGGCCGTGCGGCGGGGCCGCCGGCTCTGGCTGGGCTTCAACGAGCGCGCCTCGCACCGGCTGGTGGATGTGGAGACCTGCCCCGTGCTGGCGCCGGCCCTGGCGGCACTGCTGGCGCCGCTGCGCGCGGTGCTGGCGGACATCCTGTCCGACGGGCAGCAGATCGATGTCGCCCTGACCCTGCTGGACGACGGTCCCGACCTGGTGCTGGAGGGGCTGCCGGAGCCGGACCTGCCGCGGCTGGAAGCCCTGTCCGCCTTTGCCGGGGCGCAGGATCTGGCGCGGCTGTCCTACCGGACGAAGCCGGGCGGCGACGCCCTGCCGGTGGCCCGCCGCCGCACCGGGCTGGTCGGCTTCGGCGGCGTCACGGTCAGCCCCGCCCCCGGCGCCTTCCTCCAGGCCAGCCGGGAGGGGGAGGCCGCCCTGGTCGCCGCGGCCCTGTCCGGCTGCGCCGGGGCGGAGAGCGTGGCCGACCTGTTCGCCGGCAGCGGCACCATCGGCTTCCCGCTGGCGGCCCGGACCCGCGTCCACGCGGTGGAGGGGGACGCCCAGGCCCTGGCCACGCTGGACCAGGGGGCGCGGCAGCTTGCCGGCCGCCTGACGATGGAGCGGCGCGACCTGTTCCGCGATCCGGTGACGGCCGCCGAGCTGGCCCGCTTCCAGGCCGTGGTGATCGACCCGCCCCGCGCCGGCGCCCAGGCGCAGGCGGCGGAGCTGGCCCGGTCCGCCGTGCCGGCCGTGGTGGCGCTGTCCTGCAACCCGGCCACCTTCGTGCGCGACGCCCGCACGCTGGTGGAGGGCGGCTACCGCCTGCTGGAGGTCACGCCCATCGACCAGTTCCTCTGGTCGCCGCACCTGGAACTGGCCGCCCTGTTCCGGCGCTGACGGGGGCCGGTGCCGGTCAGCCTCCGGCCGCAGGCCCCCCGGCCCGATGGCCCCCGGACAGATGGCCCCCGGACAGATGGCCCCCGGCACGATGATCCCCGGCCCGCAGCCGGTACAGCACATGCCGCCGCATCGGATGGTCGGGGCCCAGCCGGGGATGGTCGAAATCGTCCGCCGGGTTGCGCGCCATGCCCAGCCGCTCCATCACCGCGCGGGAGGCGCGGTTGTCGGGCCGGGTCAGGGCGACGATCTCCGCCAGCCCCAGGGTGCCGAAGCCGAACGACAGGCAGGCGCGGGCCGCCTCCGTGGCGTAGCCGCGGCCCCACCAGGGACGGGCGAGGCGCCAGCCGACCTCCACGCAAGGGGTGAAATGCGCCTCG
Source organism: Rhodospirillum centenum SW (assembly GCF_000016185.1). Taxonomy (NCBI): domain Bacteria; kingdom Pseudomonadati; phylum Pseudomonadota; class Alphaproteobacteria; order Rhodospirillales; family Rhodospirillaceae; genus Rhodospirillum; species Rhodospirillum centenum. The sequence goes on from NC_011420.2 coordinate 2,832,036, forward strand.
AACGCCGTCACCAGCAGGCCCACCATGCCGACGAAGGGGGCCGTGCCCGGCACCTCCACCGCCCAGAAGGTGAAGCCGTGCCGGTCGTAATGCGCCATGATCCGATCGACCAGGGCGTCGCTCGCCGCCCGGCTGAGCGTCTCCGGGAAGTGGCGCATCACCTCGGGATCGGCGTTCAACGCCGCGAACGGCGCCAGATCATCCGCCCGGAACGGCCGCAGCACCAGCCGCTCCGTGCGCAGCGAGGCCGGCGGCACGGACAGGGTCCGGGGGTCCTGGACCGGAGAGTCCGGGCGGATGTCCATGGCCTGCCTCAGCCCGCCGGCTTGACGAACTTCAGCGTCATCCGGTCGCTCTCGCCGATGGCGAGGTACTTGTCGCGGTCCTGGTCCTTCAGCGTCAGCGTCGGCGGCAGGGTCCAGACGCCCTTGGGATGATCCTTGGTGTCCTTGGGGTTGGCGTTGACCTCGCTGGACCCGGCGAAGGTGAAGCCCGCCTTCTCCGCCAGGGCGATCACCGTGTCCTGGCGGACATAGCCGCTGGCGGCCTTGGGATCCTGCGGCTGGTCGGCGGCGGCGCGGTGCTCGACCACGCCCAGCACGCCGCCCGGCTTCAGCGCCGCATACATGGCGGCGAAGGCCTGCTCGGCCCAGCCGGCCGCCATCCAGTTGTGGACGTTGCGGAAGGTCAGCACCAGATCGGCCGTGCCCGCCGGCACCGGGGCCAGATCGTCCGGACCGAACTCCGCCACCTCCACCTTGCCGTAGACCTCGGGGGCGGCCTTCAGCTTCTCGTCGAAGCGGGCCAGGGTGCGCTGCATGTACTCGCTCTTGCTCTGCCGGTCCGGGCCGGCGGCGACATAGCGGCCCTTGTCCTTGAGGACGGGGGCCAGCACTTCGGTGTACCAGCCGCCGCCGGGCGAGATCTCGACCACCGTCTGATCGGCGGAGAGGCCGAAGAAGGCCAGCGTCTCCTTCGGGTGGCGGTACACGTCGCGCGCCTTGTTGGCGTCCGAGCGATGCGCGCCGGCCAGCGCCGTTTCCAACGCCGCGGCCGTGGCGGCGTCCAGCGCCGCCGGCGTCAGGTCAGCGTGGGTCCGGTCCGCGGACGCCGTGTCCGCGCGGGCCGGCCCCGCCAGCGCCAGACCCGCCAGCACTGCCGTGGCGAGCATCTTCGTTGCCGTCCTCATGGGTCCTCCCTTGGTTCTGCGCATCGGTCGCGCGCCCCGGAGGTAATGTCGCCCACCCGGTTCCGCCAGTCCCGGCCGGACTACCGGGCCGCGTCCGCGCCGTCCGCTCCGGTGCGCTCCAGCCAGCCCTCGGGGATCTCGTCGCCCTCCCGCACGGAGGCGCCGCCCGCCTTGGCGAGCAGCCGCTCGAAGTCGCCGGGGACGGCACGGGCCTGCCGCAGGGCGAAGTATTCCCGCGTGCGCAGAGCGGCGAGCTTCTCGGCGATCGCCATGACGATGAGCTGGTTGACCGAGGTTTCGTCCTTCTCGGCCCGCTCTTTCAGTTCCTGCATCATCGATGGCGGAACGCGGAGAGCGAAGTTGCTGACGGTCGCCATTCGAGCCTCCCCAGTACGTCGCCCGGCCGGCCGACCGGGATTCCCAGGCCGGGATGCCGGTCATCGGCGGGGCGGAAATCCCGCAGGTTGAACGTCACGATCATGTCGGCTGCCCCGTTCAGGGCAACGTCGACGAACAGTTCGTCATCCGGGTCCCGGATGGAAGGGCGCCAGGAAAAATGCGGTTCCACCCAGTCCGCAAGGGCCGTCCACTGATCCAGGAAACGGTCCACCTCCGCGCGGGAAAGCCCCATGGCGATCAGATTCCCCGGGCGCTTGAGGACGGCCTCGTACTCCAGCAGGGTGGACAGGCTGACCAGCGGGGTGACGACGCCTTCCCATGCCGCAATGAGAATGACCCGGGACGCGCCCATCCGACTCATCAGGCCGCTGAGCATCACGTCCGTATCAAGGACCAGTCTCATACTGCGGACGATATTGCTCAGAACGCATCTCGGTCAAGGGATCGCCCCTACTCCGTGATGCGGATGGCCGGCAGGCCGACGCCGGCCGCGGCGCGTTCGCGCAGCACGTCGCGGCGGAAGCGGTGCAGTTCCGCCGGGCGGCCGCCCGTGTTCGCCTCCAGCGCGCCGGTCGGCTCGACCAGCCCGCCGGCCAGGACCAGACGGCGGAAGTTCTGCTTGTGCAGCCGCACGCCCGACAGCGCCTCCACCACCACCTGCAACCGGCCCAGGGTGAACTGCGCCGGCAGCAGGTCGAAGACGACCGGACGGTACTTCAGCTTGCCGCGCAGACGGCCCAGTGCCACGGCCAGGATGCGGCGGTTGTCGTGCGCCATCGGCGTGCCCAGGCCGGCCGCCGCCGCCGGCGCGTCGGTCCAGTCGGGATCGGCAAGGCCGTGGGGGGCGCGGAGGGCGCGGTCGCGCCAGGCCTCCTCCACCAGTCCCGCGCTGTAGAGAAGCTCGTAGCGTTCCAGCACCCGTTCGGGGTCCCAGAGGTCGTCATCCGCCGGAAAGGTGGTGGAGACGCGCTCGGCCCGCTTGCGCCCGGCGGCCTCGTCCGGGGCCGCGGCGGCCCAGCGGTGCAGGGCCGGCAGGATGGTCTGGGTCAGCAGGTCCGGCTTGCCGTCGCGCCAGTCCTCCCAGGGGAAGTGGTCGTACCAGTCGTGCCATTCCGCCCCGCCCGAGCCGGAGAGCGGCGCCTCCTGCACCAGCGCCATGTAGCCGACCGAGACGACGCGCGGCCCGCCGTCCAGTTCGCGCGGATCGCGGTAGCGGTCCCCGAAGGTGTAGAGCTGCTCGACATAGCGCAGCGGCAGGCCGGTCTGTTCCGACACCCAGCGGCGCAGGCCCAGTTCCAGCGTGCGGTCGCGCTCGGGGGCGAAGGGACCGAAGGGCAGGCTGTCGGCGGGGGCGGCATCCGGCCCCTCCTCCCGCGCGCTGCGCTGTTCGGGCGTGGCGAGGTCGTGGGTCAGGCGGCGCACGGCCAGCACGCGCGGCACCTCCTCCGTCACCGCGACGATGACGGCGGTCAGCCCCAGCACGGTCGGCTGCGGTCCTCCCGAGGGCGCCCCCTCTGCCCGTGCGCCACCCGCCTGTGCGACGCCCGATGGCGCGGACCCCGGCGATGCGGCCCCGTCCCGTCCGGTCCGTATGAATTCCCCTTCGGCCACCCGTTCCCCCCGACCCGATGTTCCGGGCGGTCGGACTATCGTCCAGGGGCGGGGTCCGGGGCAACGCCCATCGGCCCCGAAGGCGTTCCGGCAGATGGCAGGGAAAGCGGACGGCGGGGGAGCGGACGGCCCTGCGACGGGCCGCCCGCCATACCCGTTACTGCACCCCGTGCGCCCGCAGCAGGAAGGCGGTGGACAGCGCCACCTCCTTCAGCTTGTCGAACCGGCCCGAGGCGCCGCCGTGCCCGGCGCCCAGGTTGGTGTAGGAGAGCAGCACGTTGTCGTCCGTCTTCCTGGCCCGCAGCAGCGCCGCCCACTTCGCCGGTTCCCAGTAGGTCACCTGGCTGTCGGCGATGCCCGCCGTGATCAGCGTGTGCGGATAGGCGCGGGCCGTGACGTTGTCGTAGGGGCTGTACGACTTCATCCGGAAATAGGCGTCCTTCTCGTTGGGATTTCCCCACTCGTCATATTCGCCCGCGGTCAGCGGCAGGCTGTCGTCCAGCATGGTGGTGACGACGTCCACGAAGGGCACATGGGCGACCGCGGCCCCGTACAGCCCTTCCGGCGCCATGTTCATCACCGCCCCGACCAGCAGGCCGCCGGCCGAGCCGCCGGACAGGCTGACATTGCCCGCCCGGGCATAGCCCTTCTTCACCAGGAACTGCGTGGCGTCGATGAAGTCGGTGAAGGTGTTGACCTTGTGCTCCAGCTTGCCGTCCTCGTACCAGCCGCGGCCGAGATCGTCGCCGCCGCGCACATGCAGGATGGCGAAGGCGAAGCCGCGGTCCAGCAGCGACAGCCGGCTGGGGGAGAAGGTCGGGTCGGTGCCGTAGCCGTAGGAGCCGTAGCCGTAGACATGCAGCGGCGCCGAACCGTCGGTCGGCCGGTCCTTGCGGTAGACGATGCTGACCGGGATCATGGTCCGGCCGTCGCGGGCCGGGGCCATCAGCCGCTCGCTGGTGTAGAGACTGGCGTCGTAGCCGCTGGGGATCTCCTGCACCTTGCGCACGGTCAGGGTGCGGGCCTTCATGTCGTAGTCGTAGGTGGTGGGCGGCGTCACCAGCGACTGGTAGGACAGGCGCAGCGTGCCGGTCTCGTAATGCTCGTTGGCGCCCGCGCCCACGGTGAAGGCGGCGTCGGGGAAGGCGACCGTGTGCTCGTTGCCCTGGGCATCGCGCACCCGCACCCGGTCCTGGCCGTCCAGCTTGTCGAAGATGACCAGCCAGTCCTTGAAGGCGATGACATCGGTCAGATAGACGTGGTCGTCGCCGGGGAGGACCTCGACCCAGTTCTCCTTGCGCGGGTCGGCGGCGGGCGCCTTGACCAGCCGGAAGTTCCGGTGCGTGTCGTTGGTGCGGATCCAGAGCGTGTCGCCCTGGTTTGTGACATAGGTCTCGACGAAGGGCTTGCGCTCCACGAACAGGGTCGGCTTCGCCTCCGGCCTGTCGGCCGGCAGCAGCCGCACCTCGTTGGTGGCATTGTTGTCGGAATAGATGACGAGGAGTTCGCCCGACAGGGTGCGGCCGATGCCCACGGTCCAGGGCCCGTCCGGTTCCTCATGCACCACCACGTCGTTGCCGGGCGCCTCGCCCAGGGTGTGGCGCAGGATCTTCTTCGGCCGGATGTTCTCGTCCTGAAGGTTGTAGAACAGGTACTTGCCGTCGGCCGACCAGGCCAGGGAGGCGCTGCTCGTCTCCGTCAGGTCGGGCAGGAACTTGCCCGTCTGAAGGTCCTTGATGCGGACGGTGAAGCGGATCGAGCCGTCATCGTCCTCGGCGAAGGCGAGATAGCGGCCGTCCGGGCTGGGGGCGAAGGCGCCGACCCGGGTGTAGCCGGTGCGCCCGGCCAGCTCGTTCACGTCCAGGATGGTGGCGAAGGGGGCGTCGGTCTTCCCCCAGGGGCGGCGGACGAAGATCGGGTACTGCTTGCCCGTCTCGAAACGGGACTGGTACTCCCAGTCGCCCTCGCGGTAGGGGACGCCGGTGTCGTCCTGCTTGATGCGGGCCAGCATCTCGTCGAACAGCGACTTGCGCAGGCCCGTCTCCTCGCCGCCCAGCACCTGGTCGATATAGGCGTTCTCGGCCTTCAGCTGGGCCAGGATCGCCTCGTCGTCCACGGTCGGATAGTCAGGGTCGCGCATCCAGAAATAGTCGTCCACCCGCACGTCGCCATGCTTCTCAAGCGTGGTCGGGGCGACCTTCGCCACCGGCGGCGGACCGAAACTGCTCTGCTTGAAGGCCACGGTCTTGGCATCCTTGGTTGTCGCGGCGGAAGCGGCGGAGGCGCCCGTCGCCGGCAGCGCCAGCAGGGCCAGCCCGAGGGCGGCCCCGATCAGGGCCCGGGACGCGGCCCCCGGAGCGGGGACGCCGCCGGTCGGGCGATTGCCGGCCGGCCGGCCGGATGGGGTCTGGCCGGATCTGGAACGTGCCGTCATCAACACACCACTCCCTGTCTGAGGTCCTGAACGAGAATAGGATCGCCCCCGCCGCCCGGCCATATCCATTTGCGCGGGGACCGCTGGGGCCGGAGGTCGAAGCCCGGCCATCGGGTCACGTTGATGTCGTCAACGATGATCCAGGAGGGGGCGGCGTCCAGCCCGAGATGCGGCTTGACCTTCGCGGGGATCGGGATGCCCCGTCCCGCCGCAGGCTCCGTGTGCGTGATGGGAAGCAGACAGGCGCGGGGAATGCCGTCCTTGACGCCCGTGGCGAGGATCAGCGCGGGCCGGTCCGGTGTTGGACGGTGGCGTCATTGGCGTGCTACAGTCCTCCCATGCCTCCGATCCCGCGCCCCCATCCCGCCTCGACGGACGCCGCCGGCAGCCGGACCGGCGACGCGGATCTGCGCCGCGCCGTGGAGACCGGCGTCGCCCAGCTCGACCGCGGCGAACGGATCGCGCTGGAGGATGTCGAAGCCTGGGTCGCCTCCTGGGACGGCGCCGGGGAACGCCCGATGCCCACGGCCGGGGCCGGGCGGGACGACCGCCGCTGACGCATGGGCCGGAGGGTCTTCCTCTCCCCCGCGGCGGTCCGCGATCTTCAATACATCAGGGACTGGTATACCCAGGCGGGCGCCGGACCGCGCGCGAAGGCGACGGTCACCCGTATCCTGCGAGGTATCCGCGATCTTGCCCGCACCCCGTTTCTCTGGCCGCTGCGCGGCGGGAGCGACGGCACTCGCCAAGCCGTGGTCGCCGGGCATGTCATCCTCTATCGCGTCAGCGGCGATCAGGCCGCCCCTGCCGGCGACGTGGAGGTGGTCCGCATCCGCGGGCCGGGCCAGGACCATCCGGAGGTCCCGCGACCGGAGCGCGGGCATGAGTGACGGCAGTCATTGCGTCACATCAACGAGGGGCTGCGGTGACCGCGCTATGCAGGCATAGTCTCCGTCCCCTGCAACGAGCGCCCGTCCCGTCATGAGCGACCTGCGACTTTCCTTCGGTCTCGGCTTCGGCGACCTCTACGACCGCGACGGTCTGGTACGGATCGACAAGGCGTTCCTGACCCATCTGGGCGAGGCGGATGCGGCCCTGCGCGACCGCCTGCTGGCCGGCCGGGCCGATCCCGCCGCCCTGGACGCCAAGGTCGAGAGCGAGCTGCTGATCGCGCTGGGTCCGCACCTGGAGGATTTCCTCGCCCGCCTGTTCGGCATCGAGGGCGCCGTGCGGGAGCTTCAGGCCCGGCACCACGATCTGGCCCCGCTCTATACCGCCAAGCGGCTGTTCGTGCAGCGCCGCGCCGCCAAGGCCGCCCGCCCGGAGGAGGCGGCAGCCCTGGACGGTGACGCCCTGCGCGCCGTCCTGGGGCTGGCGGAGGAGCCCGGCACCCCGGCCTTCGAGCTGGCCTTCGCCACCGCCGTGCAGGCCTGGGAGGCCGACGAGGCGGCCAACGCCGACCGGCTGGACGCCGCACTGAAGTACGGCGCCTGGGCGCTGTACGCCCCGGCCGGCCGGGCGCTCCACGGGGCCGGCGTGCTGTTCCAGGTCCCCGCCAGGACCGACCCGATGCATCTGGTCCATCCCGAGACGGTCGAGGTGGACGGCGTCACCATGCTGCAGCTTCCCTGGACACAGCGGCGGCACCGCGAAGGCTTCGCCCTGACCGACCAGGGTACCGACCTGCTGGGGGCGCTGGACGAGGCCAACTACTGCATCTGGTGCCACAACCAGGGCAAGGACAGCTGCTCCAAGGGCCTGCGCGACCGCAAGTCGGGCGAGTTCCAGAAGTCCGCCTTCGGCGTGCCGCTGGCCGGCTGCCCGCTGGAGGAGCGGATCAGCGAGTTCCACACGCTGAAGGCCGGCGGGGCGCCGCTGGGGGCGCTGGCGATGATCGCGGTGGACAACCCGCTGTGCGCCGCCACCGGCCACCGCATCTGCAACGACTGCATGAAGTCGTGCATCTACCAGCGGCAGGAGCCGGTGGACATCCCGCAGGCCGAGACGCGCACCCTGAAGGACGTGCTGTCGCTGCCCTGGGGCTTCGAGATCTACGGGCTGCTGACCCGCTGGAACCCGTTGAACCTGCGCCGTCCGCTGCCGCGGCCGGAGAGCGGGTACAAGGTGCTGGTCGTGGGGCTGGGTCCGGCCGGCTTCAACCTGTCGCACCACCTGCTGAACGACGGCCACACCGTCGTCGCCGTGGACGGGCTGAAGATCGAGCCGCTGCGGCCGGAGGTGTCCGGCGTGGACGCGCTGGGCCGCCGCGTGCCGTTCCAGCCGATCCGCGACATCGCCGACCTGCGCGAGCCGCTGGGCGGGCGCGTCATGGCCGGCTTCGGCGGCGTGGCCGAGTACGGCATCACCGTCCGCTGGGACAAGAACTTCCTGAAGGTCGTGCGCCTGCTGCTGGAGCGGCGGGCCGCCTTCGCCATGATCGGCGGCGTCCGCTTCGGCGGCACGCTGACCATCGACGACGCTTTCGAAGCCGGCTTCGACCACATCGCGCTGTGCATGGGGGCCGGCCGGCCGACCGTGATCCCGATGAAGAACGGGCTGGCCCGCGGCGTGCGGCAGGCCAGCGACTTCCTGATGGCGTTGCAGCTCACCGGGGCGGCGCGGCCCGACAGTCTGGCGAACCTGGAGGTGCGGCTGCCCATCGTGGTGATCGGCGGCGGCCTGACCGCCATCGACACGGCGACGGAGAGCCTGGCCTACTATCCGGTGCAGGTGGAGAAGTTCCTCTCCCGGTACGAGGTGCTGGCGCGCGAGCTGGGCGAGGAGCGCCTGCGCGCGGGCTGGAGCGAGGAGGAGCGGCTGACGGCGGACGAGTTCATCGCCCATGCCCGCGCCCTCCGCGCGGAGCGGGAGGTGGCGGCGCGCGAGGGGCGCACCCCCGCCGTGCAGCGCCTGCTGGCGGACTGGGGCGGCGCCACCCTGGCCTACCGCCGCCGCATGGTGGACGCGCCGAGCTACACCCTGAACCACGAGGAGATCGAGAAGGGCTTCGAGGAGGGCATCCGCTTCGTCGAGAACGCCACACCCAAGGCCGTGGAGACCGACCGGTTCGGCCATGCCGCCGGGCTGACCGTGGCGCTGGCCGACGGCACGGAGAAGACCCTGCCCGCCCGCACCGTGCTGGTCGCCGCCGGCACCCAGCCGAACACCGTGCTGGCCCGCGAGGACGGGCGCATCCTGCTGGACGGCAGGTACTTCCGCGCCCTGGACGAGGACGGCAACCCGGCCACGCCGGAGCGGCTGTCGAAGCCGGGGGCGGTGCATGTGCTGATGCACCGGCACGGGGACGGCCGCGGCGTCAGCTTCTTCGGCGACCTGCATCCGAGCTTCGCCGGCAATGTGGTGAAGGCCATGGGCGGGGCCAAGCAGGGCTATCCCGTGGTCAGCCGCATCCTCTCCCGCCGTCCGCCCGCCCCGGTCGAGGGCGCTGTGGGTGGCACGCCCGCCGGCGCCATCATCGGGCGCATGAACGCCGACCTGCGCGCCGTGGTCGAGCGGGTGGAGCGGCTGACGCCCACCATCATCGAGGTCGTGGTGCGCGCCCCGCGCGCCGCGCGCCGCTTCCAGCCCGGCCAGTTCTACCGCCTGCAGAACTTCGAGATGCTGTCCGACCGGGCCAAGGGCACGACCCTGGCGATGGAGGGGCTGGCCCTGACCGGCGCCTGGGTTGACAAGGAGAAGGGCCTGCTCGCCACCATCGTGCTGGAGATGGGCGGGTCCTCCGACCTGTGCTGCCTGCTGAAGCCGGGCACCCCGGTGATCCTGATGGGCCCGACGGGCGAGCCGACGGAGATCCCGGAGGGCGAGACGCTCTGCCTCGTGGGCGGCGGCCTGGGCAACGCCGTGCTGTTCTCCATCGGGCAGGCGGCGCGGGCCAAGGGCAACAGGGTGGTCTACTTCGCCGGCTACAAGAAGCTGATCGACCGCTACAAGGTGGAGCAGATCGAGGCGGCCGCCGACGAGGTGATCTGGTGCAGCGACGAAGCGCCGGGCTTCGCCCCGACCCGGCCGCAGGACCGCAGCTTCGTCGGCAACATCGTGCAGGCCATGGTGTCCTATGCCAGCGGGGCCCTGGGCGCGCCGGGCGTGCCGCTGGACCGGGTGGACCGCATCGTCGCCATCGGCTCCGACCGCATGATGGCGGCCGTCGCCATGGCCCGGCACGGGGCGCTGGCGCCCTACCTGAAGCCGGTCCACGCCGCCATCGGCTCCATCAACTCCCCCATGCAGTGCATGATGAAGGAGATCTGCGCCCAGTGCCTGCAGCTCCACAAGGACCCGGAGACGGGGGAGGAGACGGTGGTCTTCTCCTGCTTCAACCAGGACCAGAGCCTGGACCGGGTGGACTGGGGCGTGCTGCGCGAGCGGCTGGGCCAGAACGCCGTGCAGGAGAAGCTGACCGTCGCCTGGATCGACTGGTGCCTGGAGACGGGCCCCTGGGCACGGGCGGCGGCGGAGTAGGCAACCCGATGCGCCCGACGGCGGGGTGGCGGACACGGCGGACGGCGGCGCTAGTCACGGCGGGGCTCGCTGCCGTTCTTTTCTGCCTGCCGCCCGCGGCGGCGCGGGCGGAACCCGCCTGTTCCCTGGTGGTCGAAGCCGCGGATGGCACCGTCATCGCGCGCGAGGGGCCGGACTGCGCGGTGCCGGCCAGCCCGGCCTCGACCTTCAAGGTGGCGCTGGCCCTGATCGGCTTCGACAGCGGCATCTTGGAGGGACCGCACGCCCCGGCCTGGCCTTACCGGGAGGAATACGACGCCCCCCTGGAGAGCTGGAAGCGCACCATCGACCCGTCCGCCTGGCTGGCGGAGTCCGTCATCTGGTATTCGCAGGAACTGACCCGCCGGCTGGGGATGGCGCGGTTCCAGGCCTATGTTGACCGGCTGGACTATGGAAACCGTGACCTGAGCGGCAATCCGGGGAAGCATGACGGCCTGACCCGCGCCTGGCTCAGCTCGTCGCTGAAGATCACCCCCGTCGCGCAGGCCGCGCTGCTGCGTCGGCTGCTGGCCGGCACTCTGCCGGTGTCCACGGCGGCGCAGGAGAAGACCCGCGCCACGATGACGCCGGCAGGACCCGTCGCCGGCTGGGCCGTGCGGGGCAAGACCGGCACCGGCTTCCAGCCCGGCGCGGACGGCACGCCCGACCGCAGCCGCCCCTTCGGCTGGTATGTCGGCTGGGCGGAGAAGGACGGGCGCGCGCTGGTCTTCGTCCATCTGCTGAAGGACGGTCCCGGCGACGATGGCAGCCCCGCCGGCCCGCGCGCCCGGGCCGCCCTGCTGGAGCGGCTGGAGCGCCTGCTGCCGGCCCTTTGAGCCGCATGCCCGGCGGCGCTATACTCCGGCCATGCCCGCCACGCCCGCGCCCGCCACGGAGAAGCCCCTGTCCGACGCGCTGCCGCCAGAGCGGGTGGCGGACCTGATGGCGGTCAGGCGCGCGGCGGAAGCCACCCTGCCCGGCCGCGTGACGGGGGTCGTCCTGTTCGGCAGCCGTGCCCGCGGCGATGCAGATCCATCGAAAGCCCAAGACCCATGCGTGCTGGCCTCCAGACCCAGCCAGCAGCATGAATCACAAAATCAGCCCCGCGGGAATCCATCACGACTCCTCTCGCTCAGGAACCTCTCTAGAATCTTGATTAAATCTAAGGTATTTGTAAGTTCATGCGATTTCGCTTGTTCTTTTCGCCCGTATGGTCGGGCTCGGAACCCCCGCTTGCATGGAACCAGTGGGGAGGTGCCCGCCCGGTGCAGCAGCACCGGACGGGGTTACGGCTACAACGAACATGGAGATCATTGATGTCCGCATCGGCTTCGCGGCCGGTGCCGTTGGAGGCGCAGCGAGTCGTTGGCTCAGCATTAAGAAGTGGTGACCTCTTGCCGCGCCGGTGTTCCCGGCGCGGCAAAAACAAGTCCGAATCAAAGAGGAAATTATGATTTGGCTTGCGCTTCTTGCTGTTTTGCTTTTACTTGATCACATTACTACAGAATACGCCATAAGAAAACATGGGGTTGATATTGAATCAAATCCCCTTTCAAGGTGGATGCAAATCCGGTTCGGTGGAAATTTAACCTTCTTGGCGCAGTCCACATTAATGATGTCGCTTATGTTTTTAATGTATTATAATTTGCCTGAAATTATGTTCGTGCTGCCTTTAGCATTTTCTATAACGATTTTGAATAACTTGAGAGTAATTTTCTGCCTTTTGAGATCGAGAAGCAAAACCAATATTCTCTGACACGAGACTCGGTATGGGACAATATCGTCATGGCAAGTTGAGACTCAAAATGATGATTGCGCAGCAAAAAGTGATACGCCAATCAGAAGCCACCGAGTGCGGCATCGCCTGCATGGCCATGGTGATGGACCCCCATCGTCACGGGGAAGACCCTGTCCGACGTGCTGCCGCCCGAGCGGGTGGCGGACCTGATGGCGTTCAGGCGTGCGGCGGAGGCAGCCGTGCCCGGCCGCGCCGCTCTCGACCCTGGGACAGGCCCCCATCCGGCACGACACGGTTATCCAGGCATTCGGCAGGCTTGCCTCCGATCAAGGGGACGAGGTGCTGATCCACTGCGCCCGGCTGGTCCTGAGACGGCGGGAAGTCGCCGATTACGAGGGCTCGACGCCCGGCGCAGATGATGCCAGAGACACCCTTGAGACCACCCGCCGCTTCCTGGCCGTCTGTGCCGGATGCTTCGGCTTCCCCCCGCCCTGATCCCATGGCCCTGATCCCGTGACCGGCCCGACACCCCTGTCCCCCCTTCCCCGCCCCGTCCGCGCCGTCGTGTTCGACATGGACGGGCTGCTGCTGGATACCGAGCGGCCGGTGAAGGCCGCGGCCATGCGGGCGGCGGAGCGGCTGGGCCGGCCGATGGACGACGCCTTCTATGCCGGCCTGATCGGCCAGCCCTTCGCCACGACGAAGCTGCGGCTGGCCGAGCATTTCCGCACGCCGGCGCTGATGGAGGCCTTCACCGCCGAGTTCCGCACGGCCCTGGCCACGGTCGGCGGCGGGCTGGCGGAGGGCGGCGGCATCCGGCAGATGCCGGGGGCGGCGGAGCTGGTCGGGCGGTTGCAGGAAGCCGGGCTGCCGCTGGCCGTCTGCACCTCCACGGCGCGGGAGCGGGCGCTGAAGCATCTGGCCCTGGCCGGCCTCGCGGACCGCTTCCGGGCCGTGGTCGGCGGCGACTGCGTGACCCGCGGCAAGCCCTTCCCCGACCCCTACCTGAAGGCGGCCGGGCTCTTGGGCGTCGAGCCCGCGGACTGTCTGGCCCTGGAGGACAGCCACAACGGCATCCGCGCGGCACACGCCGCCGGGATGATGGCGGTGATGGTGCCGGACCTGCTGCCCTGCACCGAGGAGATCCGGCCGCTCTGCACCCATGTGGCGGCCGACCTGCACGCCGTCGGGGCGCTTCTCCCCTGACGCCGGCTCAGCCGGGCGGCGCCCCGGACCGGACCGCCTGCGCCTCCAGCCAGTCCGCGGCCTCGGCCCAGAGGGTCGGGGCGAAGGTGTCGCGGAAGAAGCCGAAATGGCCGATGGCCGCCGCCCCCGCCTGTGCCGGGGTGACGAAGCGGTGCTCCCGGCACGCACCGCCGTACCAGGAGAGCAGCTCCGCCGCCGCCGCCCGCGGGGCGTAGAAATCGTCAGGAAAGCTGTAGAGCCGCAGCGGCATGGCAAGGTCGCGGAAGCGCTGCCGCAGCTCCGGATGGTAGCCCAGGATGTAGTCGGGATGCCGGCCCCAGCGCGCCCATTCGCGGGCGATGCCCGCCGGCAGGGGCGCGCTGCCCATGGCATAGCCGGGCAGGTGGCCGTGCAGCCGCGTCAGCAGCGGCACCGCCGCGTACCAGAAGGCCGCCAGCCGCAGCCGGTCCAGCCCCCGCCAGTGCCGCGCCGCGCCGGACTGGGAGGCGACCAGCAGCACCGCGGCGAGGCGACCGGCCGAGGGCGCCAACGGAAGGATCTGGCCGCCGACGCTGTGCCCGACCAGCAGCGGCGGCGTGCCCGGATGCTCCGCCGCCACCCGCGCCAGCACGGCCTCCAGGTCCAGCCGCCCCCAGTCCTGCATGCGGGCGTCGAAGCCGCGCAGGGTCCGGGGCCGCGAGCCGCCGACGCCGCGGTAGTCAAAGGTGGTCACGGGGTGTCCGCGCCCGGCCAGGAAGCGGGCGAAGCGGCCGTAGTAGCCGCGCGGCACCGCCGTGGCCCCGGCGACGATCACCGGGGCCAGCGGCGGCACGCGCGCCGGAGGCTCGAACCGGGTGACCGCGAGGATCATCCCGTCGGCGGCGCGCAGCGTTTCTTCCCTGGACGGAACCTGTACCGTGGACATCGCCGTCTCCGGTCGGGTTACCTTTACGTAAAGGTAAATCCCACGCAGAACGGCAGCGCCACCCCGGATTTCCCGGCATCCGCCCTGCGGACGGTCACTCCCCGGCGGGCTTCGGGACGCGGTAGCTGACCTCCATCACGCCCGGATCGTCGGGGTTGTCGTGCTGGGTGAAGCCCAGTTCCCGGCACATCGCGAGCATGGTGGTGTTCTCGCGCAGCACCTCGCCGAACACCTCCTTGATGCCGCGCATGCGGGCGTAGTCCAGGATGCGGGTCATCATCACGTAGCCCAGGCCCTTGCCCTTCATGTCGGAGCGGACCAGCACGGCGTATTCGGCCCGTTCGTTGTCCGGGTCGGCGGTGATGCGGACGGTGCCGTGGATGGCGGGCTCGCCCGTCTCCTCGTCCGGCCGCTCGGCCACCAGGGCCATCTCGCGCCCGTAGTCGATCTGGGTCAGGCGGGCGGCGAGCTGGTGCGACAGGCGCTTCATCGGGGCGAAGAAGCGCAGCCGCAGATCCTCCAGGCTGGTGTGGGCCACCATGTCGTGGATCAGCGGCTCGTCCTCCGGCCGGATCGGGCGGATCAGATATTCCCGCCCGTCGCGCAGCCGCACCGTCTGTTCCAGCTTCTTCGGATAGGGCCGGATGGAGAGGCGGCGGCTGCCCTCCATCTTGGGCGTCGCCACCTTGATGCGGGCGTCCAGCGCCAGCACGCCCTTGTCGTCGGCGAACAGGGGATTGATGTCCAGCTCGACGATCTCCGGGAAATCGGTGACGAGCTGGCTGACCTTGATGAGGGACAGCGCGATGGCGTCCAGGTCCGCCTTCGGGCGCGAGCGGTAGCCCAGCAGCAGCCGGTGGATGCGGGTGCGGGACATCATCTCCCGCGCGAGGTTCATGTTCAGCGGCGGCAGGCCCAGCTCCTTGTCCGCCACCACCTCGACCCCGGTGCCGCCGGCCCCGAACAGGATCACCGGCCCGAACAGCTCGTCGTCGATCATGCCCACGATCAGCTCGTGCGCGTCGGGCCGATGGGCCATCTCCTGCACGGTGAAGCCCTCGATGCGGGCGGTGGGCATGAACGAGCGGACGCGCTCCAGCATCGCCTCCGCCTCGGCCCAGACCTGGTTGGGCGCGAGGTTCAGGGCGACACCGCCCAGGTCCGACTTGTGCGTGATGTCGGGGGACAGGATCTTCAACGCGATGCGGCCGCCCAGCCGGCGCGCGGCGCGCTCGGCTTCGGCCGGGGTGGCAGCGGTGACCGTCTGCACGCAGGGGATGCCGTAGGCGCGCAGCACCTCCTTGGCCTGGTACTCCGACAGCCAGTCGCAGCCGGTGGCCAGGGCCTCGTCGATCTGGTGGCGGGCGACGGCCATGTCCACGTCGAACTGCTCGGGCACGCTGGGCGGCGTCTCCATCAGCAGTTCCTGGTTCTTGCGGTAGCGGACCAGGTGCATGAAGGCGCGCACCGCCTGATTGGGCGTGTGGTAGTCGGGGATGCGCTGCTTGGCGAACTGGCGCCGCGCCTCCGCCGCCGCCGTCTCGCCCAGCCAGCTCGTCAGCACGGGGGTGCGCTTGTTGCCCTTGGCCTTCAGCACGCTGACGACGGCGTCCGCCGCGTCCACGCTGTCGGCCACGGCGGTGGGGCAGTTCATCACCAGCACGGCGTCGCAGCCCGGGTCCTCCAGCAGGATGCCCAGCGCGTCGGCATAGCGCTTGCCCGGCGCGTCGCCGATGATGTCCACGGGGTTGCCGTGGCTCCAGGTGGGCGGCAGCACGCGGCCCAGCTTCTCGAGCGTCTCCGGCGTCAGCGCCGCCAGCCGGCCGCCCTGGCCGACCAGCGCGTCCGTCGCCAGCACGCCGATGCCGCCGCCGTTGGTCAGGATGGCCAGCCGGTCGCCCTTGATCTGCACGCCGGTCGCCAGCGTCTCCACCGCGTCGAACAGCTCGTCCAGCTCGGAGACGCGCAGCATGCCGGCACGGCGGAAGGCGGCGTCGTAGACCGCGTCGGCGCCGGCCAGCGCACCGGTGTGCGAGCTGGCGGCCTTCGCCGCCTCGTCGCTGCGGCCGGCCTTGATGACGATGACGGGCTTGGCACGGGCGGCGGCGCGGGCGGCGGACATGAACTTCCGCGCATGCGTGATCGCCTCGACATACAGCAGGATGGCGCGGACGTTGGGGTCCTGCGCCAGATAGTCCAGCATGTCGCCGAAATCGACGTCCGCCATGCCGCCCAGGCTGACCAGGTGGCTGAAGCCGATGCCGCGGGCGTTGGCCCAGTCCAGGATGGAGGTGACGACGGCCCCCGACTGCGCCACCAGGGCGATGTCGCCCTTCAGCGGCGGCAGGTGGGCGAAGCCGGCATTGACGCCGCGCGCCGGCACCATGACGCCCAGGCAGTTCGGTCCGACGACGCGCAGCAGGTGCGGCCGGGCGGCGTCCAGCACCTGCTGCTGCAGCTTCCGCCCGTCCTCCCCCATCTCCGCGAAGCCGGCGGTGATGACGACGGCGGCCTTGGTGCCGCGCTCCCCCAGCTCCGCGATCAGCCCCGGGATCGTCTGCGGCGGCGTGGCGATCACGGCCAGATCCGGCGTCAGCGGCAGGGCCGCGACGGAATTGTAGGCCAGCACGCCTTCGACCGAGCGTTCATGCGGGTTCACCGGCATGATCGGCCCGTCGAAACCGGCGTTGAACAGGTTGCGGGCGACCACCTGGCCGATGGACTGGGGATGCCGGCTGGCCCCGATCAGGGCGATGGAGGACGGCTTGAACAGGCGGTCCAGGTTGCGGATCGTCATGATGGTCGTCCTGCTCCGTCAGAGGGCCCGGGGCGGGCATGCGCGGGAAGATCGGGAACCGCCCGGCGGCGGTCCTGATGCTGAACGCGTCATGCTGCACTGCAATGACATGGGTCAAAGAGACACGGGTCAAAGGTGTCGGCGGGGGAGCATCGGCATCCCCCGGTCCACCCGAAGGTGGGGCGCTCCGCGGCTCCGACCAGGAGGGACGGCGAAGTGCCGCGGCCTCAGACCACCCAGGCGTCCGGATCGACGATCGGCTTGCGTTCCAGCGCACGCTGGAGCGCGCCGACGCAGCGCATCAGCCACCAGAGCGGCAGCAGCGCCAGCCCGATCAGGCCGACGAAGGCCGACAGCAGCAGCAGGCTGATCGACAGCACGATCAGCCACGCCCAGAAGCCCCGGATGGCGAAGGCGAAGTGGTTTTCCCAGAGGGTGCCGCGGGCAGCGCCCCGTCCGAAATAGGCCAGGACCACGCCCAGGATCGGTGTGACAACCGCGGGCGGGATGATGAAGGCCAGCAGCGCCAGCAGATTGAGGCTGTAGATGACGATCAGGACGGTGCGCAGATCGTTGCGCTCCCGTCCGGCCTCCTCCTGGGTGGGCCGGGTGTCGTCCGACGGCGGGATGTCCTCCTGCCGTTCCGCGTCGTCCTGCTTCTGAACGCTGTCGTCCACCTGGACCATCGCCGCTAGCCCCTGCCCTGAGCCCGTGACCGTTGCCGTAGGAAGGCGGCATTTACGGCAGCGGGGCCGGCGTTCCGTCAAGCGGGGTCGGGGCGGCGCGCGGCTTGGCCGCACCCGCCCCTGCCCCCGTGCGGGATCCGTGCGGGGGGATCAGCCCTCGCCCTTCTCCTGATAGCGGGCGATGCTCTCCTGGATGATGCGCGCGGCCTCGTCCGGTTCGCCCCAGCGGACGACGCGGACCCACTTGCCCTTCTCCAGGTCCTTGTAGTGCTCGAAGAAGTGGGAGATCTGCTCGACCAGGATCTGCGGCAGTTGCCGGAAGCTGGCGACGTTGGAATAGAAGGGGTGCAGCTTGTCCACCGGCACCGCCAGGATCTTCTCGTCCACGCCGGCGTCGTCCTCCATGATCAGCACGCCGATCGGGCGGGAGCGCAGCACCACGCCCGGCACGACGGGGGTGGAGGCCACGACCATCACGTCCGCCGGATCGCCGTCCAGCGCCAGCGTGTGCGGCAGGAAGCCGTAGTTGGCCGGGTAGAACATCGCCGTGTGCAGGAAACGGTCGACGATCAGCGCGCCCGAATCCTTGTCCATCTCGTACTTCACCGGCTGCCCGCCCTGCGGGATCTCGATGATGACGTTGACGTCCCAGGGCGGGTTCTTGCCGACCGGGATCTTGGTGATGTCCATGCTGCTGTCCTCGATGACTGGCGGATGCGCCGGGCGACGGCCCGCGTGCGGCCGACGGCCGCACACTACGCCATCGCATCCGCTAATTGAAGCCGGCCCGGCGGACGGGAACCGGCCGGAAGGGGCCGCGGACGGGTGCGGGCGCCCTCAGGCGCCCATCTTCCCCGCGACCAGGGCCTTCAGGTCCACCTGCGGCCGGGCGCCGACATGGCTGATGATCTCCGCCGCGCAGATCGCCCCCATGCGGGCACAGTCGCCCAGCGCCATCCCCTGGGTGAAGCCGCGCAGGAAGCCGGCGGCGAACAGGTCGCCCGCGCCCGTCGTGTCCACCACGGTGGTCGGCTCCGCCGCCACGCTGACGGTCTGCCCGCCGGCCAGGATGATGGCGCCCTTCTCGCTGCGGGTCAGCACCGCCACGTCGCAGTGCTGCTTCACGGCCTCGGCGGCCGTGTCGAAGTCCGTCTGGTAGAGCGCGGTGATCTCGCTCTCGTTGGCGAACAGGATGTCGATGTGCCCGGCCACGAGGTCGAGGAAGCTGTCGCGGTGACGGTTGACGCAGAAGGCATCGGAGAGCGACAGCGCCACCTTGCGCCCGCCCGCATGCGCGAGCTGCGCCGCCTTCAGGAAGGCCTCCTTGGCCGGCGGCGGGTCCCAGAGATAGCCCTCCAGGTAGGTGACCTGGGAGCCCTGGATCACGGCCGGGTCGATGTCGGCGGGGGTCAGCACGACGGCGGCGCCCAGGAAGGTGTTCATGGTGCGCTGGCCGTCCGGCGTCACCAGGATCAGGCAGCGGCCGGTCGGGGTCCCGTCGGACAGCGGCGGCGTATCGAAAGAGACGCCGGCGGCGCGGATGTCGTGGCGGAAGACGGTGCCGAGCTGGTCGTCCGCGATCTTGCCGACATAGGCGCCGCGGCCGCCCAGGGTGGCGATGCCGGCCATGGTGTTGCCGGCGGAGCCACCGGACACCTCGATGCCCGGCCCCATCTTCGCGTACAGGTGCTCGGCCTCGGCCGTGTCGATCAGGCGCATGCCGCCCTTGGCGAGCCCGTGCGTCTCCAGGAAGGCGTCCTCGATCTTGGACAGCACGTCCACGATCGCATTGCCGATGCCCACCACGTCGAATGCAGCGTTGCGCTCCACCGTCACGACCCCTCTTGCCTTCATGGAATTCGGGGCCTTGTAAGGCTGCGGTGGCCTTGCGGCAAGCCTGCGCTTGGTCCTACAAGGACCGGCGGCGGTTCTGTGGGCGGAATGCCACAGACCGGGGGTCCCGCCCCGGTTGACGCCCCCCGCCATCCTGTCTCCGCCGTTTCCGAGGCGCGCATGATCCGTGCATTCGCCCGTGCCCTGACCCAGCTTTCCGACCCGGCCTTCGGGCGGGTGATCCTGCTGTCGATCCTGGCGACGCTGGGGCTGTTCGCGCTCCTGCTGACGGCGGTCTCCTGGACGCTCTACGAGACCGACCTGTTCACCATCCCCTGGCTGGACACCACGGTGGACGTGCTGGGCAGCCTTGCGGTGCTGGGCATCGCGTGGCTGCTGTTCCCGGCGGTGGTCATCACCGTGTCGTCGCTGATGCTGGAGAGCGTCGTGCAGGCGGTGGAGCGGCGCCACTATCCGGGCCTGGGTCCGGCCCGGCCGCAACCGGTGCTGGAGGGGATCGCCAACTCCGCCAAGTTCCTCGGCGTAGTGATAATCCTCAACCTGCTGGTCCTGCCGCTCTACCTGATTCCGGTCCTGAATCTGGTGATATATTACTGTCTTAATGGTTACCTTCTTGGACGTGAGTACTACGAACTTGTATCCCTCAGAAGGCTTGATCCGGAAAGGATGCGGTATCTACGATCGGAGGAGTCGATGGGACTTTTTTTGGTCGGCATCATTATTGCCTTCCTATCCGTGGTCCCGATCGTGAATCTTCTGGTGCCCGTCATCGCCACCGCATTCATGGTCCATGTCTTCGAGGACATGCGGAGACGCTTGCCGCACCCGGGAGCCGCATGATACGTCCAACGGGGCCGGCTGGGCGATGACACGCCGCTTATTCGAGTGATTCTGGGGGCTGATCGTCATGTCTTGGTTCAAGCGCCAAAATCCCTCCGGGGATGCCAGCAGCACCGATACCGCGGCGTCCGGCACGCCGTATTCCGCGTACAACTCCCCCGGGTCGCCTGCCGACAAGGGAAACGACATGCTCACGAGGTCGTCCGCCATGAATACTACGCCCTCCGGTGCATCGGGCGCCGGCCAGAACAGCCTGACCGGCGGCTTCAAGCCGGACATCCCGCGCCGCGTCGTGGACATCCCCGCCACGCCTGCGAAGCGGGTCGCGCCGACCGGCACCGAAGGAAATGCCATGGGCTCCGCGGAAATGCGCAAGCTGATCGTCGGCCGCGACATCAGCCTGTCCGGTGAGATCGCCGCCTGCGACGTGCTGGTGGTGGAAGGCACCGTCGAAGCGAAGCTGCGCGACGGCCGCACCATCGAGATCGCCGACACCGGCCTGTTCAAGGGCTCGGTCGAGATCGACGAGGCCGACATCGGCGGCCGCTTCGAGGGCGACATCACCGTGCGCGGCACCCTGCGCATCCGCGCCTCGGGCAAGATCCAGGGCAACATCCGCTACGGCGTGCTGGAGGTGGAGCAGGGCGGCCAGATGTCCGGCTCCATCGAGGTGCTGACGGCGAAGCCCGTGGCCGCCCCGACGTCCGCGCCGGCCGCCGCCCCGGCCCCGGTGACCCCGATCGCGCGCGTGGCCGAGCCGATGACCCCGCGGATGAGCAGCGAGCCGACCTCCGGCGCCGCCGAGTAAGCCGGGCAGGAAGGAACCCCCGCGGGGGTCCTTTCCACCGCATCCGACCAGAACCCCGCCCCCGGCCCCGCCGGGCGGCGGGGTTCGTCGTTCCGGGCTCCCGTCAGGCCGGATCGGGCCGGGCCAGGGGACCGCGGCGGGGACCCGCCATCGCCTCCGCCGTCGTCTTGTCGGGAAAGGCGCAGAGATCGCGCACCGGGCAGAGCGGACAGTCCGGCCGCCGGGCCTTGCAGACATAGCGGCCGTGCAGGATCAGCCAGTGGTGCGCGTGCAGACGCCATGCGCCGGGCACGACCTTGAGAAGCCCCTGCTCCACCGCCTCGGGCGTCTTTCCGGGCGCCAGACCGGTGCGGTTGGCGACGCGGAAGATGTGGGTGTCCACGGCGATGGTGGGCTCTCCGAAGGCGACGTTCAGCACCACGTTGGCCGTCTTGCGGCCGACGCCGGGCAGGGCCTCCAGCTCCTCCCGTCGGCGGGGGACCTCGCCACCATGCGTCTCCAGCAGGATCTGCGACAGGCGGAAGACGTTGGCCGCCTTGGTCCGGTACAGCCCGATGGTGCGGATGTGCTCGCGGATGCCGTCCTCACCCAGCGCCACCATGGCGGCCGGCGTGTCGGCCACGGCGAACAGGGTGCGCGTCGCCCGGTTCACCCCGGCGTCGGTGGCCTGGGCCGACAGCACCACGGCCACCAGCAGGGTGAAGGGGTTGGTGTAGTCCAGCTCTGTCCTGGGCTCGGGGTCGCGCTCGGACAGGCGGCGGAACAGTTCCTCGACCCAGGCCTTCTTCATGCGGACGGCATCCCCTGACGGCCGCCGGCCCGGCGGCGGCCGGGACTCTACCCAGCCGCCCTGCCCCCGGCAACGGCGTCCGTCAGGACGCTCCGGCGCCCCGCGGCTCAGGAAGCCCCCGGCTCCAGCCGCAGGGTCCAGCGCGCCGGGCCGGGCAGGAAGGGCACCGGCCGGCCCGCCACCCAGTCGTCATGGCCGGCCAGATAGTAGGGCGCCAGCGGATGCCCGGACTGGCCGCCCGGCATCTGAAACAGGCCCTGCGCCTCCCGACCGGGGGAGACGGCGAAGCGTTCGCTGGCCCCGAAGGAGGGCGACTGCGCCCGCGGCTGGTAGACGTCGCCCGGCAGCCTGTCCGCCGGCGCATCGGTCAGCCAGCCAAGGCCCGGCACGAAGCGGCTGAGCGGGTGGCGGATGGCGGCGCGGTTGCGCTCGCCCCAGCGGTAGCGGGAGAGATCGCCGCCCGCCGCCTTCGCCACGTCCTCGCGCACCTTGTCCAGCGCCGCGGCGACCACCGCATCCCAGCCGGCGAAGCCCGGCGGCACCAGATGCGCCGGCCGCTCCGTCAGCAGCCGCCAGGCCGGTTCGTCCGCCTGCCGCGAGGCCAGCCGGAAAGCCGCCGGCCCCTCGGTCTCCGGCGGGGCAACGAAGGCGCCGTAGAGGGCGGTCAGCAGCTCCGCCCGGAAGGTGCGGACCAGCCGGTAGCCGACCGCCTCCGGCACGGCGCGGTTGTCCCAGTCCGTGAGGTAGGCAAGCATGTCCGCGACGGCCGGATCGTCCGCGCGGGCCTTCACCGCCTCCAGCATCAGCCCGTGCCAGCGGTCCAGCACCGTGCCGCGGTCGTCGAGCTGGATCGCCAGCAGGGCCTTCTCGTCGAACCGTTCCTGTGCCAGCAGCGCGTCGCGGATCTGCCGCGCGCGGGACCCGTGGGCGTAGCCGCCGTCGCCCAGCAGCGCGAAGGCCTCGCCCCCGACGACACGGGAATTGGCCGACCACAGCCGCCCGGCCTGCGGATCGATCACCGCCGGCACCCGGTCGGGCGGCAGGAAGCCGTCCCAGCGCCGGCTGCCGTCGGCGAAGGAGACCGGCGTGCGCCCGTCGAAGCCGACGCGGGCCGGCACCCGGCCGATGATGGTCCAGGCGATGCGGCCGTCGCGGTCGGCCAGCATCAGGTTCTGGTTGGGGATGGCGGAGCGGTGGGCGATCCGAACCGCCTCCTCCACGTCGCCCGCACGCTCCAGCTCCAGCGCGGCGCCCAGGGCCCGGGCGCCCGTGTCGTGCGCCACCCAGCGGTAGGCGAGACGCAGCCCGCCCTCCTCCGCGATGACCGGCCCCCAGACCGTCTCCCGCACGGTGAGCGTCTCGCAGGGGCCGGAAACGGAGCAGATGCGCTCCTCCGCCACCACGGGGGTGCGGTCGCCCTCGGGCGTGCGGTAGCTGTCGCCGCCCGCCGCCCCGGGCTCCAGCACCACCACGTCGCCGGTATCGATCTGGCTGTTGGTGTAGCCCCAGGCGACCCGGCCGTTGCTGCCCGCCACGATGTTGGGGGCGCCCGGCAGGGTGACGCCGGTGGCGTCCAGCACGGGCGCCTCCCCCGTCCCGGTCACCACCAGCCGGGCGCGGTACCAGAGGTTCGGCACGCCGTGGCCGAGATGCATGTCGTTGGCGACGATGGCGCCGCCATGGCTGCTGTGGCTGCCGGCGACGGCCCAGTTGTTGCTGCCGGGAACGGTGGCGTCCTCGGCCACGGGTGCCGCCGCGCCCTCAAGCCCGGCCGTGCGGCGGGGGAAGCCGGGGGGCAGCGCCTCCGGCCCCGGCAGGGGCGGGGCGTCGAGCCGGGTCCCGTCGATCGGCGCGTCCCAGGAGGTGCCGACCGGGTAGAGGAAGTCCGCCAGCGCCGGCCCCAGGGTCGCGCGCGCCTGCGCCAGCCGGCGGTCCAGCCCGCCCTCCTCGTCCTGGAGGTCGAAATACATGGCGACGACGGCCAGCAGGCTGTCCTCCGGCGCCCAGGGCTGCGGCTCACCGCCCAGCAGCGCGTATTCGAACGGGGTCGCCCCCAGCGCCGCCAGCCCCTGGTTCACCCCGGCGGTGTAGGCGTCCAGCACCGCCCGGTCGTCCGCCGGCAGGGCCGCCAGTTCGGCCTGCATGCGGGCGCGGAAGCGGTGGACGCGGCGCTTGCGGTCCAGCGGCAGGGCGGCGTCGCCCACCAGCGCGGCCAGTTCCCCCGCGGCGGAGCGGCGGATCGTGTCCATCTGGAAGAAGCGTTCCTGCCCGTGCAGGAAGCCCAGCGCATGGGCCACGTCGGCGCGGCTGGTCCCGGTCACGGTGGGCACGCCGCCCGCGTCGCGCGCGACGGTGACGGGGGCGGACAGGCCGGGCAGGGCCAGCGACCCTTCCAGCAGCGGCCGGCTGGCCCCGAGATAGATCCAGGCGGCGCCGGCAGCGACCGCCCCCAGCCCGAGAAGCCCCAGGGCGGCGATGCCGGCCCCCCGCGCCACGCGCCTGCCCGGCGACCGCCTCGCCCTGCGACTGGACCCGACCGGCATGCTCTGTCCCCATCCCGTGTTCCTGGTGGCGGCACTGTAGCCGCCCACCCGTCCGGATGGCAAAGCGCCAGGCGCCGGACCGCCGCCCTGCGGCGGGAACGCCGCGCCTGTCCCTGCGGCGGGAACCGGCGCGCGTGTTTCCCTGCGGGGGAACGCCGCGCGCGCTTCCCTGCGGCGCTTGAGGCGCCGGCGGGTGCCGCCTATGCTGCCGGCCCCGCCCGCAGGACCCCGGAGCCGCCATGACCCTCGGCCGTGCCGACCTGGAAGCCCTCGACGCCGCCGATCCGCTGGCCCCGTTCCGGGACGAGTTCGCCCTGCCCGAGGGCGTGCTCTATCTGGACGGCAATTCCCTGGGGGCGCTGCCCCGGGCGACGCCGGCGCGGCTGGCGCGGCTGGTGCAGGAGGAATGGGGCCGCGACCTGATCCGGTCCTGGAACACCGCCGGCTGGATCGACCTGCCCCGCCGGGTGGGAGAGGCCATCGCCCCCGTCGTCGGCGCAGGCCCCGGACAGGTGATCGCGGCGGACTCCACCTCCGTCAACCTCTTCAAGCTGGCGGCGGCGGCCGTGGGGATGCGGCCCGGCCGGCGGGTGATCCTGTCGGAACCGGGCAACTTCCCCACCGACCTCTACGTGCTCCAGGGGCTGGCGGAACTGCTGGGCGACCGGGTGGAGCTGGTGCTGGCGGAACGGCACGAACTGGCCGACGCGCTGGACGGCGACGTGGCCCTGCTGCTGCTGACCCATGTGCATTACAAGACCGGCCGGGTCCACGACCTGCCCGGCCTGACGGCGGCGGCGCATGCCGCGGGCGCCCTGACGCTGTGGGACCTGTCGCACAGCGCCGGCGCGCTGGAGGTGGGGCTGGACGCGGCCGGTGCGGACTTCGCCGTCGGCTGCGGCTACAAGTACCTGAACGGCGGGCCGGGGGCGCCGGCCTGGCTCTATGTCGCGCAGCGCCACCAGGACCAGGTGCGTCCGCCGCTGGCCGGCTGGATGGGCCATGCCGCCCCCTTCGCCTTCGAGGACCGCTTCCGCCCGGCGGACGGGATGGCGCGGCAGCTCTGCGGCACGCCGGGCATCCTGGGCATGGCGGCGCTGGAGGAAGGGGTGCGGATCGTCGCCCGCGCCGACCGCGCCCGCCTGCGGGAGAAGTCCCGCCGCATGGGCGACCTGTTCCTGGCCCTGGTGGCGGAACAGTGCGGGCCGGACACCTTCGCGCTCGCCTGCCCGGCGGACGGGGCGGAGCGCGGCAGTCAGGTCAGCCTGTCCCATCCGGAGGGCTACGCCATCATCCAGGCGCTGATCGCGCGGGGCGTGATCGGCGATTTCCGGGCGCCGGACATCCTGCGCTTCGGCTTCGCCCCCCTCTATCTGCGCTACACGGACATCTGGGACGCGGTCGTGCATCTGGCCGCGGTGATGCGCGACGGTGAATGGCAGGCGGACCGCTTCCGCCAGCGCGCCGCCGTGACGTGAGGTGAAGGCCGTCCCGGTCAGCGGCCGCTGCCGGGCGCCCAGGACAGCCAGCGCACCAGATGCGTGTCCACCGGATTGTCCACCCAGCCGCGCAGGGCGGGGCTGACCAGCCGGCCGCTGGCGCCGCCGGTCAGCGGGATCACCGGATCGTCGTCCAGGGCGATGGTCTCGGCCGCGCGCAGCCGGTCGAGGAAGTCCTGCGGGTCCACGGCGGCGTCCGCCGCCGCCATCGCCCGGTCGAAGGCGGGGTTGGCGTAGCCGTTGCCGTTGCGCGTCTCGCGCGAGCGCAGCAGTTCCAGGTAACGCTCCGGGAACGCCCACTGCCAGGTGCGCAGGACAAGGCCGGGATAGTCCATGGCCCGCTGCCGGGTCAGCACCACCCGCTGTTCCTGGTTCACCAGACTGGTCCGCACGCCCAACACCTGGTCCCACATGGCGGCGACGGCGACGGCGATCTGCCGGTTGCGGTCGCTGGAGGGGAAGAGAAGCTCCACCGTCAGCGGCCGGCCGGGGCCGTAGCCCGCGGCGGCGTAGAGGCGGCGGGCCTCCCGCTCGCGCTGCTCGCGGCTCCAGCCGGCCCAGTCGGGAACGACCCCGCGGTAGCCGCCGACCCCGTCCGGCACGAAGCCGTAGGCGGGCCGCACCGTCTTCACCACCCGCTCGGCCAGAACCTCGCGGTCGATCGCCAGCGACAGGGCGCGACGCAGCCCGGGATGGGACTTCCAGGGCTCCACCGTCAGGTTGGGGGCCAGGAACAGGATCGCCCCCAGCGGCGCGATGCGCAGGTCGGCCGGCAGGGTGGCGCGCAGCCAGTCGGTCTGCGCCCCCGGAAAGGTGTAGGTGACGTCCAGTTCGCCCGCGCGGTAGCGCAGCAGCTCCGCCTGCTGGTCCTCGGTGACGTGGAAGATGACGCTGCCGATGGCGACGTTGGCGGCATCGTGGAAGAAGGGATTGCGCTCCAGCCGGATCAGGCTCTGCGGCACCGCCTCGGCCAGCCGGTAGGGGCCGTTGCCGACCAGGGCCCCGGGCCGCACGAAACCGTCGCCGTGGCGCTCCAGGCTGGCGCGGTGCAGCGGATAGGTGGTGCGGTGGTAGAGATAGTCCGCGAAGTTGGGCTTCGGCCGCTCCAGCCGCACCTCCAGCCGCAACGGGTCCAGGGCGCGCACCCCGGCCGCCTCCGGCGGCAGGTCGCCCTTGGCCACGGCCTCGGCGTTGCGGACGGGATAGAGAAGGTCGGCGAACAGGGCGCGGCTGCCGGGCGTCAGCGCGCGGCGCCAGGCGAAGACGAAATCGTCCGCCGTCACCGGGCTGCCGTCCGACCAGCGCCCGTCGGGGCGCAGATGGAAGACCCAGGTCAGACCGTCGGGCGACACCTCCCAGCGCGCCGCGGCGCCGGGGACGGTGGTCCCGGCCGCGTCGCGGGTGGTCAGGCCCAGGAACAGCTCCTGGAGCACGCGCGCATCGGTCACGGTGGTGGAGCGGTGCGGGTCCAGGCTTTCCGACTGCGGTCCGGCGCCGATGTTCAGGCCGCGGGACTGACTGCGGCCGCCGTCCTTCGCGGGCGCCGCCGCCGCAGCGGCCTGTGCCGAGACCGTCACCGCAGCCAGCAGCAGGCCGGCGGCGAGCACCCGCCGGAGCATCCGTGCCATCCCGCCTCTCCCGGGTCCGTTTCGCCGGCGCGGATGGTGCCTCCCCCCGCCGCCCCCGGCAAGAGCACCCGTTGCCGCCCGTGCGTCAGGCGGACGGGCGGGGGTGGAAGGGACAGGGGAACTTCAATCACAGGTGTGGTATGGACTCGAGTCCTGACCGCGGACGGGTCAGACAGCAGGGGCATTTCGATCGAATGGGGCTCTTCCAGTGCTGGTCTTCATTGATGAAAGCGGAGACCCGGGTTTCAGTCTGGACAAAGGGGGCACGCCGACCTTCGTGATCGCAATGGTGCTTTTCACAAATCCGGCCGACGCATCTCTGACTCAGCGCGCCATTGAACAGAGCGGAGCGCGCAGGCTTCACAAGCCAGAATTCAAGTTTGGCAAATGCTCGAATGACGTGAGGGACGCCTTCTTCGATTGTGTCAGAAGCGCACCATTCCGCATCAGAGCGATCGCCATTCGCAAGGACGCAGTTTCATCGTCAGTTCCGAAGCACAGCAACGAGAGTTTCTATCGGTATTTTGTCCACCAGATGCTGAGCCGGAATGCCAGCGCCCTGCGCAACGCACGGGTCATCATCGACGGGTCCGGGGACCGCCTGTTCAAACGGAACCTGAATGCGGAACTCCGTCAGCGGATCGGTGGGGATGCTATCCGCGACATCCGCTTCAAGGATTCCCGCTCCGACGTGCTGCTTCAACTTGCCGACATGTGCGCCGGTGCCATCGCCCGGTCGCTCCGGACGGACCGCGCAGACGCGGCACGCTGGCGCAACGGGCTTGCACCGCATATCGACGATGTATGGGAGCCCTGGAGCATCGGAGAGGGCGCACCCCCGCAGCCTAGTCCGACCTGACGGACACGCACACCATACGGCGGCGGTTCGGACTGCGGGGGCGACTTTGCACAAGGAATCTTGTGAGTCTGGTTCCCGGAGTCAAGCGCTCCCTGTCCGGCTCACCCCTGCCGCGGGAGGTCGCGCAGAATGGCGCGGACGGGGGCGGCGTCGGCGGTGGCGAGCTTCAGCGGCAGGGCGATCAGTTCGTAGGCACCCTCCGGCACCCCGTCCAGCACCAGCCCCTCCAGGATGGAGAGGCCGTGGCGGTGGACGGCGTGGTGGGCGTCCAGGGTCTTGCTGTCCTCCGGGTCGAGGGAGGGGGAGTCCACCCCGATCAGCCGCACCCCCAGCCCGGCCAGCAGATCCACCGTCTCCGCCGCCAGCGCCGTGAAGCGGCTGTCCCAGGCCGCATGGGGAAAGCTGCCCATGGTGCGCAGCAGCAGGCGGCGGGTGCCGGGGGGCACGCGCCCGTCCAGGTGGGCGGGCTCCACCCGCGGCAGGCCGGGGCGGACATGCAGCAGCAGCGCCGGGCCGAGATAGCGGGTCAGGTCCAGCGCCCCGGCCGGTTCGCCGTCCGCCGCATAGTGCAGCGGCGCGTCGGCATGGGTGCCGGTGTGGCTGGACAGGGTCAGGCGGCTGACCGTGACGGGACAGCCCGGCCCGATGCTCCAGGTCCGTTCCTCGGCATAGGCGGTGTCGCCCGGCCAGACCGGAATGCCGGTCCGCACCGGCTGGCTGATGTCCCAGATGCGGCGTTTGCCCATGCCCCGTCCCCCTGCTGTCCTCCGGTGGCAACAGGAAGTAGGGCCGGACGGTGCCCGCGTCACCCCCGTTCCGCGCCGCCCCGGTTCGCACTGCCCCGGTTCGCGCCGGCGGGCGCCGGGGGAACCTACCCGCGGTGGCGTTCGGAGGTCAGCACCTGCCGCACCAGGGGCACGGCGCGCAGGCTGCGGGCGATGTAGTCGGACTCGTCGCGGGTCAGGGTGCGGACCTGGAGGTCGATGCTCAGCTCCTCCTCCAGTTCCAGCAGGCGGACCTGCACGGAGCTGGGGACGAGGCCGCGCTTGGCGAAGGGTTCCAGCAGGCGCGGCAGGGTGCCGGGGTCGGGGTCCGCCAGGACATGGAAGCAGGCGGTGCGGGTCAGGTCCACCGGCCGCGCCTCGGCGGCCGGCGGTTGCAGGGCCGGGAGCGCCATGGCGGTCAGGCCGCGACGGCGCCGGCCGCTTCGGCCGGCAGTTCCAGCCCGACGCGCAGGCCGTCCAGCTCCACCCGCTCCAGGCAGCGGGCGAGCGCGCCGCGGGGATCGGCCTCGGCCGCGCGACCGGGCAGCACCACGGCGAAGGCCGGGCAGCGGCCGGCCCCGCGCAGGGCCCCCTCCACCGCCTCGTCCAGCCCGCCCCGCATCCGGCGCCACGCGACGGCAGCGCCCGACCGGCCGGGACGGCCGACGGCCAGCGCGATGCGCATGCCGGTGGACGGATCGGTGTAGACGGTCAGGCTGGCCTGGGGCGGCAGGACGGACGGGGTGGACAGGACAGGCAGGGCGGACATGGCGGGCTCTCCGGAAACGGGCCGCGGAAGGCGCGGCGGCGACCCCGGAAAGCTAGCGCCGGCGCCGGGAAAAATGTTTGCGTAGTTGAAGGCTGACGCGGATTTCCTGCATGATCCATGCGGTAACATCGGCTTCAGGGGAAAAATCATGTCCAGGGAGACGCCGAAGGATCTGGACCGCACCGACTGGCGCATCCTGGACCACCTTCAGAAGGACGGGGCCGCCACGGCGGCGGAAGTGGCGGAGCGGGTGGGGCTGTCGCAGTCGCCCTGCTGGCGCCGCATCCAGCGGCTGGAGGGGATGGGGGTGATCCGCCGCCGGGTGGCGCTGCTGGACCGCAAGCGGCTGGGGCTGAACGTGCTGATCTTCAGCCACGTCAAGCTGGAGGCGCACAGCGGCGACCGGCTGGAGGAGTTCCGCGACGCCATCCGCCGCATCCCCGAGGTGCAGGAATGCTTCGTGCTGATGGGGCAGGTGGATTTCCTGCTCCGCATCGTCGCCGCCGATATCGAGGCCTATGAGAAGCTGTTCTTCGAGAAGCTGTCGAAGCTGCCCGGCGTGCGGGAGATCAACTCCATGATCGCCGTCTCCGCCATGAAGGAGACGACGGAGCTGCCGCTGCCGATGCCCTGAGCGGCGGGATCGCAGGCCCCCCGGTCAGAGCGCCGTGCGGACGCTGCGCAGGTCGGGAAAGAAGCTCTGGTCCAGCGCCCGCACCAGATAGCTGGCGCCGGCGGTGCCGCCGGTGCCGGTCTTGAAGCCGATGATGCGCTCCACCGTCTTCATGTGGCTGAAGCGCCACTGTTGGAAGCGCCAGTCCAGATCCACCAGCTTCTCCGCCAGTTCGTACAGGTCCCAGTGCCGCTCCGTGTCGCGGTAGACGGCGAGCCATGCCGCCTCCACCGCCGCATCGGGCCGGTAGGGCAGGCGCCAGTCCCGCTCCAGCCGGTCGTCGGGAAGGGCGAAGCCGCGCCGGGCCAGCAGGCGCAGGCAGTCGTCATAGAGCGACGGCGCCGCCAGCACGGCCTGGAGATCGGCGTACACCTCCGGCTCCCGGCGGTGGACCTCGGCCAGCCGGGCGTTGCGGTTGCCCAGCAGGTACTCCAGCAGCCGGTACTGCCAGGACTGGAAGCCGCTGGACTGTCCCAGACAGGACCGGAACCGCCCGTAGTCCGCCGGGGTCAGGGTGGACAGCACCTCCCAGCCCTGGATCATCTGGCGCTGCACCTGCGCCACCCGCGCCAGCATCTTGAAGGCGGGACCCAGCCGGTCGGCCCGGATGGCAGCCTGGGTGCCGCGCAACTCATGCAGGCTGAGCTTCAGCCACAGCTCGGTCACCTGATGGATCAGGATGAACAGCAGCTCGTCATGGGCGTCGGAGCGGGGATGCTGGGCGGCCAGCAGCGTGTCGAGCCCGAGATAGGCGCCGTAGCTGAGGTCGGGCCGCAGATGCGCGCCGCCGTCGGACGGATCGTCGGCACCGGGCGCCGGAGCGGCAGGAGGCGGTCTGACAGGCGACAGGCTGGCAGGCGACGGGCTGACAGGCGACGGGGGCTCGGCGGTCATGGGTCGTTCCATCCGAAACGGGATGGGCGAGTATCGGTGCTTCCGCCGGGCTGGAAAAGGAAAAGGCGCAGCGGCCGCCGCCGATGCGCCTTTTCCGGCAAGACGGAAAACCCTACCGGCCGGCGGACTCCAGAATGAAGCGGCGGTTCAGCGGCTGGAGCGGCCGGGCATTGTCGTCGTAGAGTGCGGCGAACTGCCCGATCTGCGCGTCAGACGCGGTGACCGGCTGCTTGTAGGTGATCCAGTGGACCACCTCGGAGCAGGGCGGCGTGGTCAGCGAGCCCTCATAGCGGAAATAGGCCGGGTCCGCCGGCAGCAGCCCGGCCGGATCGACCGCGACCGGGGCGGGGGCCGTGCCCTCCTGCGCCGGCATCGCCGCCCAGACGGCGTCCAGCACGGGGCTGGCGGCCCCGGGGACGATCATCACGCCCAGCACGGCCAGCTCGCCCGTCGCGGCGTTGCGGTGGACCAGATGCAGCTCCATCGGCGCGCGCTTGCCGTCCACGGCGTGCTCGCTGGGATGATGGAAGTGGAACTGGACCAGATCGTAGCGCCCGCCTTCCAGCTCGATGAAGGAACCGGGCGCGGCGTTGGCCTGGATGGTGTGGCCGTTGTTCACCACCTGCATCGGCCCGGCCTGGTAGTGGACGGCGACGGGGCCCAGCGTCGCCGGGACGGGGTGCACGATGTCCACCGGCGACTGCGCCCGGCCCGCCTCGCAGGCGGCGAAGTCGGTGGACAGGCGGCCCCACTCGGCGGGGCCGCCGGCGCCGGCATAGCCCCAGTGGGCATGGTCGTGCTCGGACGCGCCGGCAGCGGCAAGGGAGAGGACGCCGGAAAGGGCGAGGGCGGAGGTCGCCAGCGCAAGGCGCCGGGCAAGGGGCGGGGCAAGGGGCGGGAAGGTCATGGGCATCACCCGTGAAGTTGACCGTCGGAACCCGGCGCCGACGGCGCGGGTCCCTCACGGTCTACCTCCAACGGGTAAAGAATACCCTCTCCAAACGGGCGGACGCGGCCCGCATCGCGGGAATGACCGGCGGGCCGGGAGGAGCTACAGCGCCTCTCCCTTCATCAGCCGCGGCAGCTCGCCCACCACGCCCATGGCATGGCGCATGAACAGGCGCTTCAGCGGCTTCAGCGGCGGCAGGTCGTTGACGGCCTTCATCCCCAGCCGGCGGGCCAGCGCCAGGGGGGCGATGTCGTTGCTGAACAGCCGCGTCAGCAGGTCGGTGGTCGCCAGCAGGGAGACCGTGTCCACCCGGCGCCAGCGCTGGTAGCGGTCCAGCGCATCGGCGGCGCCGGGGTCCAGGCCCAGCCGGTGGGCGTCCACGATGACCTCGGCCAGCGCGGCGGCGTCGCGCATCCCGACATTCAGGCCCTGACCGGCGATCGGATGCATGGCATGGCACGCCTCGGAGATCAGGGCCAGCCGGCGGTCCACGTAGCGTTCCGCATGCATCAGCCCCAGCGGGTAGGAGGCGCGCGGCCCGATCGGGCGGATGCGGCCCAGCCAGTCGCCCACGCGGGACTGCAGTTCCGCCGTGAAGGCGGCCTCGCCCAGCTTCAGATACCAGGGCGCCAGTTCCGCCCGCTCCGACCAGACGATGGAGGTGCGGTTGCCCGTCAGCGGCAGCATGGCGAACGGCCCGGCCGGCAGGAACAGCTCCACCGCCGTGCCGCCGTGCGGCAGCTCATGCTCGATGTTGGTGATGATGGCGTGCTGGCCGTAGCTCCAGCTCAGCGTGTCGATCCCGGCATCCTCGCGGCACAGACTCTTCTTGCCGTCGGCGCCGACGATCAGGCGGGCCCGCACCGTGCGGCCGTCGGCCAGCCGCACCGTGGCGCGGGGACCCGAGCGGTCCAGGCCGGAGACGGCGACCGGCGCCAGATGCGTGACCGACGGCAGCTCCGCCAGCCGGCGCATCAGGGCGCGGCGGATCACCCGGTTCTCCACGATCCAGCCGAACGGCCGCGCCCCCACCTCGCGGTGGTCGTAGTGCAGGAACAGGGGCGCGTTCTGGTCGGTGACGCGGATGTCCAGGATCGGTCCCGCCTCGTCCGCCAGATAGGGCCACACCCCGGCCCCGTCCAGCACCTTGCCCGAGCCGTAGGCGATGGCGGTGGTGCGGCCGTCGAAGTGCGGCGCCATCTGCGCCGACGGCGGGTCGCGGTCGATCACGACGACCGGCACGCCGGCGCTGCCCAGGGCGCAGGCCAGGGTGAGACCGGAAAGGCCACCGCCGACGATGGCGACTTCGGTCGTGACCGCGTCGGAAGCGTCCGACGCGACGGAGGAGGGGGAGGCGACGGTATCCATGCGAAGGAAAGTCGGTCACCCGGAGCCGATTGTCCAGTGGGCCGACGGCACCTGTCCCCGCACACCTCCGGGACTGTCCCGATCGACCGCCTTCAGGGTGGAAATCCGGCCCGTCTGCACAAGAATTGTGCAGCACCTGCCCATCGCTAAGCCGACGGGTGGGGAAGGCCCGGAACGGATGCGCTGGAAGGTTGGACCTTCAGGCGCGGCACGCTTCTTGTATCATGGTTTCCGAGCGGCCGGACCCTCATGCGGAGACCGGCCCGGCGGAACAAGGCCCGAGGAACGAAAGGGGAGCCCGATGAAACTCGTGATGGCAGTGATCAAGCCGTTCAAGCTCGACGAGGTCCGCGAGGCGCTGACCGGGTTGGGCATCCAGGGCCTGACCGTGTCCGAGGTGAAGGGCTTCGGGCGCCAGAAGGGCCAGACCGAGATCTACCGCGGCGCGGAATACTCGGTCAGTTTCCTGCCCAAGGTGAAGATCGAGGTCGCCGTGACCGACGACCTGACCGACGCCGTGGTGGAGGCCATCCAGAAGGCGGCCAACACCGGCCGCATCGGCGACGGCAAGATCTTCGTGCTGGAACTGGCCCAGGCCATCCGCATCCGCACCGGGGAGTCCAACGCGGACGCGCTCTGATCCGGCTGCCGCAGGCAGCCCGACGGGCAAACCAGGGGCAGGGTCCCGGGGCCGGCTGCAGATGCGGCCGCCACCCGGCGGCGCTGCCCCTTTTCCGTATCGCTCCGCCTTGCGGCCTCTCCTTGCCGCCTCGGGCCGCCGGCATCGCCTCGGGCGGTCGGCCCTGCATGCCGCCACCGGCCCGATCCTTAAGCGGGGGTTACAGGGAATCCAGGCCCCTGCGGCCGTTTTCCCGTCACTTATCCACAGGGAATACCCCGTTTCCGGCGCGATTTCGTGAATCGGATCAATGGGTTAGCGCAGTTTTCAACGCTTTTCTCAGCAACTGTCCACAAGCGACGGATTCGGCAGGGCTTTTCCGGGCGCCCCGGTCTTGTGCCCCGGCGCCCGCCCGGGTAAACTCGTTTTCGTTTCGTACCCGCTGCTCCCCGCATCGCCCGTGGATGACCGCAGATGACCGGCGCGTCGCCGTCGCAGGCCCCGATGCCGACGGGGAACCCCCGGCTTGAGGGACTGACCGACTATCCCTTCACCCGGCTGGCCGCGCTGCTGGCCGGTGTGCCGCCGCGCGCCAACCTGGAACCGCTGAGCCTGGCCGTGGGGGAACCGCAGCACGCCCCGCCGGCCCTGCTGACGGAGGCGTTGCAGGCGAACGCCCGTCTCTGGGGCCGTTACCCGCCCGTGGCCGGCACGCCGGAATTCCGCGCCGCCGTCGGCGACTGGCTGGAGCGGCGCTATGCCCTGCCGCCGGGCTTCGTGGACCGGGAAACGGGCATCCTGCCCGTCGCCGGCACGCGCGAGGCGCTGTTCCAGTTGCCGCTGCTGACCGTGCCGGAGCGCCGGGCCGGCCGCCGGCCGGCAGTGCTGATCCCCGACCCGTTCTATGCGGTGTACGAGGGGGCGGCGGCCATGGCCGGGGCGGAGCCGGTGTTCCTGCCGGCCTTCGCCGATACCGGGTTCCTGCCGGACCTGGACGCCATCCCGGCCGAGGTGCTGGAGCGCACGGCGCTGTTCTTTCTCTGCACGCCCGCGAACCCGCAGGGCGCCGTGGCCGACCTGGACTATCTGCGCAGGGCCCTGGCGCTGGCCCGCGCCTACGGCTTCGTCCTGGCGGTGGACGAATGCTATGCCGAGATCTGGGACAGGGCGGCACCCCCCGGCGCGCTGGAGGCGGCCCGGGAGACGGGGAGCACGGCCGGTCTCGTGGTGCTGCATTCGCTGTCCAAGCGGTCCAGCGCCGCCGGCCTGCGCTCCGGCTTCATCGCCGGCGACCCCGGATTGTTGCAGCGCTTCGCCCGGCTGCGCAGCTATTCCTGTGCCGGCACCCCGCTGCCGGCCCTGGCCGCGGCCACGGCGCTCTGGCGCGACGAGGCGCATGTGGAGGAGAACCGCCGCCTTTACCGCGCCAAGGTCGATGCGGCAGACTCCGTCCTGGCCGGGCGGTTCGGGTTCTACCGCCCGCCGGGCGGCTTCTTCCTGTGGCTGGACGTGGGCGACGGGGAGGCGGCGGCCCGGACCCTGTGGCGGGAGGCGGCGATCCGCGTCCTGCCGGGTGCCTACCTGTCGCGGTCCGATGCCGATGGCG
The DNA here is from genome assembly GCF_000016185.1 of Rhodospirillum centenum SW. NCBI lineage: Bacteria > Pseudomonadati > Pseudomonadota > Alphaproteobacteria > Rhodospirillales > Rhodospirillaceae > Rhodospirillum > Rhodospirillum centenum. The sequence goes on from NC_011420.2 coordinate 2,867,960, forward strand.
GCAACCGCGGCCGGCCCTATGTCCGTGTCGCGCTGGTGCATGACGCGGAGACCGTGGCCCGCGCCTGCGAGCGGATCGCCCGCCTGCTGGGCTGACGCCCGCCGGGGTGCGGACCCCCGGGCGGGGGCCGGCGCGGCGCCGCGCCCGGAACAGAAACGCCGGACCCCGGCAGCGGCCCGGACGCGCGTACTGCCTGGACCGCCTGATGACTGAATTGCCTGACGACTGGATTGCCTGACGACTGGACCCGTAGCCCGACAGCCTGCGTTCCGATGCCCTGCACCCCGACCCCACCAGCCCGATCCCACCGGCGACGACCTTTCCCTGGATGACAGCATGAACCCGAGACTGGCCGCGACCCGCCCCGCCCCCCGCGGCAGCAATCCCCGCGGCGTCCCGCCCGGCCGCGGCACCGGCCCCGCCGTGCCCGGGCGGAACCGGAACGCCCTGCTGCCCGACGGTGCCGCCCGCTTCCTGCGCGCGCGGCTGGTGGAACTGGCGGGCCTGCTGACGGTGGGCGTGGGCGCGGCCCTGGCCGGCGCCATCGCCAGCTACACCCCGGCGGACCCGTCCTGGAACACCGCCGTGCCCGCGGGCACGACGATCGTGCGCAACTGGCTGGGCCTGCCGGGCGCCTATGCGGCCGACATCCTGGTGCAGACGCTGGGCCTGTCCGCCTATCTGATCGCCGCCCTGATCGCCGGCTGGGGGCTGTCGGTGGCACGGCACCGGCCGCCGGACCGCTGGGCGCTGCGGGTGCCGCTGGGCCTGGGCTCGGTGCTGCTGACCGGCGTCGCCCTGGCCGGGCTGTCGTTCGCCGCCGGCGGGGCCATGGGGGGCAGCGTCGGGCTGATCCTGCTGAACCAGGTGCGGCTGCCGCTGCTGTCTGCCGGTGTCGGCGTCCCGCCGGGGCTGCTGGGGCTGGTCGCCGCCGTGCCGGCGCTGTGGATGCTGCTGACGGCCCTGGGCGTACAGACCGGGGGGGTCCTGGCCGGGCTGCGCCGGCTGGGCGAGCGCCGGCAGGTGGAGCAGCCCCGCACGCCTTCCGCGCCGCGCCGGCCGGTCGCCGCCCCGGCGGCGCAGCAGGCCGCCCCGGAACGGCCGGAAACTGAACGGGCAGGGACAGGGCTGGCCGGGCTGGCTTCAGGCGGCTTGGGTGGCCTCAGCGGGCTGGCGGCCCGCGCCAGCGCGGCCGCGGGCGGACTGCGGGAGGATCTGGGCGACCGGCTGCGCGGGCTGTTCGCCCGTACGGAGGCGGAACCGGCGCGGCCCGTGCGACGGATACCGCCGGCCCTGACCCCGGTGCCGCCGCCACGGCCCGAGCGGGGTCCCGAGCGCATGGAGCCCGGCCTGACCATTCCCCGCGTCGAGCGCCCGGCCCCGCCCGTCACGGCGGAAACCGGAGCGGCGGGGGAGGAGACGGAGGAACCCCGGCGGCCCCGGCTGGCGCCCGTGGTGACGCCGCGGCCGGCGCCGGTCATCCCGCTCCGCCGGCCGGAGAAGCAGCGCCATCCCTCGCTGCCGCTGGAGGAGCCCGACGCCGGGGAGTACGAGCTGCCCCCGGTGGAGATCCTGCAGCTTCCCCCGGCCGGCCAGTCCGCGGCCCTGGACGAGGAGGGGTTGCAGCGCAACGCCACCCTGCTGGAGGGCGTGCTGGAGGATTTCGGCGTCCGCGGCGAGATCGTGAAGGTCAGCCCCGGCCCCGTCGTGACGCTCTACGAGCTGGAGCCGGCCCCCGGCACCAAGTCCAGCCGCGTCATCGGTCTGGCCGACGACATCGCCCGTTCCATGAGCGCCGTCAGCGTGCGCGTCGCCGTGGTGCCGGGCCGCAACGTCATCGGCATCGAGCTGCCGAACCAGCGGCGCGAGACGGTCTATCTGCGCGAGCTGCTGACCGCCGACGCCTATGAGAAGAGCCCGCAGAAGCTGGCCCTGGTGCTGGGCAAGGACATCGGCGGCGGCCCCGTGGTGGCCGATCTCGCCCGCATGCCGCACCTGCTGGTCGCCGGCACCACCGGCTCGGGCAAGTCGGTGGCGATCAACACCATGATCCTGTCGCTGCTGTACCGGCTGCCGCCGGACCGCTGCCGCTTCATCATGGTCGATCCGAAGATGCTGGAGCTGTCCATCTACGAGGGCATCCCGCACCTGCTGGCCCCCGTCGTCACCGACCCCAAGAAGGCCGTGGTGGCGCTGAAATGGGCGGTGCGGGAGATGGAGGACCGCTACCGCGCCATGTCCAAGCTGGGCGTGCGCAACATCGACGGCTACAACGCCCGCCTGAAGGAGGCGCGGGAGGCCGGCGAGGTGCTGACCCGCCGGGTGCAGACCGGCTTCGACCCCGATACCGGCAAGCCGATCTTCGAGGAACAGCCCATCGACCTGACGGAGCTGCCCTACATCGTCGTCATCGTGGACGAGATGGCGGACCTGATGCTGGTCGCCGGCAAGGACATCGAGGCCGCGATCCAGCGTCTGGCCCAGATGGCGCGCGCCGCCGGCATCCACCTGATCATGGCGACGCAGCGCCCCTCGGTGGACGTCATCACCGGCACCATCAAGGCGAACTTCCCGACCCGCATCAGCTTCCAGGTCACCAGCAAGATCGACAGCCGCACCATCCTGGGCGAGCAGGGGGCGGAACAGCTCCTGGGCCAGGGCGACATGCTCTACATGGCCGGCGGCGGCCGCATCACCCGCGTCCACGGCCCCTTCGTCCGCGACGAGGAGGTGGAGCAGGTGGTGAAGTTCCTGAAGGCGCAGGGCGAGCCCAACTATGTCGAGGCCGTGACCGAGGACGAGGAGGAGGCGGGACCGGCCGGAGACGAGGGCGCGGGCGGTGGCGGCGGGGCCGGCGGCGGCGACCTGTACGACCAGGCGGTCGCCATCGTGACGCGCGAGCGCAAGGCCAGCACCAGCTTCATCCAGCGCCATCTGCGCATCGGCTACAACAGCGCCGCGCGGCTGATCGAGCGGATGGAGAAGGAAGGCGTCGTCAGCAAGGCCAACCATGTCGGCAAGCGCGAGGTCCTGGCCCGCGACATCGACGATACCGAACGGGTGAACTGACCCGGACGGGACAGGGCCGGTCGCGGGCGGCTGGTCAGGGCTTCGAATCCAAGTTAAGGGATGGCGGGGTTGAGGAGAGAGGCGAGGTAGTCGTCCGACCATCCGGCCATTTTTCGGCGCGTCTTGAGCGACTTTTGGTCGTTGGCTGCGCGGATGAGGTTGAGGGCGAAGTGGCGGACGACGGCCATGTTCTTGGCACCGTGGCCGGTTCGCAAGCGCGAGAGATCGTCCTTGAAGAGGACGTCGAGCACCCAGTGCAGCCTGTTCTCGATGCCCCAGTGCCCGCGGACGGCGTCGGCGGCGTGTTCGGCGGTGAGCGGGGCGGAGGAGATGAAGTAGCGGGTGTCGGTCCGCGTCCGGTCGGCGATGTGGGCTGTGGTGTGGACGCGGACGATGGCGGCGACGTCGGGCAGGCGCATCTCCCCAGGAAACCGGCGCGTGCCGGAGAGCCAGTCGACCTCACGGATCACGCTCACGTGGCGTTCTTCGACCCGGCCGTGCCCCTTGTCGAGGTCGTGGTGGTGGTCAGCGCCGTCGCCGACGGCGAACGCCGCCTCGAGCTCCGCGCGCAGCGTGGGCTGGTTGGCCTTGACGGCGAGGAGGTAGTCGGCGCCCTGGCCCCGGATCGCGGCGGCGATGGTCGGGTTGGTGGCGATGGCGTCGATGGAGACGAGGGCGCCGGCCAGCCCGCCGTTCTCGCCGAGCCGATCGAGCAGCACCGGAATCGCCGCAAGCTCGTTGGCCTTGTCGGGGACCGCCTCCTGGGCGAGCACCAGGCGGGAGGTCGTCGCGAAGGCGGATACGAGGTGGATCGGCGCGGTCCCGGCGCGGCGGTCGTGGCTGCGCCGCGAGGTCTTGCCGTCGATGGCGACGAAGTCGGCCCGCCCCGGAAAGGTCGCACGTACCCACGCGGTGAAGGCGGCCGAGAACAGCGCCGGATCGATCCGGTTCATCAGGATCGTCAGCCACCGCTCGCCGGGAACGCCGTGCGCGTAGGGCAGATGCCGACGCAGGAACGGCAGGTGCGCCGCACCCCAGGCCGCGATGTTCTCGTAGTCGTCGCAGTCCGCCATCGTGCCGCACACCACCAAAAGCAGGATCTCCGGCAGCGGATGCAGGATCCGCCGCTCATCCCGCGGGTCCTCTATCCGGCTGAAATGCTCCAAAAGCACCCGAAGCCGCGACTTCGAACCCCAATCGTCCTCGTCCATGACGCCGATCCCGTGCCGTCCGATAACACCGGCCCACAGAATCAGCAGTTCCGCAATCTGTCACCCGCTGTCACATGAGTTCAGTGCCCTGGGCGGCTGGTCGGGGCGGTTGACCCGCCGCGGCCGCCCCTCCATTCTTCCACCGCCCCTCCATTCTGCCAATGCGCCGCGCCGTGTCGGGGTCCGCGTCCGCAATCCCGCCACGATGCCCGGCCACGATACCCGCATGAAGACCATTCTCTCCCCGACTGGGATCACCCCGACCGCACGACCCGGAACGGTCCGCTCCCTGCTGGCCGCGACGGTCGCCGCCGCGGCACTCGCCCTGGCCGTGCCGGCGGCCCCGGCCCGGGCCGCCCCGGCGGCATCGGAGGTCGCCCGGACGCCGGAGGTCGCGGCCGATCTGGCGCGGGTGGAGGCGTATCTGAACGGCATCGGCACCCTGCGTTCCCGCTTCCTCCAGGTCGCGGACGACGGCAGCTCGGTGAAGGGCACCTTCGCCCTGGCGCGGCCCGGGCGGATGCGGATCGACTACGACCCGCCGGTCGGCAACTTCATCGTCGCCGACGGCCGCTTCGTCTATTTCTGGGACGCCGAGCTGAAGCAGCAGTCGAACGCCCCGATCGGCAGCACCCTGGCCGACTTCCTGCTGCGCCCGCAGATCAGCCTGTCCGGCGATGTCACCGTCACCGAGGTGGCGCATGACGGCGGCGTGCTGGAGGTGACCCTGGCCCAGACCAAGGACCCCGCCCTGGGCCGGCTGACCCTGGTGTTCGAGGAACGGCCCTTCGCCCTGCGCAAGTGGCGGGTGCTGGACGCCCAGGGGCTGACCACCGAAATCTCCCTGCTGTCCCCGGAGACCGGGGTGGAGCTGAAGGACGAGCAGTTCTTCTTCCGCGACCCGACCCGCCGGCGGGAGCGGGACTGACCGTCCGTCTTTCCGGACCGTTGCGGTTCCGGCGGGGGCTGGCGCACACTCGGGACGCGCCATCCCGCTTTCCGAGACGGTCCCCATGAGCCTGCCGATCCCCCCGAGCCCCTCCCGACCGGCCCCGTCCCGACCGGCCACCATCCGGCCCCCGGTCGGCATCCCCGCCTGCGCCCGCACCCTGGGGCAGCATCCGTTCCATGTCGTCGGGGACAAGTATGTCCGCGCCGTCAGCGAAGGGGCGGGGGCGCTGCCGCTGGTGCTGCCGGCGCTGGGGGACTGGTACGACGTGGACGCCCTGCTGGACCGGCTGGACGGCCTGTTCTTCACCGGCAGCCCGTCCAACGTGCATCCCGCCGCCTACGGCCGTGCGCCGGGCACGGAAGCGCCCCCGCATGACGAGGCGCGCGACGCCACCACCCTGCCGCTGATCCGCCGCGCCCTGGAGCGGGGCGTGCCCCTGCTGGCGGTCTGCCGCGGCTTCCAGGAACTGAACGTGGCCCTGGGCGGCACCCTGCATGCGCGGGTGCAGGAGGTGCCGGGCATGATGGACCACCGCGAGGACAAGGACGCGCCGGTGGAGGTGCAGTACGGCCCCGCCCATACCGTGGCGCTGGCGCCGGAGGGGCGGCTCGCGGCTATCACCGGCCGGCGGGAGCTGCGGGTGAACTCCGTGCATTCCCAGGGCATCGACCGGCTGGCGCCGGGCCTGGTGGTGGAGGGAACGGCCCCCGACGGGCTGATCGAGGCGGTGCGGGTGGAGGGGGCGCCCTTCGCGCTGGCGGTGCAGTGGCACCCGGAATGGCGCTTCCGCGACGACCCGGCCTCCACCGCCCTGCTGGCCGCCTTCGGCGCGGCCGTCCGCGACCACGCCGCCGCACGGGGGCGGTGAGGCCGCACGGGGGCGGTGAGGCGGAGGGTGTAAAGCACGACTTGACATCTTCGGAATGTAAAGCCATACATTACAGATGATCCGGTCGTTCCGAAGCAGGGCACTGGCGCTTTACTGGGAGCAGGCTGACGGCCGGAAGCTCCCGGTTCAGAACCACGCGCGAGTGCGACGCCAGTTATCCGCCTTGGACGCCGCTGGGATGCCAGAGAACCTGAACCTGCCCGGATACGGTTTCCATTGTCTGAGCGGGACACCCAGGCGCTGGTCGATCTGGGTATCGGGAAATTACCGGATCACCTTCGGCTGGGATGGAGTCGACGCCGTGGACGTCGATATCGAGGACTACCACTAGGAATGCCAGACGCTCTGCGTCCGTATCCATATCAGTGCGAGTATTTCCCATTAGGGAGACCCACAATGTCCACCGCCCTTCCGCCGCTGCATCCGGGTGAACTGCTCCGGGAGGATATCCTGCCGGCCCTGGGTATCACCGTGTCGGAGATGGCGGAGCATCTGGGCGTGTCGCGGCAGACCCTGCACGCGATCCTGTCCGAGCGCGCCGCGGTGACCCCGGCCATGGCCCTGCGCCTGGGCAAGCTGTGCGGCAACGGGCCCGAGATCTGGCTGAACCTCCAGGCGAAGTGGGACATCGCCACCCTGACGACCGCCTTGAGCGACGAGCTGGACCGTATCCCCACGCTGACCACCGCCTGAGAGGCGGGGCGCGCCCCGGCCTTGATCCCGCCGCCGGTCCCGCCATATCGCAGGGATGGGAATGGAGCGGAGAACCATGGGCGGGACGATGGTGGCGGCCGGAGCGAACGGCCCGGCTGGGGCGCTGGCGGAGGAGCGGACCTTCACGGTCAGCGAGCTGATCCAGGCCACGCCCGACGTGCGGATCGTGCGGCTGGTGCCGGCAGACGGGCGGCCCTTCGACTTCCAGGCGGGCCAGTATGCCCGCGTCGGCTTCGCCGGACTGCCGGCGCGGGATTTCTCCATCGCCAGCCGGCCCGGCGAGCCGCATCTGGAGTTCCACATCCGCGACGCCGGGCAGGGCACGGGTGCCGCCCACTATGCCGTGCGCCATCTGCGGCCGGGCGAGCGGGTGGTGCTGAGCGGCCCCCTGGGCGACGCCACCCTGAAGCCGGAGCACCGCGGCCCGATCCTGGCCATCGCCGGCGGCTCCGGCCTGGCGCCCGTGAAGTCCATCGTGGAAACGGCGCTGGAGCGCGGCCATGCCGGGCCGCTGCACCTCTATTTCGGGGTGCGGACGGCGCGCGACCTGTATCTGGACGGACACTTCGCCGCCCTGGGACAGCGCCACCCGAACCTGAGCTTCGTCCCCGTCCTGTCCGAACCGGCCGGCCCCGGTCCCTGGCGCACCGGCCATGTCGGGCCGGCGGCGGTGGCGGATTTCGCCGACCTGTCCGGCTTCAAGGCCTATCTGGCCGGCCCGCCGGCCATGGTGGAGGGGACGGTGCCGCTGCTGCTGGAGAAGGGCATCGCCGCGGTGGACATCCACGCCGACGCCTTCTACACCGGAAACCGGACGCCGCAGCGGACCGGCCGCTGAGGCCGCCCGCCGTCCTTCCGGGGTCCCGCCCGTGCGCCTCTGCACCTGGAACATCAATTCCGTCCGCCTGCGCCTGCCGCTGCTGCTGAGGCTGCTGGACGAGCACGCCCCGGACGTCGTCTGCCTGCAGGAAACGAAGACCGTGGACGACACGTTCCCCCTGCGGGAACTGGCGGAGCGCGGCTACCGCTTCGCCCACATCCACGGCATGAAGAGCTACAACGGGGTGGCGATCCTGTCCCGGCTGGAGCTGGGCGCGCGGGAGGTGCGGCACTGGTGCGGGCGGGAGGACTGCCGCCACATCGCCACCACGCTGCCGGTCGGGCCGGGGATCGAGCTGCACAACCTCTACATCCCCGCCGGCGGCGACGTGCCGGACCCGGCGGTGAACGAGAAGTTCGCGCACAAGCTCCAGTTCCTGGACGAGATGATCCGCTGGTGGCCGGAACAGCGCAGTCCCGACCGGCCCATGATCCTGGTCGGGGACCTGAACATCGCACCGCTGGAGACCGACGTCTGGTCCCACCGCCAGCTCCTGGACGTGGTCTCCCACACCCCGGTGGAGGTGGAGAAGCTGACCCAGGTGCAGCGCACCCTGGGCTGGGTGGATGCCGTGCGCCGCTTCGTGCCGGAGACGGAGAAGCTCTACACCTGGTGGTCCTACCGCTCCGCCGACTGGGCCGCCAGCGACCGCGGCCGCCGGCTGGACCATGTCTGGGTCACCCCGCCGCTGGCCCCGGCGCTGGCCGGCACGACGGTGCTGCGGGAGGCCCGCGGCTGGGAGCCGAAGCCCAGCGATCATGTCCCGGTGCTGGTGGACTTCCGCTTCTGATCCCCGTCAGGCCCGCCGGTCCCCCCGCGGCATCATCAGGGCCAGCACCCAGAAGGGCGGCGCCCAGAGCACGGGGCTGACCGCAACCAGGGGAGCGGCCGCCAGCGCCAGCAGCGCCGGGGAGAGGAACCCGTCCAGCACCGCCGGATGCACCGGCGCGGGCGGACGTGCCGGGGTGATAGCCTGCGCCGCCGGGGTAGCCGCTGCCAGGGAAGCGGCTGCCGGGCGAGAGACTGCCGGCAGAGCGGGGTGCGGCGCGACACCATGGTCGTGCAGCAGATCGTGCAGCGCGTGGTCCAGCATCACTTCCTGCCTTGGCCGTTCCCGGCCCCTGCCGTGGGGCCGGGGTGGATGATCCTCCCGGCCAGTGCCGGGCGTCCAGCGCATCCCCCGCATGGCCGGGACCGCCCGGAGACGGGGGCCTCCCGAAAGCGACGGAGCCGGCCACCCTGGGGGCGGCCGGCTCCGGATCGAAGCGTGTCCAGGGCCCGCGGACGGGCCGACGGACCGCGCTACTGGTTCATGCTGTCGAAGAAGTCGTTGTTCGTCTTCGCCTGCTTCAGCTTGTCGATGAGGAACTCGACCGCGTCCTGGGTGCCCATGGGGTTCAGGATGCGGCGCAGGATCCACATCTTCGCCATGGCGCCCTTGTCCACCAGCAGCTCTTCCTTGCGGGTGCCGGACTTCTGAATGTCGATCGCCGGGAAGACGCGCTTGTCGGAGAGCTTGCGGTCCAGGATGATTTCCGAGTTACCGGTGCCCTTGAACTCCTCGAAGATCACCTCGTCCATGCGCGAGCCCGTGTCGATCAGGGCCGTGGCGATGATGGTCAGCGAGCCGCCTTCCTCGATGTTGCGGGCGGCGCCGAAGAAGCGCTTGGGCCGCTGCAGGGCATTGGCGTCCACGCCGCCGGTCAGCACCTTGCCGGAGGAGGGCACGACCGTGTTGTAGGCGCGGCCCAGGCGGGTGATCGAGTCGAGCAGGATGACCACGTCGCGCTTGTGTTCGACCAGGCGCTTGGCCTTCTCCAGCACCATCTCCGTCACCTGGACGTGACGGGTGGCGGGTTCGTCGAAGGTGCTGCTGATGACCTCGCCGCGGACGCTGCGGGCCATGTCGGTCACTTCCTCCGGCCGCTCGTCGATGAGCAGCACGATCAGGTAGACCTCGGGGTGGTTGGTGGCGATGGAATGGGCGATGTTCTGCAACATCACCGTCTTGCCGGTCCGCGGCGGCGCCACGATCAGGGCGCGCTGGCCCTTGCCCAGCGGGGCGACCAGGTCGATGACCCGGGTCGTCATGTCCTTCTTCGACTTACCGGAACTGTCGACCTCGATCTCAAGCCGCAGCCGGTCGTCGGGATAGAGGGGGGTCAGGTTGTCGAAGTTGATCCGGTGCCGGACCTTGTCCGGATGGTCGAAGTTGATCGAATTGACCTTCAGGAGGGCGAAGTAGCGTTCCCCTTCCTTCGGGGAGCGGATCTGGCCTTCCACCGTGTCGCCCGTGCGCAGGCCGAAGCGGCGCACCTGGGAGGGGGAGACGTAGATGTCGTCCGGGCCGGGCAGGTAGTTGGCCTCTGGCGATCGCAGGAAGCCGAAGCCGTCGGACAGGACCTCCAGGACGCCCTCCCCGTAGATCGGGACGTCGTTCTCGGCGAGCTGCTTGAGAATGGCGAACATCATGTCCTGCTTGCGCAGGGTGCCCGCATTCTCGATCTGGAGCTCTTCTGCGAATGCGAGGAGCTCGGCGGGCGTCTTGGCCTTCAGGTCCTGAAGATTCATGGTGTATCGATTGTGGGGGTCGGTTGGCGGTGACCGGGGAGGGCGATGGGCAGACGCGACATGTCCGGTATAGGTGTCCGGCAAGGTGCCAGTGAAGCCGGGACCATCGATGCCGGGTGGAGCTGACCGGCTGTCGGGAGTTCGGCCTGATGCGGTGGCCAGTCTCTTCTAGACCACTCTGACGCCGGCCCGGGGAGGGACGACGGAGAACGCGTTGAGTTCTCAGGGGAGTGGACTCGCAGGCAAGAATTATGGTTAGCCGATGCCACGGATCAAGTCAAAGCAAAACATCCGCCACGCGGCCACTCTTCCGGGTAGCGGCCTCAATCTCTGTCCGTCGCATCCTCGTCGGCGTCCTGCCCGACCTTCAGCAGGCAGCCCGCGGGATCGAGGTAGTAGACCTCGCGCATCCCCCAGGAGCGGTCGGCCGGCGGGCCACGGAAGGGTTTGACCCCCGCGGCCAGCGCCGCGGCATGGAAGCCGTCCACATCGTCCACCTGCAGATAGACAGACGATGCCCGGCAGAGTGCCGGATCGTCGGTGCGCCAGAGATGCAGGATCCAGCCCTCCCGCTCCAGCAGGGCGAACCCGTCGCCGTGGCGTCCCTCCACCTGGAAGCCCAGCCGTTCGTAGAAGGGCAGGGACAGATCCAGGTCCGGACTCGGCAGTTCGGCGCGCAGCGAGAGGATGCGGGCCATCCGGGCGTCCTCAGAACGGCTTCACGATCACCAGGATGACGATGACGATCAGCAGGATCGTCGGGACCTCGTTGAAGACCCGGAAGAACTTCTCCGAGCGGGCGGAGCGCGTCTCCTCGAACTCGCGGCGGTACCTGCCCAGCAGCATGTGCGCCGCCGTCATGCCCAGCACCAGCAGGATCTTGGCATGCATCCAGCCCTGTCCCGACAGCAGGGACGGGTTCAGCGCAAGCATCGCCAGACCGAACGTCCAGGTCGCGATCAGTGCCGGATTCATGATGTATTTCAGGAGCTTGCGCTCCATCACCACGAACCGCTGGTAGTCCGCGGCGCCCGGCGTGGTCTGGGTGTGATAGACGAACAGCCGGGGCAGATAGAACATGCCCGCCATCCAGGCGACCATGGAAATCACATGGAAGGACTTGATCCAGAGATACAGCATGGACGGCAACTCCACGGGAACGCGGGCGCCTTTGTAACCGCTTCGGCCGGGGAGGGAAAGACGGCCCTTGGGCCGTCGCCGCTGCGGCTCAGCCTGCCGCAGCACCCTGCGGGCAGCCGAGCGCTGTGGTCGGGCAGAAACGGCCGCCGTTCTGGGAGCACATGGTGCAGCCGGTCCCCAGGGACTGCCGCACCAGTTCCGCCAGACCGCGGATGAAGTCGGGTTCCACCCCCACCGTCGGCACCGCGACGAAGTGGGGCACGCCGTTTTCCTCCGCCAGCTCGCGGTACTCGTGGCCGATCTCCACGATCGTCTCGGAATGCTCCGACACGAAGGAGATCGGGACCACGACCAGCGGCACCCGGTCGCGCCCGGCGCGCAGGACCTCCTCCTCGGTGGAGGGGCCGAGCCATTCCAGCGGGCCGACCCGGCTCTGGTAGCAGGTCACCCAGTCCAGGCCCGGAATGTCCAGCGCGGCGATCACGGCCTCGGCCGTGCGGTCGCACTGCCAGGGGTAGGGGTCGCCGGCCTCCACGATCTTCATCGGCAGGCCGTGGGCCGAGAACAGCACCCGCGGCGTGCCGTGCGCCGCGGCCTCCGCCACCGCCCAGCGGATCAGCCGGGCGTTGGCCTGGATGAAGCCGGGCTCGGTCGGATAGCAGCAGATCGTCCGCGTCGGCTTGTCCAGCCCGGCGGCCTTGGCTGCCAGATCCCAGACACGCAGGCTGGAGGCCGTCGTGGTGGTGGACCACTGCGGATAGAGCGGCAGCAGCACCACCTCGTCCGGGTCCCAGTCGCGCACGTCGCACGCCGTCTCGTCGCTCATCGGGTGCCAGTAGCGCATGGCGATGAAGGCGCGCACTTCACCCGCATCCCAGAGCGCTTCTTCCAGCGCCCGGGCCTGCGCCCGGGTGTTCTCCAGGATGGGCGATTTCCCGCCCATCTTCTCGTAGATGCCCCGGGCGATCCGCGCCCGGCGCCCGGCGATGAAGTGCGCCAGCAGCATCCGGAACGGATTGGGCAGACGCAGGATCGCCGGGTCCGAGAACAGGTTGAACAGGAACGGGTGGACCGACTCCAGCCGGTCCGGGCCGCCCAGATTGAACAGCACGATGGCGATCTTCCGGCGGGATGCCGGGAAGGCGGCGGACTCTGTCACGCTGCTGGTGTCCGGGAGGCTACGGGAAGGCTGGGTCGTGGCGATCAGCCGCGCAGGAGGCGCGTCAGCTCGGCCACATGCTCGGGCGGCGTCTCCTTCAGGATGCCGTGACCGAGGTTGAAGATGAAGGGCCTTCCGCTCATCGCCTCAAGCAGTTCAGTCACGCCGCGGCGCATTGCCGCACCGCCGGTCAGGAGCAGCACCGGATCCAGGTTGCCCTGAAGCGTGACGCCCTTGAGCGTCTCGGACGCCCAGGCCGCCGGCACGCCCGGATCGAGCGAAACGCCGTCCACCCCGGTCTCCCGCACATAGGCTTCCAGGTTCAGACCGGCCTGACGCGGGAAGCCGATGATCGGCACGCCCGGATGACGCGCCCGCAGCGCGTCCACGATGGCACGGGTCGGCTTGATCACCCACTGGTGGAAGCCGTCCACCGGCAGCGCGCCGGCCCAGCTGTCGAAGAGCTGCACCGCTTCCGCCCCCGCCTTGATCTGGGCGGAGATGTACTCGACCGTCGCCCGCACCAGCAGGTCGATGAGCTGACCGAACCCCTCGGGATCGCTGAACGCCCACTGCTTGACGTGCATGTACTCCTTCGAGCCCTGACCTTCGACCATGTAGCAGGCGACCGTCCAGGGCGAGCCCGCAAAGCCGATCAGCGCCGTCGTCGGGAAATCCTTGTCCAGGTTCTCCCGGATGCGCCGCACCGTCTCGTAGACCGGCTCTGCCCGGCGGTGCAGGCCGTCGAAATCCAGCGCGCGCAGCCCGTTCATGTCCCGGATGGCGGCGAGACGGGGGCCTTCGCCTTCCGCGAAGCCGACGGACTGCCCCAGCGCATGCGGGACCAGCAGGATGTCCGAGAACAGGATCGCCGCGTCCATGCCGTAGCGGCGCAGCGGCTGCAACGTCACCTCGCAGCCCAGCGCCGGCTTCAGGCAGAGATCGAGGAAGCCGCCGGCCTGCGCACGCACCTCACGGTATTCCGGCAGATAACGGCCGGCCTGGCGCATCAGCCAGAAGGGCGGGCGGGTCTGGGTCTCACCGGCCAGGGCGCGGAGAAAGGGCTTCGTCGGGGCTGCGGTCATCGTCGCTGATCCAGGTTGTTCGGCGTCCCCCCTATACCTTGAATCCGGTATCAGAAGGAATGGGGGTGACAGTTGTGACTGTGGATAACGGGAATTCATGTTTCCCGCAAATCCATCCACAGGCTGCGGCAATCGTCATCCACGCCGAAAATGTCTGTGGACAGTTCGTCGGGTATCGCGCGGCAGGCCGCATCTGCGCTAGGTTCCGGCGGTCTTGAGTCCTGGGGATAATGTCGCGGTGCGGGATCGGTCGTCCCGGTGTTTCGGAGAGGTGCGACGGTTTTCTCCCCCGGCGCGCATCCCTGCTGCCAAGTCGTAGCGGCCACGTGGACCGATTTCGGGCATGCTGTCGCAGGCCCCGGGTTATCCCCGCACCCGACGGGTTGTTCACCCTTTGATTCCGGTTTCCGTAACGGGAGCGGCGCTGCGCCAGATGAACACGGACACGATGACGAAGACCTTCCACCTGCACCTCGTCTCCGACGCGACGGGAGAGACGATCAATTCCGTGGCGCGGGCCTGCGTCAGCCAGTTCGACCGGGTGCAGCCGATCGAGCATTTCTGGAACCTGGTGCGGACCGAGCGGCAGCTCGACATGGCCATCGAGGGCATCCGGGACACGCCGGGCCTGGTCATGTTCACCCTGGTGAACGACAAGCTGCGCCGGCGCCTCCAGGACACCTGCCGCGACCTCCAGGTGCCGTGCATCCCGGTGCTGGACCCGCTGATCGCCGCGCTGGGCGCCTATCTGGGGCTGGAAAGCCAGAGCCAGCCCGGCCGCCAGCACGCGCTGGACGCGGAATATTTCGGCCGCATCGACGCCATGGACTTCGCCCTGAACCATGACGACGGGCAGAGCGCCTGGGACCTGCACGAGGCCGACGTGATCCTGGTCGGGGTCAGCCGCACCTCGAAGACGCCGACCTGCATCTATCTGGCCAACCGCGGCATCAAGGCCGCGAACGTGCCCTTCGTGCCGGGCTGTCCGCTACCGCCGGAACTGGACCAGCTCCGCCGGCCGCTGGTGGTGGGGCTGACAAAGGATGCCGAGCGGCTGGTGCAGATCCGGCGCAACCGTCTGCGCCTGTTGAACCAGGGCGAGGACACCAGCTACACCGATCCCGAGAAGGTCCGGGCGGAACTGTCGGAGGCGCGGCGCCTCTACAGCCGCAAGGGCTGGCCGGTGATCGACGTCACCCGGCGGTCGATCGAGGAGACCGCGGCCGAGGTGATGATGATCCTGGCCCGCCGGCGCGCCGTTCCGGGCGAAGCGGGTCCCGGCGGCACGCCGGTCTGAGCCGGGTCAGGAAGGGTCGGGTCCGCAGGGGTGGAGACGGGAAGAACGGTGGCCATGGTCGCTCTCTCGAACGAGCCGGTCGTGCTGGCGTCCGGCAGCACCACGCGGCGCCGCCTGCTGGAGTCGGCGGGGCTGGCGGTGATCGTCGATCCGCCGACGGTGGACGAGGACGCGGTGAAGCGGTCCTGCCGCGCCGGCGGCCTGCCGCCGCAGGCGGTGGCCGAGGCCCTGGCCGAGCTGAAGGCCGCCCGTGTGGCGGCCCGCCATCCCGACCGCCCCGTCATCGGCGCCGACCAGATGCTGGAATGCGACGGTGTCTGGTTCGACAAGCCGGCCGATGCCGCCGCGGCACGGGCACAGCTTCTGGCCCTGGCCGGGCGGCGCCACCGGCTGATCTCCTGCGCCGTGGTCTTCCAGGGCGGACAGCGGGTCTGGCACACGCTGGACGAGGCGGTGCTGACCATGCGCCCGCTGGAGCCGGCGTTCCTTGACCGCTATCTCGCGGCGGCCGGGCCTTCCGTGCTGTCCTCCGTCGGCGGCTACCAGCTCGAAGGGCCGGGTGCCCAGCTCTTCACCGCCGTGACCGGCGACTTCTTCACCGTGCTGGGGCTGCCGCTGCTGCCGCTGCTGGGCTTCCTGCGCACCCGCGGAGTGCTGCCATCGTGATCCTGTCCGGCAAATCCAGGATCGCGGGCGTCATGGGCTGGCCGGTCGGGCACAGCCGCAGCCCGCGCCTGCACGGCTTCTGGCTGCAGCAGTACGGCATCGACGGCGCCTATGTGCCGCTGCCGGTGCCGCCCGACCGGATCGAGCCGGCCATCCGCGCCCTGCCGGCGCTGGGGCTGGCCGGCTGCAACGTCACCGTCCCGCACAAGGAGGCGGCGTTCCGGCTGGTGGACCTGCTGGACCCGGCGGCGAAGCGGATCGGCGCGGTCAACACCATCGTCGTCCGGCCCGACGGCAGCCTGGAGGGGCGCAACACCGACGCCTTCGGCTTCCGGGAGAATCTGCGCGACGGCGCCCCCGCCTGGGACCCGGCGGCCGGGCCGGCCGTCGTGGTCGGCGCCGGCGGGGCGGCCCGCGCCGTGGCGGTGGCGCTGCTGGACAGCGGCGTGCCGGAACTGCGTCTGGTCAACCGCACCCGTGCCCGGGCGGAGGAGCTTGCGGCCGACCTCGGCCCCGGCGTGCCGGTCCGGGTGATCCCGTGGGAATGGCGCGCCTCGGCCCTGGCCGATGCGGGGCTGCTGGTGAACACGACGACCCAGGGCATGGCCGGGCAGGCCGGGCTGGACCTGCCGCTGGCGGGGCTGCCCCCGGCCACCGTGGTGACGGACATCGTCTACACCCCGCTGCTGACCCCGCTGCTGAAGGAGGCGAAGGCCCGCGGCAACCCGGTGGTGGACGGGCTGGGCATGCTGCTGCACCAGGCGCGGCCCGGCTTCCAGGCCTGGTTCGGGCTGGCGCCGAAGGTGACGCCGGAGTTGCGCCGCTTCGTGCTGGAGGGGTTGTGAGCGGGTCTCCCGCCGGCCGGCCGGTGCTCCGCTCCCGGGCCGGGGGGCGGCGATGATCGTGCTGGGGCTCACCGGCTCCATCGGCATGGGCAAGTCCACCGCGGCGGCGATGCTGCGCCGGCTGGGCTGTCCGGTGCATGACAGCGACGCCGCCGTCCATCGCCTCTATGCCCGCGGCGGGGCCGCGGTGCCGGTGGTGGCGGCGCTGTTCCCCGACGCGGTGCGCAACGGCGCCGTGGACCGTGCCGCCCTGTCGGCCCATGTCGTCGGCCGGCCCGAGGCGCTGCGCCGGCTGGAGGCGGCGGTGCATCCGCTGGTGCGGGCCGACGCCGACCGCTTCCTGCGCCGCGCCGCCCGCCGGAAGGCAAGGGTGGCGGTGCTGGACATCCCGCTGCTGTTCGAGAGCCGCGGCGAGGGGCGGGTGGACCGGATCGCCGTCGTCTCCGCCCCGGCATCCGTGCAGCGCGCCCGCGTGCTGGCCCGGCCGGGCATGACCCCGGCGAAGCTGGCCGCCATCCTGGCGCTTCAGATGCCCGACCGGGAGAAGCGGCGCCGGGCCGATTTCGTGGTGCCCACCGGCCTGGGCAGACGCCATACCTTGATCGCGCTGACCCGGATCGTCAGAGTGCTGGGGATGGAGCGGGGCCGGATCTGGCCGCCGCGGGGCTACCGGCCGCCGGCCCCGTCCAGGGGCGTGCGGCCGCCCAGGACACCGGGACGGACCTGATGCGCGAGATCGTGCTGGATACGGAAACCACCGGCATCGACGCCCTGAACGGCGACCGGGTGGTGGAGATCGGCTGCGTCGAGCTGATGAACCATGTCGCCACCGGCCGCACCTACCACCAGTACATCAACCCCGAACGCGACATGCCGATCGAGGCGTTCAACGTCCACGGCCTGTCCACGGAGTTCCTGTCCGGCCAGCCCACCTTCGCCGAGATCGTCGGCCCGTTCCTGGACTTCATCCAGGACAGCCCGCTGGTCATCCACAACGCCACCTTCGACGTGGGCTTCCTGAACGCGGAGCTGACCCGGCTGGGCATGCGGACCCTGCCCGCGGCCCGCGCCATCGACACGGTCGTGCTGGCCCGGCGCCGCTTCCCCGGCGCGCCCGCCAGCCTGGACGCGCTCTGCCGCCGGTTCGAGATCGACAATTCGGCCCGCAGCTACCACGGCGCGCTGCTGGACGCCCAGCTTCTGGCGGAGGTCTATCTGGAGCTGCTGGGCGGCCGCCAGCCCGACTTGGTGCTGGCCCCCACCGGCGCCCAGGCCGCGGCCTCCTTCCGCACCGACCGCCCCCGCCGCGAACCGCGGCCGCACGCCCCCCTGCCGGAGGAGCTGGAGGCGCATGAGGCCTTCCTGAAGGGCTTCAAGACCCCGCCCCTGTGGCAGACGCGGTCGTCGTAGGTCGCCCGCGCGGGCGGTGCCCGCGGGGCGATGGCACCATCAGGGCAGCAGCACCGTGGAGCCGGTGGTGCGGCGGGCCTCCAGGGCGCGGTGCGCTTCCGCCGCGTCGCGCAGGGGGAAGGTCTGGCGCACCTCCACCTTCACCGTGCCGTCCTTGACCACGGCGAACAGGTCGGCGGCCGTCTCCTCCAGCTCCGCGCGGGTGGCGACATAGTGGAACAGCGACGGCCGGGTCAGGAACAGCGCGCCCTTGGCCGCCAGCAGCCCGGTATCGAGCGGCGCCAGCTTGCCCGAGGACTGGCCGAAGCTGACCAGCATGCCCAGCCGGCGCAGGCAGTCCATGCTCTTGAGGAAAGTGTCGGCGCCGACGCTGTCATAGACCACGTCCACCCCCCTGCCCCCGGTGATCTCCTTCACCCGGGCGACGAAATCCTCCCGCGTGTAGTTGATCGCGTGATGGCAGCCGTGCGCCCGCGCAAGCTCGGCCTTCTCCTCCGATCCGACGGTGCCGATCACGGTGGCGCCCAGCGCGTTGGCCCACTGGCAGACGATCAGCCCGACCCCGCCGGCGGCGGCATGGATCAGGATGCTGTCGCCCGGATTCACCCGGTAGGTCCGGCGCAGCAGGTACTGCGCCGTCATGCCCTGGAGCAGCATGGCGGCGGCGGTGCGGTCGTCCAGCCAGTCCGGCAGGGCGACCAGCCCCTGGGCCGGGATCAGGCGCGCTTCGGCATAGGCGCCGATCGGCCCGGAGCAGTAGCCGACGCGGTCGCCCGGCGCGAAGCCGGTCACGCCCTCGCCCACCGCCTCGACCACGCCCGCGGCCTCCATCCCCGGCACGAAGGGCAGCGGCTGCGGGTAGAGGCCGCTGCGGTGGTAGGTGTCGATGAAGTTCAGCCCCACGGCCGTGTGGCGCAGGCGTACCTCGCCGGGGCCGGGGTCGCCCACCGCCACCTCTTCCCAGCGCAGCACGTCGGGGCCGCCCGTCTCGTGGATACGGATCGCGTGGACCATGTTCCGCCGTCCTTCGGCTGTGGTTGCGGCGCCCCGATGGCGCCGCCGGCCATCAGAACAGATGTTCGCGGAAGAAGGCCAGCGTCCGTTCCTCCGCCGCCTGTGCCGCGTCGGGGTCCCAGTGCTGGCCCTCGGTCCGGGCGAAGGCGTGCTGCTGGTCCGGATAGTCGTAGATGGCGACCAGACTGTTGCCGCCCAGGGTGTCCTTGATCTGCGCCTGCGCCTCGGGCGGGACGAAGCTGTCCTTGCCGGCGATGTGCATCAGCAGGGGCCGGGTGATGGCGGCGCATTCATCCAGGTGGCGGTCGATGCCGACGCCGTAATAGGCGACCGTGGCGTCGCTGTCCGAGCGCGTCGCCATCAGATAGGCCAGCTTGCCGCCCAGGCAGAAGCCGACGGCGCCGACCTTGCCGGTCACGCCCGGATGATCGCGCAGAAGCTCCATCGTGGCGATCAGGTCATCCACCCCCTTCACCTCGTTGAAGCCCTGATAGAGCTTGAACGCCTTCTGCCATTCCGCCTCGGTCCGGTCGGTGAGCTGGACGCCCGGCTCCTGCCGCCAGAACAGGTCGGGGCAGAGGGCGAAATAGCCCTGCCCGGCCAGGAAGTCGCAGTAGTCCCGGATCTGTTCGTTCACGCCGAAGATCTCCTGGATCACCACGATGCCCGGTCCCTGGCCCGACGGCGGTTCGGCCAGATAGCCGGTGAAGCTGCCCCCGTCGGTCGCCTGGATCGTGACGTCGGTCATGCGCGCCCCCTTGCTCGGTATGTGGGATCGGTTCCGGTCCGGCCGGAACGGTCCCGCCCGCTGGCGTGCGGGCCGGGACGAAAAGCCGCGGGAATGCTATACGCGGGTCCCCGCCTTGTCACGGTGCGGGCGGCGGGGTAACCCGATCTTCACGCAGAAGTGCGGCCAGGGCCGCCGGGTCCGTCACCGGCAGCGAACAGGCCATGGCGCGGCAGACATAGGCGGCCGCCCTGCCCCCGACCATGCCCTTGCCCGCCGCGGGATGTCCGTCCGGCAGGGCCGTCCCCGGCGTGACCGGGGTCAGCACCAGGGTCGGCAGGCCGGCGCCGTGGACCGCCCGCAGCAGCGCGCCCGTGTCCGCCGCCGCCGGGTCGCCGGCCACCACCACCTGCACCGCCCGGTGCAGCAGCTCGACATTGTTGAGGAAGGTCGCCAGCGGGAAGAAGTTGCGGCCCGGCTCGCCGCCGAAGGCGGTGACCAGGGCATCGGCGCGGCGACGCCAGCCCTCTTCCCCCGTGATGAGCCAGAGCCGCGCCAGCACCCCCAGCATGGTGCCGTTGCCCGAGGGCACGGCGTTGTCCTGGGCGTTGCGCGGCCGCACGATCAGATCCGTGGCATCGGCCGCGGTCAGGAAGTAGCCGCCGGACTCCGTGTCCCAGAACTGCGCGTCGGCCACCGCGGCCCAGCGCCGGGCCTGCTCCACGCAGGTGCCGTCGCCGGTGACCTCGAACAGGGCCAGGGCGGCGCGGGCCATGGCGGCCTGATCGTCCAGCGTGCCGCGGTGGCGCAGCGTGCCGGCCCGCCAGGAGTGCCAGAGGCGGCCGTCCGCATCCTGCATGTGGGTCCGCACGAAGTCGTAGGCACGGCGGGCGGCGGCGATCCAGTCCGGTTCGTCGAACACGGCGCCGGCGCGCGCCAGCGCCGCGATCATCAGCCCGTTCCAGTCGGCCAGCACCTTGTCGTCCCAGCCGGGGCGGACGCGGGCGCCGCGCGCCTGGAACAGCACGGCGCGCATCTCCGCCAGCGCCCCCTCCTCCGCCGGCGTGCCGGGCTCCGGCCGCTTCAGCCGGTTCAGGATGGTGGTGCCTTCCCAGTTGCCGCGCTCGGTCACGTCGTAGGCACGGGCGAAGGTCTCGGCGCGGTCGCCCAGCAGCCGGTCCACCTCCGCCCAGGTCCAGACGTAGAAGCGGCCCTCCTCCCCCTCGCTGTCGGCATCCAGGGTGGCGGCGAAGCCGCCGCCCACGGGCCGGCCGGGTTCGGAGACCATCTCCCGCAGCACCCAGCCGACCGTCTCCCGCACCCGCGCCTCGAACAGCGGGTCGCGCGTGTCCTGCCAGACGGTGGTCAGCAGGTCGATGAGCTGGGCGTTGTCGTAGAGCATCTTCTCGAAGTGCGGCACCAGCCATTCCTGGTCGGTGGAATAGCGGGCATAGCCGCCGCCGAGATGGTCGTAGATACCGCCCTGGCTCATCTGCGTCAGGGTGGTGACGACGGCCGCGCGGCAGTCCTCCCGGCCAGTGCGCTTCCAGGCGCGCCAGAGCAGCTCGACGATGCCGGTCTGCGGGAACTTCGGGGCCGAACCGATGCCGCCATGGACGGGATCGACCTCCTGCACCAGCCGCGCCGCCACCTCGTCCAGCAGATCGACGTCCACCCCCGCCCCCGGCCGGTTCTGCGCCAGCCGGTGCAGCGCGTCCTTCAGGGCGGTGGTGTTGCGCACCACCTTGTCCGGCTCCTGCCGGTAGGTGGTGCTGACGCCCAGCAGCACGTCGGGGAAGCCGGGGCGGCCCCAGCGGCGTTCCGGCGGAAAGTAGGTGCCGCCCCAGAACGGCTCCCCCTCGGGTGTCAGGAACATGGTGAGCGGCCAGCCGCCCTGCTGGCCCAGCAGGCCCAGCGCGGACTGGTAGATCTGGTCCACGTCCGGCCGCTCCTCCCGGTCCACCTTCACGTTGACGAACAGGTCGTTCATCATCGCGGCGATGGTCGGGTCCTCGAAGCTCTCATGCGCCATGACATGGCACCAGTGGCAGGCGGCATAGCCCACCGACAGCAGCACGGGCTTGCCCTCCGCCCGGGCGCGGGCGAAGGCCGCCGGTCCCCAGGGCATCCAGTGGACCGGGTTGTCCTTGTGCTGCAACAGATAGGGGCTCGTCTCCTGCCCCAGCAGGTTCGCGGGGTCCGCCATGTCTCTCGTCCCTCTGTTCGGCATCCGGTTACCGGACCGGCCACCGTTTCCCGGCGGCGCCTTTGCCTGCAGGATAGCGTCGTGTAGACTGGCATGCGCCGGAAAAATGGCCCTGATTCAATTACGGTTTTCGCTTTCGCCCGATACCCGGCCCGCCCGCCGCGGATGCCGGGCAGAGGGACGCCGGACAGGGCGGTCCGCCGGAACGGAGGGGAACAGCGCATGAAGATTTCCGTCGATATCGACTGCACCCCCGAGGAGGCCCGCGCCTTCCTGGGGCTGCCGGACGTGAAGCCCATGCAGGATGCCCTGATGCACCAGCTTCAGGAGCGGATCAGCGCCAACATCGCGGCCATGGACCCGGAGGTCATGCTGAAGACCTGGCTTCCGGTCGGGCTCCAGAACCTGGAGCAGATGCAGAAATTCATGTGGAACCAGATGGCCTCCGCCATGGGCGGAAGCGGCAAGGATCAGAAGAAGTGAACGACCAGGATAGCCAGGACCCGGCCCCCTACTACCGGGCCCATGTCTTCTGCTGCACCAACGAGAGGCCGGAGGGCCACCCGCGCGGGAGCTGCAAGCGCCGCGGCGCCGAACCGCTGCGCGACTACATGAAGAAGCGGGCCACGGCCCTGGGCCTGCGCGGCATCCGGGTCAACGCCGCCGGCTGCCTGGACCGCTGCGAACTGGGTCCGGTCATGGTGGTCTATCCGGAGGGGGTCTGGTACGGCTTCTCGTCGGAGGCCGACATCGACGAGATCCTGGAAACGCATCTGGTCCGGGGCGGCCGGGTCGAGCGGCTGATGCTGCGCCCGGAAGACCGGAAGCCGGAGGATGTGGCCGCCCGGCTGGCGGCGGAACAGGCCGCGGCGGAATAGAGCCTGTGTGACGGCCCGCCCCTGTGGCGCGAGCCCCCCGTGTTTCACGTGAAACATCGACGATGACGACGGATACCATCTTCGCCCCCGCCACGGCCCCCGGCCGCGGCGGGGTGCAGGTCGTGCGCCTGTCCGGGCCGCTGGCCGGTCCGGCCCTGGTCCGGCTGTCGGGCCGGCTGCCGCCGCCGCGGCAGGCCACGCTCGCCTCTCTGCACGACCCCGCCGGCGGGGAGGTCTTCGACCGCGCCCTGCTG
Organism: Rhodospirillum centenum SW; assembly: GCF_000016185.1. Taxonomy (NCBI): domain Bacteria; kingdom Pseudomonadati; phylum Pseudomonadota; class Alphaproteobacteria; order Rhodospirillales; family Rhodospirillaceae; genus Rhodospirillum; species Rhodospirillum centenum. Next base: position 2,890,927 of record NC_011420.2, read on the forward strand.
CTCTGGTTCCCCGCCCCGGCCAGCTTCACCGGAGAGGACGTGGCGGAGCTGCACCTGCATGGCGGCCGTGCCGTGCTGGCCGCGGCGGCGGAGGCGCTGACCGCACTCGGCCTGCGCGTGGCGGAGCCGGGCGAGTTCAGCCGCCGCGCCTTCGAGCATGGCAAGCTGGATCTGACGGAGGCGGAGGCCATCGCCGATCTGGTGGCGGCGGAGACGGCGGCCCAGCGCCGACAGGCCCTGCGCCAGATGGACGGCGCCCTGGGCCGGCTCTACGAGGACTGGCGGCACCGGCTGGTGCGGGCGCTGGCGCATCTGGAGGCGGAGATCGACTTCCCCGAGGAGGACCTGCCCGGCGGGCTGACGGACTCCGTGCGCCCCGTGGTGCGGGACCTGCTGGCGGAGATCGCGGCGCATCTGGCCGACGGGCACCGCGGGGAGCGGCTGCGCGACGGCATCGCCATCGCCATCCTGGGCGCACCGAACGCCGGCAAGTCCAGCCTGCTGAACGCCATCGCCCGGCGCGATGTCGCCATCGTCAGCGCCCAGGCCGGCACCACCCGCGACGTGATCGAGGTGGCGCTCGACCTCGGCGGCTATCCCGTCACCCTGGCGGACACGGCCGGCCTGCGCGAGACCCTGGACGCGGTGGAGAGCGAGGGCATCCGCCGCGCCCTGGACCGGGCGGCGCGGGCCGACCTGACGCTGCTGGTGTTCGACGCCACCCTTCCCCCCGATCCGGCGACGCTGGCCCTGGCCGGAGAAGATGCGCTGGTCGTGCTGAACAAGGCCGATCTGGCCGGGGAGCTGCCGTCGGAGGTGGCGGGCCGGCCGGCGCTGGCCGTCTCCGCCGCCACGGGCCAGGGGCTGGCGGCACTGCTGGCGACCCTGACCGCGGCGGTGGAGATGCGCTACGCCCCCGCCGCCGCCCCGTCGCTCACCCGCGCCCGGCACCGGGCGGCGCTGGAGGCGTGCGGCGCCTCCCTCGCCCGCGCGCTGGAGGCGCCGCTGCCCGAACTGGCGGCGGAGGATGTCCGCCTTGCCGCCCGCGCGCTGGGCCGGATCACCGGCCGGGTGGATGTGGAGGACCTGCTGGACGTGATCTTCCGCGATTTCTGCATCGGCAAGTGAGATCCGCCGCGGGAGCGGCTGGACTCCGCCCCGCCCCGCCCATACATTCCGCGCCATGCGAAGCTTCGACGTGATCGTGGTGGGCGGCGGCCATGCGGGCTGCGAGGCCGCGGCGGCGGCCGCGCGGATGGGCGCGCGCACGGCGCTGCTGACCCACCGCATCGAAACCATCGGCGAGATGTCCTGCAACCCGGCCATCGGCGGTCTGGGCAAGGGCCATCTCGTGCGCGAGATCGACGCGCTGGACGGGCTGATGGCCCGCGTCATCGACCAGGGCGGCATCCAGTTCCGCGTGCTGAACCGCTCCAAGGGCCCGGCCGTCCGCGGTCCGCGGGCGCAGGCCGACCGCCGGCTCTACCGCGAGGCCATGCAGGCGGCCCTGCGCGCCCAGCCGGGCCTGGATCTGATCGCCGCGGCGGTGGAGGACCTGCTGCTGGACGCCGCGGGCGCCTGTTGCGGCGTGCGGACGGCGGACGGGGAGGAGATCCGCGCCGGGGCCGTGGTGCTGACCACCGGCACCTTCCTGCGCGGCCTGATCCATATCGGGGAGCGCCGGATTCCCGCCGGCCGCGTCGGTGAGGCGCCGGCGCTCGGCCTGTCCGACACGCTGGCGCGGCTGGGATTCCCGCTCGGCCGGCTGAAGACCGGCACCCCGGCGCGGCTGGACGGCCGCAGCATCGACTGGGCCGGGCTGGAGAGCCAGCCGGGCGACGATCCGCCCCCGCCCTTCTCCACGCTGACGGAGCGGATCACGACGCCGCAGGTCGCCTGCGCCATCACCTGGACGACGCCGGCGGTGCATGCGCTGATCCGCGCCAACCTGCACCGGGCGCCGATCTATTCCGGCCAGATCGAGTCCACCGGCCCGCGCTACTGCCCCAGCATCGAGGACAAGGTCGTCCGCTTCGCCGACAAGGAGCGGCACCAGATCTTCCTGGAGCCGGAGGGGCTGGACGACGACACGGTCTATCCCAACGGCATCTCCACCAGCCTGCCCGAGGAGGTGCAGCGGGAGATGCTGGCCGCCATCCCGGGGCTGGAGCGGGCCGTGATGCTGCGCCCCGGCTATGCCATCGAATACGACTTCGTGGACCCGCGGGAGCTTACCGCCACGCTGGAGACGAAGCGGCTGCCGCGCCTGTTCCTGGCCGGTCAGATCAACGGCACCACCGGCTATGAGGAGGCGGCGGCCCAGGGCCTGATGGCCGGCGTCAACGCCGCCCTGGCCGTGGCCGGCGGCGAGCCCTTCGTGCTGGACCGGGCCGAGGGCTATATCGGCGTGCTGATCGACGACCTGATCACCCGCGGCACGACCGAGCCCTACCGCATGTTCACCAGCCGCGCCGAATACCGGCTGCTGCTGCGCGCCGACAATGCCGATCAGCGGCTGACCCCGCGCGGCCTGTCGGTCGGCGTCGTCGGCAGCCGGCGGGCGGAAGCGTTCCAGCAAAAGGCGGACGCCCTGGCCGCGGCGCGGGCGCTGGCGACGTCGCTGGCCGCCACGCCGAACGAACTGGCCCGCCACGGCATCCATGTGAACCGCGACGGCGTGCGCCGCACGGTGCTGGACCTGCTGCGCTATCCGGAGGTGGACATCGCCCGCCTTGCCGCCGTCTGGCCGGAGCTGGCGGCCCTGCCGGCGGCGATCGCCGAGCAGGTGGAGATCGACGGCAAGTATGCCGGTTACCTGGAGCGGCAGGAGGCCGACATCCGCGCCTTCCGCAAGGACGAGGCGCTGGGGCTGCCCGCCGACCTGGACCCGGACGCCATCGCCTCCCTCTCCGCCGAGATCCGGCAGAAACTGCGGCAGGTGCGTCCCGCCACCCTGGGGGCCGCGGCCCGTATCCCGGGCATGACCCCCGCCGCCCTGACCGCCCTTCTGCGCCATGTCAAGCGCCGCCCCGCGGCCGCCTGATCGCGGGCGCCCCCAACGACCCACGGACCCGATGAGCAATACCCGTCTCCCGGCCCCATCCTTCCGGGCCACCGACTTTCAGGCCGCCTTCGGTGTTTCACGTGAAACACTGGACCGCCTCGCCGCCTACGAGGCGCTGCTGCGCAAGTGGAATCCGGCGATCAATCTGGTCGCCCGCTCGACCCTGGACGATGTCTGGGAGCGGCACTTCGCGGATTCCGCCCAGCTCTTCGCGCTTCTGCCGGAGGGCACACGGGTGCTGGTCGATCTCGGCTCGGGGGCGGGCTTCCCCGGCCTTGTCCTGGCGATCCTGGGCGTGCCGGAGGTGCATCTGATCGAATCCGACGGACGCAAGGCCGCCTTTCTGCGGGAGGTGGCGCGGGTCACCGGGGCCCCCGCCACGGTTCATGCGCAGCGGGCGGAACAGGCGGAGGCGCCGCCGGCCGATGCCGTGTCCGCCCGCGCGCTCGCCGATCTCTCCGCCCTGCTGCCGCTGGCGGCCAGATTCCTGAGGCCGGGCGGTATCTGCCTGTTTCCCAAGGGCCGCACCGCCGCCGACGAATTGACCCGCGCCCGGGATTCCTGGACAATGCGGGTCGAGGAATTCCCGAGCCGGACCGACCCGTCCGGCGCCCTGCTCCGCTTGAGCGAGATCGCCCCCCGGGGCATGCAGATAGGCTGATCCCCGTGCCAGACGGAACCACTTCCGCAGCCCAGGCCAGGCCGACCCCGCGGGTCATCGCGCTGGCCAACCAGAAGGGCGGCGTCGGCAAGACCACGACCACCATCAATCTCGGCACCGCGCTGGCCGCCATCGGCAAGCGCGTGCTGATCATCGACAACGATCCCCAGGGCAACGCCTCCACCGGGCTGGGCATCAGCCAGAGCGACCGCGGCATCGGCATCTACGACCTGCTGTTCGGCGACAGCCGGCTGGAAGAGGTGACGGTGCCCACGGACGTGCCGAACCTCTCCCTCGTCACCGCCTCGGTCGAACTTTCCGGGGCGGAGGTCGAACTGGTGAACGTGGAGCGGCGCGAGTACCGGCTGAAGGACGCGCTGGCCCGTTCCCACGGCGGCTACGACTACATCCTGATCGACTGCCCCCCTGCCCTGGGCCTGCTGACGCTGAACGCGCTGGCCGCGGCGGATGCCGTGCTGGTGCCCTTGCAGTGCGAGTTCTACGCGTTGGAGGGGCTGTCGCACCTGGTCCGCACGATCGAGCGGGTGAAGCGCGCCTTCAACCCGGCGCTGGACATCCAGGGCGTGGTGCTGACCATGTTCGACCGCCGCAACAACCTGTCCGACATGGTCGCGGCCGATGTGCGCGGCTTCTTCGGGGACAAGGTGTTCGAGACGGTGATCCCCCGCAATGTGCGGGTCTCCGAAGCTCCCAGCCATGGCAAGCCGGTGCTGCTCTACGATTATCGTTCGGCGGGCGCGCAGGCTTACATCCATCTGGCCGGGGAAGTTCTGAAGCGTGAGCGGAAGCGGCAGCTGGCCTATGGATGACGTGCGCAAGGAAGACTCCCGCAAGCGGCCCGGCGGTCTGGGCCGCGGTCTGTCCGCCCTGTTCGGGGACGCCGCCCCGGCGGAGGGGGAACCGGCCGACCGCGCCCGCCTGACCCGGCTGGTCCCGATCGACCAGCTTCATCCCGGCCGCTACCAGCCCCGCCGCCGCTTCGACGACGAGGAGATGCGCGCGCTGGTGGACAGCGTGCGCGAGCGCGGCGTCCTGCAGCCCCTGCTCGTCCGCAAGGACGAGGACTCGCCGCCCGGCGCGCCCAGCTATGAGATCATCGCCGGCGAGCGGCGCTGGCGGGCCGCCCAGCTTGCCGGGCTGCACGAGGTGCCGGTGCTGGTCCGGACCCTGACGGACCGCGAGGCGCTGGAAATCGCGCTGATCGAGAACATCCAGCGCCAGGACCTGACCCCGCTGGAAGAGGCCGAGGGCTTCCGCCGGCTGATGGACGAGTTCTCCCACACGCAGGAGGACCTTGCCCGCGCCGTCGGCAAGAGCCGCAGCCATGTCGCCAACATGCTGCGTCTGCTGGCCCTGCCCGACGAGGTGAAGCGGCTCGTGCAGGAGGGGCAGCTCAGCATGGGCCATGCCCGCGCCCTGCTCACGGCGCACGACCCCGCCGCTCTGGCGCAGGAGGTGGTGAAGCGCGGCCTCAACGTGCGCCAGACCGAACAGCTCGTGAAGGACGCCGCGGCCGGGCGGCAGGCGAAGCTGCCGGCCGTGAAGCCGCCCGACACCGTGGCGCTGGAGCGTGAGGTCTCGACCGCGCTGGGGCTCAAGGTCGTCGTCGCCGGGCGCGGGCCCAAGGGCGTGCTGCAGATCCACTACAAGACGCTCGACCAGCTTGACGGGGTGCTGTCCCGTATCCTGGGACAGCGCTGAACCGACGACACCAGGGAGGGACCCCATGGCCGACGAAATGACGGCGGAGAAGGCCGGCGCTTTCTTCCACACCTATTCGGAGGCCTTCGCCGCCTATGACCTGGACCGGGTGATGGACCACCACGACCATCCCCTGACGGTGGTCACGGCGGCCGGCCCGCAGGTCTTCCCCGAGCGGGAGCAGGCCCGCGCCTTCCTGGGCGCCCAGATGGAGGCGTACCGCCGGCTGGGCATGGCCTGGCCGGTGCCGGCCGCGGCCATCACCGTGGCCTACAACCACGATCTGGTGCGGGCGGAGGTGCGCTGGATCCTGCGCTCCCGCGATGGCGAGGGCATCGCCGGCTGGACGACGATCTATCTGCTGCGCCGGGCGGAGACGGGCTGGAAACTCGCCATCGTCGTCAGCCCGGAGGAGCCGCAGGCCCTGGCCGCGCTCGGCACGCCCGGCCCCGCCTCCCCCGCCGTATAGGCCGTACAGCCTGCCCGGCCGCCGGGATCACCCGGCCCGGCGGCGGGCCCGCATGCGGTGGCCGGGCTTCAGGTTGAAGCCGAAAGCCACGTCGAAGCCATGCCGGTCGAACAGCCGGCGCAGGGCGTCGCGGGTGAACCAGCGCAGATGCTCCGGCGGCTTCACCTCCGGCCAGCGGGTGAAGTCGCGCGGCACCCGCCAGTGGCCGCCGTCCGGCGTGGTCAGGAACAGCACCGCCCCCGGCGCCGCCAGCCGCGCCAGCGCCGCGGCGAAGGCGTCGGGATCGCGCACATGCTCGATCACCTCGGTGCAATAGAGGATGTCGAACGGCCCCTTCCCCGCCGCGGCGAAGGCTTCGGCATCGGCGATGTGGAAGGTGGCGTTCTCCACCCGCACGCGGGCGCGAGCCACGGCATCGGGGTCGATCTCGATGCCGGTTGCCTGCAATCCCAGGTCGCGCGCGGCCTCGACGGCAAATCCCAGATTGCAGCCGATATCCAGGAAGCGAACCCCCGGCGCCGCCGCCTTCAGCCCGGCGATGCGGCGGCGGGCGCGGCGCAGCTTGCTGGCCGCTTTCGTCGAATAGGACCGGCTGGCATAGTAGGCCGTGTAGAAACCGGCCAGGGCGTCCGCCGACGGGATGCGCTCGACGCTCACCAGACCGCAGCGCCCGCAGCGGCACAGACCGCCGAAATCCAGCGCCGGGTCGGCGGCGACCAGGGCCGCCATGTCGCGGCGCTGGTCCGGGGCCGTGCGGGCCGTGGCGGCCCAGTCCTCGTGGCTGGCCACCGGGGTCCAGGTCTCGGCCCCGCAGGCCGGGCAGGCAGGCATGCTCACGTCCCCTCCGCAATGGTTCGGCGGCCGTTCTCAGGCTGCCGTCAGTTCCCCCACCGTGCGGCACAGCAGGTCGATGTCCTGTGGCCGCGACAGCCGGTGGTCCCCGTCCTTCACCAGCACGACGCGCACGTCGTCGCTTTCCAGGTCGCCGGCCAGATCCAGGCTGAAGCGCCAGGGCACGTCGGCGTCGCGCTGGCCGTGCAGCAGCCGCACCGGGCAGCGGACCGGGATCGGCCGGCCCAGTAGCAGATGCCGCCGCCCCTCGTCCAGCAGCGCCCGCGTGATGCGGTAACCGGCGGGGTCGTAGGCGCTGGGCTGCACGAAGAAGCCGTCCCGCTCCAGCGCCGCGGCCTGCTCCGGCGACAGGCGCTGCCGGATCAGCCGCTCGGTGAAGTCGGCCGCCGGGGCGACGCAGACCAGCCCCGCGACCCGCTCCGGCCGGGCGATGGCGGCCAGATGCGCGATCCAGCCGCCCATGCTGGAGCCGACCAGCACCTGCGGCCCCTCCGTCTGCCGGTCCAGCACGGCCAGCGCGTCCTCCAGCCAGGTGCCGACGGTTCCGTCCTCCCAGCGGCCGGAGGAGCGGCCGTGGCCCTGGTAGTCGAAGCAGACGCAGCCGAGCCCTGCCCGCTCCGCCCAGGCCTCCAGCGCCACCGCCTTGGTGCCGGTCATGTCCGAGCGGAAGCCGCCCAGGAAGATCACGCCCAGCACGCCCGGGCGCCGGGGCGGGGTCCGTCGATAAGCTATGGTGGCGGCGCCCCGGGTCAGGCTATGTATCGGCGCACCCATGCCGTCCCCTGTCGATGCTACGCCCATGACCGTCCCGGCCGAGCTGCCCGGCACCCTAGCGGCCACCGAACCCGACGACAACCCGGCCCCGCCGGCCACCGCCGCGGAGTACGCCTCCGACGGAGAGGACGATGCCGGCTTCCCCGGCGCCGCCCAGGCCGGTCCGGAGGCGGCGGAGGCCGTGGCTTCCTGGTTCGGCGGCGGCCGGCCGGTGGTGCTCCAGGTCATCCCCACCCTGGTCACGGGCGGGGCGGAGCGCGGCTGCATCGACATGGCGGCCGCCATCCAGCGGGCCGGCGGCCGCGCCCTGGTCGTCTCCGCCGGCGGGCCGATGGCGCGCGAGCTGGAACGCTACGGCGCCCGCCACATCACCCTGCCGGTGGACAGCAAGAACCCCGTCACCATCTACCGCAACGCCGCCCGGCTGGCGGCGCTGATCCGGGCGGAAGGGGTGGACATCGTGCATGCCCGCTCGCGCGCCCCGGCCTGGAGCGCCCTCTGGGCGGCGCGGCGCTGCGGCGTGCCGTTCGTCACAACCTTCCACGCCCCCTACAATTTCAAGGGCCGCCTGAAGCAGCGCTACAATTCGGTGATGGCCCGGGGCGACCGGGTGATCGCCGTCAGCGGCTTCGTGGCCGCGCATGTCGCGGACAGCTACGGCGTCGGGCCGGACCGGCTGCGGCTGATCCACCGCGGCGTGGATGTCGCCACCCTCGTCCCGGCCAAGGTGACGCAGGCGCGCATGGCCGTGCTGGCGCGCGACTGGCGCCTGCCCGACGACCACCGGGTCGTGCTGCTGCCGGGCCGGCTGACCCGCTGGAAGGGCCAGCTCGTGCTGATCGAGGCGATGGCGAAGCTGGGGCGGAACGACGTGCGCGCCGTGCTGGTGGGCGGCGACCAGGGCCGCACCGACTACCGCCAGGAGCTGGAGGCCCGCATCCGCGCCCTGGGACTGGACAGCCAGGTCACCATCGCCGGCCACTGCGCCGACATGGCGGCCGCCTACATGCTGTCCGACGTGGTGGTCAGCGCCTCGGTCGAGCCTGAGGCGTTCGGCCGGGTCATCGTGGAGGCGCAGGCCATGGGCCGGCCGGTGATCGTCTCCGACCTCGGCGCGGTCAAGGAGACGCTGGTGAACGGCCAGACCGGCCTTGTCGTGCCGCCCGGCGATGCCGAGGCGCTGGCCGGCGCCATCGCGTCGGTGCTGGACCTGACCCCGCTGGAGCGCCGGGCCGTGGGGCTGGAGGCGATGCGCTACGTGCGCGAGCGATTCACCCGCGACGGCATGTGCCTCGCCACGCTCGCCGTCTATGCCGAACTGCTGGCGGAACGGGCGGCCGGGGGCCGGCCCGCCGGGCTGTCGTGAGCCCGCCGGCCCCGGTGCCGGAGACCGCGGCCGCGGCCGCGGCGGGGACTGTGGCCGGGGGCACGGCCCGGCGCGTGCTGGTCATCCGGCTGGGCGCGCTGGGCGACCTGATCCAGTGCTTCGACGCCTTCCATGCCGTGCGCGCCCGTCATCCGGGGGCGGAGATCGCGCTCCTGACCAAGCCCGCCTTCGCCGGCTTCGGCCGGACCATGCCCTGGTTCGACCGGGTCTGGGAGGACGGGCGCAGCCGCAGCCCGGCGCATTACTGGCACATCCGCTCGCTGCTGCGCGGGGCGCGGCTGGATGTCGTCTACGACCTCCAGGCCAAGCCGCGCACCCGGCTCTACCGCCGCCTGCTCTGGCCCGGTCCGGCGCCGCGCTGGCCGGTGGCCGATCCCGCGGCGCTTGCGGGCCGGCACAACCGCGACCGCTATCTCGCCGTGCTCGCCGCGGGCGGGGTGCCGGATGCGGGCGCGGCCGATCTCTCCTGGCTCGCGGCGCCCGTGGACGGGGTGGCACCGGCTGGCCCCTTCGTGCTGCTGGTGCCCGGCTGCTCCCCCCACCTGCCGCACAAGCGCTGGCCGCCGGCGTCCTATGCGGCGCTCGGCCGGGCGCTGCTGGAGGCCGGCACCGTGCCGGTGCTGGTCGGTACCGCGGCTGACCGCGACGCCGCCGACCGCATCCTGGCCGACTGTCCGGGGGCGCTGGATCTCGTCGGCCGCACCAGCCTCGCCCAGCTCGGCAGCCTCGCCCGCCGGGCGCGGGCCACCGTGGGCAACGACACCGGGCCGGTCTTCCTGACGGCCGCGGCGGGCTGCCCCACCCTGATGCTGATGTCCCACCACACCGATCCCGTCCGCTCCGCCCCGTGGGGGCCGCGCACGGCCTGGCTCAAGCGCGACGACCTGTCGGCGCTGCCGGTGGCGGAGGTGGTGGCGGCGCTGGCCGGCCTCGCCAGGGTCTGAACCGGCCGGCGTTCCGGGGATGTGTCGCACGCAACCCTTCCCCGCGTCACGGGAATCGCCCATCTCCCGGTCTTGACATCGGGAGGAACGGCTCACCAAAGTCCCACCTCCCGAAAAGGGTTCCTTCAACTACCAAGATACCGGTGAGTGCCATGACGATGGCGGAAGCCTCTGCGCAGGATATGGTCTCCATCACGCTGCCCGACGGCGGCGTGCGAACCTTTCCGCGCGGCACTACCGGGGGCCAGATCGCCAGCGCCATCGCCAAGAGCCTGGGCAAGGCGGCGCTGGCGGTGAAGATCGACGGCAAGCAGCGCGACCTCGCGCTCCCCGTCGAGCAGGACTGCCGGCTGGAGATCCTGACGCGCGAGAGCCCGGAGGCGCTGGAGCTGATCCGGCACGACGCCGCCCACATCATGGCGGAGGCGGTGCAGGCCCTCTATCCCGGCACGCAGGTGACGATCGGCCCGGCCATCGCCACCGGCTTCTACTACGACTTCGCCCGGTCCGAGCCCTTCACGCCCGACGATCTGGTGAAGATCGAGGCGAAGATGCACGAGATCGTCAACGCCGACGCCCCCTTCACGCGGGAGGTCTGGAAGCGCGACGACGCGATCGAGCACTTCAGGTCGATCGGCGAGAAGTACAAGGCCCAGATCATCGAGGACCTGCCGGCGACGGAGACGATCACGATCTACCGCCAGGGCCGGTGGTACGACCTCTGCCGCGGTCCGCACCTGCCCAGCACGGGCAAGGTGGGCCACGCCTTCAAGCTGATGAAGGTGGCCGGCGCCTACTGGCGCGGCGACGCCCGCAACGAGATGCTCCAGCGCATCTACGGCACGGCGTGGCGCACCGAGAAGGAGCTGGCCGACCACCTGCACCAGATCGAGGAGGCGGAGAAGCGCGACCACCGCAAGCTGGGCCGCGAGATGGACCTGTTCCATGTGCAGGAGGAGGCCGTCGGCTCCGTCTTCTGGCATCCCAAGGGCTGGGCGCTCTACCGGACGCTGGAGAACTACATCCGCACCAAGCTGGACGCCGCCGGCTATGTGGAGGTGCGCACGCCCCAGCTCTATGACAGCAGCCTGTTCAAGGCGTCCGGCCACTGGGACATGTATGGCGACAACATGTTCAAGATCCGGGAATCCGTGGCCGAGGACGGCACCGAGAAGTTCCTCGGCGTGAAGCCGATGAACTGCCCGGCCCATGTGCAGATCTTCCGCCAGGGGCTGAAGAGCTACCGCGACCTGCCGCTGCGCATGGCCGAGTTCGGCAACTGCCACCGCAATGAACCGTCGGGCGCCCTGCACGGCATCCTGCGGGTGCGCAACTTCACCCAGGACGATGCCCATATCTTCTGCACCGAGGATCAGGTGGGGCAGGAGGCAAAAGAATATTTCGCGCTCCAGCTCGGCGTCTACAAGGACCTGGGTTTCGACAAGATCGCGGTGAAGCTGGCGCTGCGCCCCGACGTGCGTCTGGGCACGGACGAGACCTGGGACAAGGCGGAAGAAAGCCTGCGCGTGGCCCTGCGTGCCAATGATCTGGAATTCGAGGAACTGCCGGGCGAGGGCGCCTTCTACGGCCCGAAGGTGGAATTCCACCTGACCGACGCCATCGGCCGGTCCTGGCAGTGCGGCACCCTGCAGCTCGATTTCCAGCTTCCCGAACGGCTGGACGCCAGCTACATCGGGCAGGACGGCGCCCGGCACCGTCCGGTCATGCTGCACCGGGCCATCCTGGGCAGCCTGGAACGGTTCATCGGCATGATGATCGAGCATTATGCCGGCAAGTTCCCGCTCTGGCTGGCCCCGGTGCAGGTCGTGGTCGCCACCATCGTGTCGGAAGCCGACGCCTATGCGCAGACGGTGGCCGAGACCCTTCGCCGCGCCGGGCTGCGGGTGGAGGCCGACGTGCGCAACGAAAAGATCAACCTGAAGGTCCGGGAACACAGCCTGGCCAAGGTTCCGGTCATGCTCGTGGTCGGCGCGCGGGAGGCCGAACAGGGCACCGTGGCGGTGCGACGCCTTGGCGGCAAGGATCAGGAAGTCCTTGCCCTGGGCGATGCCGTTGCTAGACTCAAGGATGAAGCCCGCAGTCCCGCGGGTGCCGAAACCGTTTCGCCCGCGTTCTGACCTTGCGGTCCGGCCGCGGGGTCCGGCGGAGCCCCTTCGGGAGTTCCGCCGGAGCGACGACACAGGTAGAGTGACAACCAGTCAGAGTGACAACCAGGGCGTTCCGCTGAACCGGCCGGGTCCTTCCGGACCCCGCGGCGGGCCCCCTCAGACGAAGGAGAAGGTTCCATAGCACGGCCTACCCCCCAAGACCGGGAACCCCAGCGCGACGGACCCCGGATCAACCGCGAGATCAATGTCCGCTCCGTCCGCCTGATCGATCAGAACGGCGACATGGTCGGCGTGGTCAGCCTGCGTGATGCGCTGATCGCCGCCGAGGAGGCTGGACTCGACCTCGTGGAGGTGAGCCCGAATGCCGATCCGCCGGTCTGCAAGATCCTCGACTATGGCAAGTTCAAGTACGAGGCGCAGAAGAAGGCCAACGAGGCCCGCAAGAAGCAGAAGATCATCGAGGTCAAGGAGGTCAAGCTCCGGCCGAACATCGATGATCACGACTACGACATCAAGATGCGCAACATGCGCCGCTTCCTTGAGGAAGGCGACAAGGTCAAGGTGACCATGCGCTTCCGCGGCCGTGAGATGGCGCACCAGGATCTCGGCATGGTCATCCTCGTGAAGGTGCGCGACACCCTGGAGGATCTGGCCAAGGTCGAGCAGATGCCGAAGCTCGAAGGCAAGCAGATGATCATGGTGCTGGCTCCCCGCTGACCGCGGTGGGCCCGGCCGGCGCCCTGCCCGGCCGATCCCGTCCTTGCAAAACCCCCGCCTGCGGCTCCGCGGCGGGGGTTTTCCGTTTCCGGGTCCGCGACGGACATCGGCGGCGTCAGCCGAAACCTCAGCCGAAACCCAGGAAAAGCGCCAGAGAGCGCGTGACGGCGATCAGGCTCCCCTCGTCCAGCCGGCCGAACGGGGCGCCGACCTTCTCCGGTCATCCAGGTCCGCCCCGGCGGCATCCAGGAAATCCAGCAGGGCGGGATCGGCACGATCGGCCCGGGCCGTCACCCGCGCCTGCCGCCGGCATTCCTCGGCCAGGCCCGGCCGCGCGCAGGGCGGCGCGGCGCCTGCGGACCCGCTTGGCCGACGATGCGGCATCGCTCCCTCCCGTTGCAGCCCGGTACAGGAGACATGCGCCGCGGGCCGGACCCGGGTCAATCCCCTCCCCGATTCCGCGTCCGGCCCCCGCAAAAGCGAAGGGCCGGGGGATCGCTCCCCCGGCCCTTGCCGATCCGTTGCGCGGGGGCGCCGCCGGTCAGGCGGCGACCTTCACGCCGGCGCCGCGCACCTTCTCGTCCACATGCTCGGCGAACTGGGTGAAGTTCGCCTCGAAGCGGCGGGCCACCTCGCGCGCCGTGTCCTCGTAGGCGCGCTTGTCGGTCCAGGTGTTCTTCGGCTGGAGCACCTCGGTCGGCACGCCGTCGCAGCCCTCTGGCACCATGAGGCCGAAGCTCGCCTCCGGGACGTGCGGCACGGTGGCCAGACGGCCATCCAGCACCGCGCGCACCAGGGCGCGGGTGTGGGCGATGGACATGCGCTTGCCGGTGCCGTAGGCGCCGCCGGTCCAGCCGGTGTTGACCAGCCAGCAGTTGGCGCCGCCGCGGGAAATGCGCTCGCCCAGCAGCTTGGCGTAGGCGCTGGGGTGGCGCGGCATGAAGGGCGCGCCGAAGCAGGTGCTGAAGGTCGCCTGCGGCTCCGTCACCCCCTTCTCCGTGCCGGCCACGCGCGAGGTGTAGCCGGACAGGAAGTGGTACATCGCCTGTTCCGGCGTCAGCTTGGAGATCGGCGGCAGCACGCCGAAGGCGTCCGCCGTCAGCATGATGATGTTCTGCGGCTGCCCGCCCATGCCGCTGTTGCTGGCGTTGGGGATGAAGTCGATCGGGTAGCAGGCGCGGGTGTTCTCGGTGTGGCGCGCATCGTCCAGGTCAAGCTCCCGGGTGCCCGGGTCCATGACGACGTTCTCCAGCACCGTGCCGAAGCGGCGGGTGGTGGCGTAGATCTCCGGCTCGGCCTCGGGCGACAGGCGGATCACCTTGGCGTAGCAGCCGCCCTCGAAATTGAAGACCGAGGTGTCGGACCAGCCGTGCTCGTCGTCCCCGATCAGGGTGCGGCTGCCGTCGGCCGACAGGGTGGTCTTGCCGGTGCCCGACAGGCCGAAGAAGATCGCCGTGTCGCCGGCCGGGCCGATGTTGGCCGAGCAGTGCATCGGCAGGATGCCGCGCGCCGGCAGCAGGAAGTTCAGGATCGTGAAGACCGACTTCTTGATCTCGCCGGCGTAGCTGGTGCCGCCGATCAGGACCAGGCGCTTCTTGAAGTTGACCAGGATGAAGGTCTCGGTCCGGGTGCCGTCGCGCTCCGGCACCGCGCGGAAGTCCGGCACCTGCAGCACGGTGAAGCCCGGCTCGAACTCCCGGCGGTCGCACAGCTTCGGCCGGATGAACATGTTCTGGGCGAACAGGTTGTGCCAGGCGTGCTGGGTCACGATGCGGACCGGCAGGCGGTGGTCCGGGTCGGCGCCGGCGTAGAGATCCTGGACGAAGACCTCGCGGCCCTGGAGATAGGCCTGGACACGGGCGAGCAGACGGTCGAACGCGTCCTCGGAGATCGCCTTGTTGTTGCCCCACCAGATCTGGTCGGCGGTGGTCTCTTCCTGGACGATGTACTTGTCGTTGGGGGACCGGCCGGTGTGCTGGCCGGTCAGGGCCACCAGGGGTCCGTCCTTCGCCATCTGCGCTTCGCCGCGGCGGATCGCCTGCTCGTAGAGCGCGGCGGCGGAAAGGTTCCAATGCGCGGCCTTCAGGTGGCTCAGGCCCAGGTAATCCAGGCCGAAGCTGCTGATGACGGGACCGGTCATGTGCACTTTGGCGTTCTCCTCTGGTGCGATCGCACGGGGGCGACGGGCCCGGTTCCCTGCATGCCCGGCACACTGCACGCAAGCGAGGGGGCGGCGCGCGGACCGGCGCCTGCCCCTGTAACGGTGCCCTGATGTAACGGCGGTGTAGACTTACCGTTCTGCCCGACGGGCCGCAACCCTCCGCCAAGGAGGGAGCTACGCGAGCTTTGCCATACGACATTTCGGATTACGCAGGGCAGAAGGCTCCCGGCACCGTTTCCGGCCCTTCTCACAGAGGTTGCGCGGCCCGTGCCTGCCGGACCAGCCGGACCAGTTCCGCCCGCGCCTCCTCCGCCGTCGTGACGGTCCTCCCGAAGGGCAGGCGCGCGCTGGCGCCGCCGGCCCGCAGGTCGCAGCCCTCCGGGTCCAGCCCGGTCAGGCGCCAGTCGCCGGCCGGCCGGCCCAGCAGCACGGTGGCGTAGAGCGCCACGGCATCGGCATGGTCGGCGTTCATGTGGCCGATGATGTCCCCTTCCCGCGCCGTCAGTTCCGCGCAGGCCGCGGCGGGCAGCAGCAGGTCGGCGGCGGCGATCCAGCGGATGCGGCCGAAGCCGGCCACCAGATGCGCCCGCTCCGGCCGCAGCCGCCACAGCGCGAAGTCGGAGAAGCCGGCATACTGCGCCGCCTCCGGGTGGCGCGCCACGAAACGGTCGCGCAGCCGCGGCTCCGCCGTGCGCTCCATCTTACCCAGCACGGACAGGCGCGGCCCGGTCAGCGGCTCGTCCAGCCCGCCGGTGCCGTCGAACAGCAGCCCGGCCCGCGGGTCCTGCTCCAGATTGCGGGTGTGCTCCGCCAGCCCGGAGATCAGCAGCAGCGGCGTGGCGTCCAGGTCCAGGGCCACCAGCACCAGGGACGGCAGCGGCCAGCCTTCACGGTCACGCTGCGCCGTCGCCAGCGCCGCCCGGCCGCAGCCGCGCATCACCGCCCGGCCGGTCGCCGGCCCCTCGCCCGTCCAGGCATCCTCCGGCGGAGATGGGGTCATGTCGCTCATCGTTCGCCTCCCCTGCTGCACGCTCCCGGGTGGTCCCACCCGTGCGGCCCCTTCCGCGCGGTTTCGTCCGTCCGCTGCGGCAGGCCCCGTGTCCTGCGATCCAAATGATGCCATATTGCAGGCGATCCTGAACCCGATGGATCGGGCGGGACCGCCGGGCGGCGGCTTCGCCCCCGGGAAACGCCCACGCTGCGCAGGAAGGCAGGAGAAGAAGACGGTGGCCCAGACGATCGCCCTGGTCGATGACGACCGCAACATCCTCACCTCGGTCTCGATCGCGCTGGAGGCGGAAGGGTTCGAGGTGCGGACCTACGGGGACGGCGACGAGGCGCTGCGCGGCCTGACCTCGCGGCCGGTGGACCTGGCCGTGCTGGACATCAAGATGCCCCGCATGGACGGCATGGAACTGCTGCAGCGTCTGCGCCAGACCTCGGCGGTGCCGGTGATCTTCCTGACCAGCAAGGACGACGAGATCGACGAGCTTCAGGGGCTCCGCATGGGGGCCGACGACTACATCAGGAAGCCGTTCAGCCAGCGTCTGCTGATCGAACGCATCCGGGCGCTGCTGCGCCGGCAGGAGCTGACGCACGGCCGCGGCGAGGCGGATCCCGGCCAGATGCTGGTGCGCGGCGAGCTGGTGCTGGACGGCGCCCGCCATCTCTGCACCTGGAAGGGGCAGGAGATCGACCTGACCGTCACGGAATTCCTGCTGGTCAAGGCGCTGGCGCAGCGCCCGGGCCACGTCAAGAACCGCGATCAGCTCATGGATGCCGCCTATGGCGAGCACATCTACGTGGACGACCGCACCATCGACAGCCACATCAAGCGGCTGCGCAAGAAGTTCAAGGCGGTGGACGAGAACTTCGCCCAGATCGAGACGCTCTACGGGGTCGGCTACAAGTACCGCGACAACTGAGACAGCGGCGATCGACGACGCAACCACGGACCGGGGCCGGGCATGACCTTCGACCTGCGCGCCGAGCGGCGGGAGGCTCCGGCCGGTGACGCCACCGCCCGGCGGCGCACGCCGCGCGGCCGTTCTCCGGTGCCGGACGGGTCCGCTCCGCCGGACGGCGGCAGCCGCGGCACGGCTCCGCTCTGGCCGCCGCCGGCCGAGGCGCCGCCGGCGCGGCCCCGGCGGCGGATGCGGCTGCGCCGCCCCGTCTCCCCCATCACGCTGCGCATCCTGGCGGTCAACGTGCTGGCGCTGGCGATCCTCGTCGGCGGCCTGCTCTATCTCGGGCGCTATCAGGACCGGCTGATCCAGGCCGAACTGGAGGCGCTGGCGACGGAGGCGCGGATCTTCGCCGGCGCCCTGGGCGAAGGCGCGGTCCGGCCCAGCTACGACGAGTTCAACGAACCCTCCGCCGAGCTGTCCTGGGAACTGGCGCGGCAGATGGTGCGCCGGCTGGTGGAGACGACCGACACCCGCACCCGGCTCTACGCCCCCAAGGGCGACCTGGTGGCCGACAGCCGCATCCTGGGCGGGCCGAAATCCATGGTCCAGATCGAGGAGCTGCCGCCGCTGCGCGACGGCAACAGCCTGAGCGAGCTGGGCATCGCCCTCTACGACCGCATCGTCAACAGCCTGCCGGGGCGCGAACACCTGCCGGTCTACCCCGAGGACCGGGTCCAGGACGCGGCCCAGTTCCCCGACATGCAGCGCGCCCTGGCCGGCGACATCGCCACCGGCGTCTGGCGCGTGGCGCGGGAGAGCGACCGCACCGACATGCTGCTGACCGTGGCTGTGCCGGTGCAGCGTTACAAGCAGGTGCTGGGGGTGGTCTACCTGTCCCGTGCCGGCACCGACATCGACCGCGAGGTGCGGCAGCAGCGGGTGGACATCCTGAAGCTGTTCGGGGTGGCGCTGGGCGTGACGGTGCTGCTGTCCTTCTATCTGGCCCGCACCATCGCCGGCCCGATCCGCAAGCTCGCCCGCGCGGCGGACGAGGTGCGCCATGGCCATGGCCGTCAGGCCATCATCCCCGATTTCGGCCGCCGCCACGACGAGATCGGCGAGCTGTCCGTAAGCCTGCGCGAGATGACGGCGGCGTTGTGGAACCGGATGGACGCCATCGAGCGTTTCGCCGCCGACGTGGCGCACGAGATCAAGAACCCCCTGACCTCCATGCGTTCGGCCGTTGAAACGGTGCAGCGGGTGAAGGACGAGACGCAGCTCCGTCGGCTGCTGGCCATCATCCACCATGACGTGCAGCGGCTGGACCGGCTGATCTCCGACATCTCCAACGCCTCCCGGCTGGACGCCGAACTGTCGCGCGCCCAGGCCTCCCCGGTCGATGTCGGCACGGTGCTGACCATGCTGCGCGATGTCACCATGGCAACCTGGGAGGAACCGGACCCGGGCGAGCCGGTTCCGCCGCGGCTGGTGGTGGAACTGCCGGCCGGCGCCGATCTCGTGGTGCCGGGCATCGAGGGGCGGCTGACGCAGGTGTTCCAGAACCTCGTCTCCAACGCGCTCTCCTTCTCCCCGCCCGGCGGGGTGGTGACGCTGCGCGCCCGGGCCCTGCCCGACCGGGTGGAGGTCACCTGCGAGGACCAGGGGCCGGGCATCCCCGAGGGCAAGCTGGACGCGATCTTCGACCGCTTCTACAGCGAGCGCCCGAAGTCGGAGGATTTCGGCCGGCATTCCGGCCTCGGCCTCTCCATCTCCAGGCAGATCGTCGAGGCGCATGGCGGCACCATCGCGGCCACGAACCTGCGCCGGCCGGGCGGCGAGATTTCCGGCGCGCTCTTCACCGTCCGTCTGCCGCGGCGCTGACGCCCCCTCCCGGTTGCACCGGCCCGGGGTCCCGTTAACCATGATGGTGACGGGAATGCCGTCCGGTCAAGAGTTGCCGCAACCGTTCCTCCGGCGAACAGAATATTCGTTCACAGCCGTTAAAGCTCAGCCCCCCCCGATCACACCCGCGTAGCAACCTTGTCTGGAAGTGGAATCAGCTTCCGTGCGATAAAGAGAGGATGAACCTGTCGCCGTTCTTCAACCTGTCGCAGGACCTGCTGTCGATCGTCCGCACCGACGGCACCATCGTCGCGCTGTCCCCGGCCTGGGAGCGGGAGCTGGGCTGGTCGGTGGCCGAGCTGGTGGCGACGGACGGCCTGGATCTCCTGCACCCCGACGACCGCAGGGCTGCCCGTGACCGGCTCCGGCTGCTCGCGGCCGGACAGTCGCCGCAGCGGTTCGAACTGCGCTGCCGGCGTAAGGACGGACGCTATCTCTGGCTGAGCGGCCAGTCCGCCCTGTCGGCCGGGGACGGGCGCATCTACAGCGTCTGCCGCGACGTGACGGAGTCTAAGCGGACCGCCCTGCACCTTCTGGCGGTGGAAAGCCATTCCCGCGTCGGCACCTGGGATCTGGATCTGGAGACGGGGGTCCTGAACTGGTCGCCCATGACCCACCGCATCCATGCCACCGACCCGGCGACCCACCGGCCCTACCTGGAGGAGGCGGGGCGCTTCTTCCCGGGGGAGGCCCTGCCCGCCCTGCTGGGGGCTGTCGCCGACCTGCATCAGGGGGGCGGGCCGGTCCGCCTGGAACTCCCCTTCCTGACGGCGGACGGGCGGGCGCGCTGGGTCCTGTTCTCCGCTGCCGCCGAAGCCCATGCCGGCCGGCCGCGGCACGTCTACGGCACGCTGGAGGACATCACCGAGAAGCGTCAGGAACGGCTGCACCTGCTGGCCTTCAAGGACATCGTCGAGCGCTCCAACGACGGCATCTGGGTCCTCGGCCCCGACGGGCGGACGCAGTACGCCAACGGCCGCATGGCCGCGATCATGGGCTGTTCCGAGCAGGATCTCCTGCCGGCCCGTTTCCTCGACCATGTGCTGGCGGAGCCGCGGCCGCGGGTCGCCGACCTGCTGACCGGGATCGTGCGGGTCGAACGCGACTGGTCGGACTTCCAGATGTGGCGGATGGACGGAAGCGCCTTCTGGGCCTCCGCTTCCATCCATCCCCGGCGGGCTCCGGACGGCACGCTGCATTCGACGGTCGTGCTGGTGCGCGACATCTCCGCCTGGCGACGGGTGGAGCTGGAGCGGGAGGTGAACCGCGCCCGGCTGGAGCTGTCGCAGAACATCGCCCGGCTGGGCTACTGGGAGCTGGACCTGCGCTCCGGTTCCGTCTTCTGGTCCGACGTGGTGTACGACATCTTCGGCGTTTCGAAGGACCAGGGTGCCCATGAGCAGCCCGCCTTTCTGGCCGCCGTGCATCCCGACGACCGCGACCGGGTTCTGCAGATGCAGCAGCGTATCGAGTCGATCGGGTTCGCCGACGTGGAGCACCGCGTCGTCCGCCCCGACGGGGAAGTCCGCTGGGTGCACGAGGTGGCTAAACTGGACAGGGATGCGGATGGCCACCCGTTGCGGATCATCGGCACGGTGCAGGACATCACGCCGCAGAAGGCGGTGCAGGCCCGTCTGGATCAGGCCGTCGCCCAGGCCGAGGCGGCCAACCGCGCCAAGACGCAGTTCCTCGCCACCATGAGCCATGAGCTGCGGACACCGCTGAACGCCATCCTCGGCTTCTCGGAGATCATCCGCGACGGGACCTTCGGACAGGTGTCGCCCGGCATCTACCAGGAATATGCCGGGCACGTCTTCGACAGCGCCAGCCACCTGCTGGACATCATCAACGACGTGCTGGATCTGGCGAAGGTGGAGTCGGCCACCGTGACCCTGACGCCGGAGCCGGTCCCGCTGGAGGAGACGGTACGCCGGGCCGTGCAGACGGTGCGGCCGATCGCCCGCGACCGCCGCATCAGCTTCGCTGTCCAGGGGGGGCCGGCGGTGACGGTGCTGGCGGACCGCCGGGCGCTGTTGCAGTCCCTCTACAACATCCTGTCCAACGCCCTGCGCCACAGTCCGGAGAACGGCACCGTGGAGGTCCGGCTGGAGCCGGAAGACGGGTTCGGCGCCCTGACGATCCGGGATTTCGGTCCCGGCTTCCCGCCCGACGTGCTGGCCGAACTGGGCCAGCCCTATCCGGGCCGGCGCAACGTCTATGTCAGCGCGGCGCGCTCCACCGGCCTCGGCTATGCGATCACCGCGGCCCTGCTGGGCGCCATGGGCGGGGAGATCGAAGCCTGCAACGCGCCGGACGGCGGCGCCTGCGTCACGTTCCGCCTGCCGCTGGCACCCGCCCCCGGTGCCGGGGCACAGGTGTCCGATCCGGTCACCGCCCCGGCGCCCACGGCCTGAGGGCGCAGGGTCAGCGGTTGGAGACCGGCTGGTCGGGGAAGGCCAGTTCGTGCCGGGACTGCCACTCCGCCACCACGTAGTTCACCATCAGGGTGCGGCGGACGCCCCGCACCGGACGCGGCTCGAAGCCGTGCCAGGTGTTGCTGCCCGGCACGAAGATCAGCGCCCGGTTGAACGAGGCGTCGGTGCGCGCGACCGGGGCCGCGGCGGGATCGGCATAGATGTCCGTGCCCCAGTCCTGCGCATCTTCCGGCGGATTCAGATAGATCAGCAGGGTCAGCAGCTTGGCGCCGATGTCGGTGTGCGGCCGCAGCCAGAAGCCGGCCGTGTCCAGGCAGTACTCGATGCGCAGGAACGACCCGGCCAGCGGTGCGCGGCAGCGCGAGGACAGCAGCGCCACCGTCTCCGGATGCTGGAAGGCATGGGCGATGTCGGCCGCCACGGGATGCCGCTGCTGCTGGTCGGGGTTGAAGAAGATGCGGCTGGCGTTGTGCGTGTCGCGCCGGCCCTGCGTGTCGCCCACGGCGGCCGGGGCGTGCGGCAGCCGGGTCACCCCTGTCGCCACCGGCTCGGGCAGCGTGTCGGTCAGCAGCCAGTGGCGGAACGGCCATTCCTGCTGGCGGCTGGCCTCCAGCGCATGGTGCAGGTGAAGGGCGGTGGCGGACGGGCGGACGATCGTGCTGACAGGCATCGTCAGGGCATGGGGCATCGGGACCCTCTCTCCTCACATACGCGGTCCGGTCGGCCGCGCGGGGCGGCGGACGAACAGGGACGGGCGGTTTCCCGCCGGGCGGTGACGCCGAAGGTCGCTGCCGACGGCCATCGGGGGCGGCGAACGATCCTCCTGCCGGCAGTCCTGTGCCGGAATGCCGCAGGCGCGGCCTGGGACCGGACATGCCGAACATCCCCGCCCTGCCGGCCCTTCCCGCTCATGCCGGGCACTGCCGCCAGGACCGGGCGTCGTTCCGCCGGAGTCTTGCTGCGTCGCACACTAATCCGGCCGGGGTGCCCCGACCTTGACCGAGATCAATTCGCGGTCCGCCGCGGCGCGACCGTTCCACCGTGCACGACCCCCGTGTCGCCCTTGGCATCCGCGGGCCGACCGGCTAGGGTCCTCACCCTTGCGGACGAGCGGAAACGGGACGGCCAGCAGCCATGACCCAGCCCCTGAACACCTACCGGACCGGACCGGACGAGCGCGGGCATTTCGGCCAGTTCGGCGGCCGCTATGTGGCCGAAACGCTGATGCCCCTGATCCTGGACGTCGAGCGCGCCTATGCCGAGGCCCGGCAGGACCCCTCCTTCAAGGCGGAACTGTCCTACTACCTGACCCATTATGTCGGCCGGCCCAGCCCGCTCTACTACGCCGAGCGGCTGACGGCGGAGCTGGGCGGCGCCAAGATCTATCTGAAGCGCGAGGAGCTGAACCACACCGGCGCGCACAAGATCAACAACTGCATGGGCCAGATCCTGCTGGCCAAGCGCATGGGCAAACGCCGCATCATCGCCGAGACCGGCGCCGGCCAGCACGGCGTGGCGACGGCCACGGTGTGCGCCCTGTTCGGGCTGCCCTGCGTCATCTACATGGGCGAGACCGACATCGCGCGGCAGCAGCCCAACGTCTTCCGCATGAAGCTGCTCGGCGCCGAGGTGCGCCCTGCGAAGTCCGGCGCCCGCACGCTCAAGGACGCCATGAACGATGCCATGCGCGACTGGGTGACGAACGTCGAGGACACCTTCTACATCATCGGCACGGTTGCCGGCCCGCACCCCTATCCGGCCATGGTGCGCGACTTCCAGTCCATCATCGGCGAAGAGGTGCGTGAGCAGATGCAGCAGGCCGAGGGCCGGCTGCCGGACAGCCTGGTCGCCTGCGTCGGCGGCGGCTCCAACGCCATCGGCATCTTCCACCCCTTCCTGGATGAACCCAGCGTCCGCATGGTGGCGGTCGAGGCGGCGGGCTACGGCATCGAGACCGGCCAGCACGCCGCCAGCCTGACCGGCGGCCGGCCGGGCGTGCTGCACGGCAACCGCACCTACCTGCTGCAGGACGAGGACGGCCAGATCGTCGAGGGTCACAGCATCTCCGCCGGGCTGGACTATCCCGGCATCGGGCCGGAGCATGCCTGGCTGCACGACGTGAAGCGCGTGGAGTACGTCTCCGCCACCGACCAGGAGGCGCTGGACGCCTTCAAGCTGCTGGCCCGCACGGAGGGCATCCTGCCCGCGCTGGAGCCGGCGCACGCGCTGGCCCACGTCACCCGTCTCGCGCCCACGCTGCCCAGGGATCACCTGATGGTGATGAATCTGTCGGGCCGGGGCGACAAGGACATCTTCACCGTGGCCCGTCACATGGGGGTATCGCTGTGAGCCTCGCCACCGAGATCGACGCGGGCACGGAGACCTTCCGCATCGCCCGCCGCTTCGCCCGGCTGCGGGCCGAAGGCCGGGCCGGCCTCGTCACCTTCCTCACGGCCGGCGATCCCGACCATGCGACCAGCCTCGCCCTGCTGAAGGGGCTGCCGGCGGCCGGGGCCGACCTGATCGAACTGGGCATGCCCTTCACCGACCCGATGGCGGACGGTCCCGCCATCCAGGCCAGCTCGCTGCGGGCGCTGACGGCCGGGGCGCGGATGACCCGCACGCTGGATCTCGTGCGCGACTTCCGCCGCGACGACCCGGACACGCCGGTGATCCTGATGGGCTACTACAACCCCGTCTTCAGCTACGGCGTGGACCGCTTCCTGGCCGACGCCCGCGAGGCCGGGGTGGACGGGCTGATCGTCGTGGATCTGCCGCCGGAGGCGGATGACGAGCTGTGCCTGCCGGCGCTGAAGGCCGGCGTCAGCTTCGTGCGCCTGTCCACGCCGACGACGGACGAACGCCGCCTGCCGGCCGTGCTCGCCCACACCTCGGGCTTCGTCTACCACGTCTCCATCACCGGCATCACGGGTGCGGGCTCGGCCAGCGAGGAGTCGGTCAGCGCCGCCGTCGCCCGGCTGAAGCGCCACACCGACCTGCCGGTCGCCGTCGGCTTCGGCATCACCACGCCCGACCAGGCCGCCGCCATCGCCCGCGTGGCCGACGCCGCCGTCGTCGGCAGCGCCATCGTCCGGCGGTTGGAACAGACGCTGGACGCCGACGGCCGCGCCACTGCCGCGACCGTGCCGGCCGTGCTAGACTTCGTCCGCACCCTGGCCGAGGGGGTGCGCACCGCCCGGGGGTGAGGCCATGGCCTATGTCTATGATCCGGACGACGGCGTGTCGGACCCGCTGCCGACGGCCGAGGAGGTGCGTGCCCGTGTCCGGAACTGGAAGGCGCGGCTGAACGCGCTCTACGACCGGATCGAGGACTGGCTGCCGGCGGACCGCGGTTTCGCCGTCAATCGGAGCCTGGGCCAGCCGATGGCGGAACCCCTGATGCGGATGACGGGCGTGGACAGGGACGTGGCGCCGATCCTGGTCGTCCGCTTCCCCGATCCGGACAGGCGGCTGGGCCTGACGCCCGACGGCCTCTGGGTCTACGGGACGAACGGCCGGCTGCACGTTTCGGGACCGGTCGCCGGCCGGCGGACCTACCTGATCGATGTCGGCAGCGATGACCGACCCGACTGGAGGATCTATCCCTACCGCGACACGCGCCGGGCGGTGCCGTTCGACCGGAATGAGTTCCGGACCCTGCTGGGCGAGGTTCCTTGAGGGAGTTCGACAGCATCCTCTCGGCCTACCGGCGCACGGACCTTCTTCTCGACCCGACGGAAGAGAATGCTGAGGCCCGAGCCCGCATGGACCAGGCCTATTTCGTGCTGCTGTTCGCCCAGTTCGAAAGCCTGGTGAACGATGCGGCCGAACGCCTCATCCGCGCGGAACGGGCGAACCCGTCCTGGGAGGCGCGGCGCGCCTGGACCCTGTTCGATGAGAAGAGCCGCCGCCTGACCTTCCTTGAGAAGCTGAAGCTGTTGATCGACCCGGCCTCCCCGGACTATCAGAAAATCAAGGAAGACTTCGAGCAGCGGAACCAGATCGCCCATGGGAAGCCGCGCCAGCTCGCCGTCGACATGAACCTAACCATCGAGCGATTGCAGGCAATCGCCGCCCGTCTCCAGGAACCCCGATGAACTGGCTCACCAATTTCGTCCGGCCCAAGATCCGGGCGCTCGTCTCCTCCAAGAAGGAGGTGCCGGACAATCTCTGGCTCAAGTGCCCCTCCTGCGAGGCGATGATCTTCCATCGTGACCTTGAGGAGAACCTGCACGTCTGCCAGCACTGCGGGTTCCACATGCGCCTGTCGCCCGACCGGCGGCTGGAGATGCTGCTGGACGAAGGGTTCCAGACCATCGAGCTGCCGAAGGCGATCCAGGACCCGCTGAAGTTCCGGGACCTGAAGCGCTACACGGACCGGATGAAGGACGCCCAGACCAAGACGGGCCGCAACGACGCGATCATCGTCGCGCACGGCCGGATGGACGGGCATCCGGCCGTGATCGCGGCGTTCGACTTCTCCTTCATGGGCGGCTCCATGGGCATCGCCGTGGGCGAGGGGCTGCTGGCCGCCGCCAAGCTGGCCGTGCTGCAGCAGGCGCCGCTGATCGTCGTGCCGGCGTCGGGCGGCGCGCGCATGCAGGAGGGCATCCTGTCCCTGATGCAGATGCCGCGCAGCGTCATCGCCGTGGAGATGGTGAAGGAGGCGGGCCTGCCCTATCTGGTGGTGCTGACCGATCCCACCACGGGCGGCGTCACCGCCAGCTTCGCCATGCTGGGCGACGTGCATCTGGCCGAGCCGGGGGCGCAGATCGGCTTCGCCGGGGCGCGCGTCATCGAGAACACCATCCGCGAGACCCTGCCCGAAGGCTTCCAGCGTTCCGAATACCTGCTGGAGCACGGCATGGTGGACATGGTCGTGCCGCGCAAGGACCTGAAGCAGACCCTGGTCCGCCTGATCGACCTGCTGCGCCGCCCCGGACCGGAGGCGGAGCCCCTGCCGGAGCCGGAGAAGGTTCCGGAGGCGCCGGCCGCCACCGTGCCGCCGCCCCCTCCTCCCCCGCCGCCGCCGCCGGCCGCCGCCGCCGCGGTCGTGGTGGCTACCGCCGCAGCGGCCACGGCCGCGGTGGTCGGGGCCGCCGGGGTCGCCACCGCCGCCCCGGCAGGGTCGGCCACCCCGCCCGCATCCAGCACGGCCGCCGCCGCGGTGGTGGGGGCTGCCGGCGTGGCGACGGCCGCGCCCGCCAGCACCCCGGCCCCCAGCGAGGACTGATCCCGGCATGATCAAGGCCACGGTCGTGCCGGCGGCGCCGCGGCTGGAGGCCGCCCTCGACCGGCTGCGCCTGCTCCACCCCAAGGTCATCGACCTGTCCCTGGGGCGGGTGGAGCGGCTGCTGGCCCGCCTGGGCAACCCCGAACGGCGCCTGCCGCCGCTGGTCCATGTCGCCGGAACCAACGGCAAGGGCAGCACCGTCGCCTTCCTGCGCGCCATGCTGGAGGCGGCGGGCGCCCGGGTGCATGTCTACACCTCGCCGCATCTGGTGCATTTCAACGAGCGCATCCGGCTGGCCGGCCGGCTGATCGGGGACGAGGCCCTGGCCGGCCTGCTGGAGGACTGCGAGCGGGCCAACGGCGACGATCCGGTGACCTTCTTCGAGATCACGACGGCCGCCGCCTTCCGCGCCTTCGCCGACGTCCCGGCGGACATCTGCCTGCTGGAGGTGGGCCTGGGCGGCCGGCTGGACGCGACGAACGTGATCGAACGCCCCGCCGTCAGCCTGCTGACCCGCATCAGCATGGACCACATGCAGTTCCTGGGAAGCACCCTGGCGGAGATCGCCTGGGAGAAGGCCGGCATCCTGAAGCCCGGCGCTCCCGCCGTCGCCGGGCCGCAGGCCGACCCGGTGGTGCTGCACGTCTTCCGCGAGCGCGCCGCCGACCTGGGCGTGCCCCTGCGCAGCTACGGCGAGAGCTGGACGGCCCGGCCGCGCGACGGCGGCTTCCGCTTCGAAAGCCCGGCCCGCAGCCTGGACCTGCCGCTGCCGGGGCTGCCCGGCGCGCACCAGATCCTCAATGCCGGGCTGGCGCTGGCGGCGCTGGAGCATCTGCCCGTCGCCGTGGACGACGGGGCCGCGCGGGAGGGCATGCGCCGGGTGGAGTGGCCGGCCCGGTTGCAACGTCTGCACCGCGGCCCCCTGACCGAGGCCCTGCCGCCGGGCTGGGAGCTGTGGCTGGACGGCGGCCACAACGACAGCGCCGGCGAGGTGCTGGCCGTGCAGGCCGCCGCCTGGGCGGACCGGCCGCTGGATCTGGTCTTCGGCATGCTGGGCAGCAAGCAGCCTCTCGATTTCCTGCGGCCCCTGGCGCCGCATGTCCGGCGCCTGCGCACGGTCGCCATTCCCGGCGAGGCGAACGCCCTGCCCCCGGCCGAGGCCGCGGCCCTGGCGCGCGAGGCCGGCATCGCCGACGCCGCCCCGGCCGACGATGCCGGGCAGGCGGTGGCCGGTCTTGCGGCGGCGCCCGGCCCCGGGCGCATCCTGATCTGCGGCTCGCTCTATCTCGCGGGCACGGTGCTCAAGGACAACGGCTGAACCCCGCCGGGAAAGGCGCGGGGCTGCCTGAAGGGAGGAGAGGATGGAGATCGCCTACTGGTGCGTCGTCGCGGCGGCGCTGCTGCCCTATCTCACCGTGCTGCCGGCCAAGGCCACCGGCCGCTACGACAATGCCGCCCCGCGCGACTGGGCGGAGAAGCAGTCGGGCTTCCGGCGCCGCGCGGTGGCGGCCCACCTGAACGGGTTCGAGGCGTTTCCCCTGTTCGCCGCGGCCGTCATCGCGGCCGACGTGCAGGGCATGCCGCAGGACGCCATCGACACGCTGGCCGTGGCCTGGGTCGTGCTGCGGATCGGCTATGTCGGCTGCTATTTCGCCGGTCTGGCGACGCTGCGCTCCATCGTCTGGATCGCGGCGCTGGCGATGGCGCTGGCCATCCTGACCATGCCGGCCTGGCTGATGTGAGGCCGGCTCATCCCTGAGGTGCCGCGGGGGCGGTCCGCCGCCCCCGCTGCCCGACGGGTGACGTGTCGGCCGGGTCAGAGGTTCTCTTCGATCCAGTTGCGGAGCTGCTGCTTCGGCAGGGCCCCGATCTTGGTGGCGGCGACCTTGCCGTCCTTGAAGATCATCAGGGTCGGGATGCCGCGCACGCCGTAGCGGGTGGGCGTGCCCGGGTTCTCGTCGATGTTCAGCTTCGCCACCGTCAGCTTGCCCTGCAACTCGCCCGCGATCTCGTCCAGCGCGGGCGCGATCATCCGGCAGGGGCCGCACCATTCGGCCCAGAAGTCCACCAGCACGGGACCGGAGGCCTCAAGCACGTCGGTGGTGAAGCTGGCGTCGGAAACCGCGGTCGCGTTGCTCATGGGTGCATCCCCAAGGATTGTGTCGGGTACGGCCGGGTGACCACGGCCGCTTGTCGGTCAGGAATGTATGGGGGGCCGCCCGCGCCGGTCAAGCCGGCGGCCGGCGCGCGGCTGGCGTGCGTCGTCCCCCCTTGCCGGCTCCCTTTCCGGCCCCCTTTCCGGTTCCTGGGGCGGCCCTGCAGCGGCACCCGCCGGGGGCGGCGTCCGCGGCGCCGGACGCACGGAGAGAGGGGACCCTCCACCATTCCTTAAAATGCTGTCCATAGTATAAGCTGGCGTCGGGTATCCCTGGCGTACCCCTGGAAGGACGCGATCTTGACGCTGTTGACCGCAGAGGAGTTCCTGCCCTCCACCTTCGCCGAGCGCGGGGTGGCGGTTCCCTTCACCACGCCGCTGCTGAACCAGGCCCGCCTGCGCCAGGACCGCAACGAACGGTTCGAGTTCCTGCTGCCCAGCTTCACCGGCGGCAAGGGCATCTATGTCATGCCCTGGAAGAGCCTGCCCTCCGTCATGACGGTCACCCTGCACGACCGCCTGCTGTTCGAGGAGATCGAACGGCTGGAGACCCATTCGCCGGAGACGATCCGCGGCGCCGCGCTGCGCGTGCAGGCCACCGGCGTGGCCGGACCGGATGCCGCCGCCGCGGCCCGGCGGTCGCTGACCGAGGCCGGGCAGCAGCTCATCCTGACCCAGTTCATCCTGGTCACCGAGCTGCTGAAGCTGGTCGGCATCGGGGCGCGGGACCTGCTGCGGCCGGGCATGACGGCGCAGGAATCCCAGCGGCTGGCCCGTCAGGCGCTGGCCAAGGTCGCGGCCCTGGTGAAGATCCCGCCCGACGACATGGCCCAGCGGGTGGAGACGCTGGGCACCGCCATCGCCCCCGTGGGCATGCCGCAGAGCCCGCAGCCGGGCCGTCTGCGCGCCCTCTTGAAGCAGCTCGACGCCATGCGCGACGCCCTCATGACCTGGGCGCAGAAGGATGCCTCCGACGTTTCGGGCCTGGGCGACTACGTGGCGGACATCGCCGGCCACACCATCGCGCTGGGGGCGGAGCGGCTGAAGCAGCTCGATCTGGTCTGTGGCGATCCGAAACAGATCATCCACGACGAACCGCGCTTCCGCGCCGCCATCACCCAGCATGTCTCGCGCCTGTCCTGGCTGCTGGACGGCTGGGATTTCCTGATCGCGCTGTGGAACGCGGCCCAGGACAGGCCGGAGGAGGCGCAGCGCGCCGCGGTGGTGGAGCTGTCGCGGCTGGTGCCGGTGATCCCGCGGGAGGAGCTGGGGGTGAGCTTCACGGAAACCGACCTGGAGGCGGTGGCGAAGGTGCAGCGCCGCTGGGTCCGTATGAACGAGGACTGGCGCACGGGGGCGCTGGACATGGATGCGGTGATGCGCCTGGAATCCCTGAAGACGGCCGCGGCGTGACGGGACGGCCGGCATGAAAGACCGCTCTCCCCCCGACAGCCTGGCGCGGGAATGGACCGCGCTGGCCGCCGACGCCGCACGGCTGGACGACAGCCGTTTCCTGAAGATCTACCATCTGCTGGAACAGGTGGGCGACAAGGCCCCGGTGCAGGGGGCGCTGGACACGCTGCGCCCGCGTCTGGCGGCCCTGCGCCCGCCGCGGCGGCCCAGCCTGTCGCGCCTGTTCTTCCGCCCGGTCGAGGATCTGCTGGACGATCCCCAGACCTATGCGCGGCGGCTGAACCGGATCGCCCGTTCCACCCTGGCGCCCTGCTGGCGCACGGCGCGCGAGCGCATGGACCCGGCCCTGCTGGCCGAGATCCAGCGTGAGCTTGGCCGCACCGACCCGCGCGACCTCCGCGCCTTCGTGACGCTGGGCGAACCGCTCTGGATGTCGGGCGCCCTGGCCGTGCGCGAGGTGGTCCGGGCCTGCCATGAGGGCCTGAAGTTCAAGGTGGACAATTTCGGCCGCGACGACGACGTGCTGCGGCAGCTCGAGGCCATCGCCGGGTTCCTGGAGGTCGGCCGCGAGATCGAGACCCTGAAGCTGACCCTGCCGGAGAAGCCGATCGGCGAGCTGGCGGAAAGCCATGTGGAGGCGATCAAGGAGGCGCTGGCCGAGCTGGGGGCGGTCGATCCGGGCCGCACCACGCCCCTGCTGCTGGTGCTGACCTCGCGCATGAAGCGGCCGGGCGAGCTGCTGAAGATGCTGGGCGACGTGAAGCTGGGCGGCACCGTGGCGGAGAAGGAGGGGCTGGCCCGCGACCTCTCCGGCTATGTGGTCGGCAACCTGCTGCGCCAGACCTCCGACATCGAGCGGGCGAAACCCGGCGTGGAGCAGGCGGCCGATCTGGCGAAGGCGGCGGAGCGCCTGACGGAGGGGCTGAACTCCGTCAACGACACCGTGGCCGGCCTGCGCGACAAGGAACTGACCGGCCGGGTCGCCGCGGCCCGGACGGGGATCGCCAACCTGGTCGTGCGCAACGTGGTGGCGGAGATCGACCAGACGCTGGTCGATACCCTGTTCGCCGGCACCCCGGACGGCGGCCTGCCCGATGCGCAGGTGCGGCAGGCGGAGGAACTGGCGCTGGCCCTGCGCCGCTCCGCCAGACTGGCGCCGCACCTGGGCATCCAGCGCGAGGTGAACGCCAAGATCGGGGACGTGCGGCGGCGGCTGGAGACGGAGACGGAGGGGCGGCTGCGCGGCGGCCGCAGCGCCGCGGACGATCCCGAGGTGCAGCGGCAGGTCTTCAGCAGCCTGCGCATGATCGAGATCCTGGCCGGCTCCGACGAGGCGGAGCGGCTCTACCGGGACTGGAAGCGGCGGCTGGGCTGAGCCGCCGCCGTCCCGCCACCCCGGCTGTCAGTCGCGCCGGAGCACCGCCTCCTTCAGGCCGGCGATCTCCGCCCGCAGGGCGCGCAGCTCGTCCGCCATGGCGGTGCGTTCCCCGTGCGCCTTCAGCTCCCGTTCCTCGGCCTCGGCCTTGGTGTCGGCGTCGTGCAGCGACTGCATGCTGTTCACGATGATGGCGATGAACAGGTTCAGCACCGCGAACGTCACCAGCACGATGAAGGGCACGAAGAAGACCCAGGCGTAGGGATAGACCTCCATCACCGGGCGGACGATCCCCATGGACCAGCTTTCCAGGGTCATGATCTGGAACAGGCTGTACATG
This sequence comes from Rhodospirillum centenum SW, assembly GCF_000016185.1. Lineage (NCBI taxonomy): Bacteria > Pseudomonadati > Pseudomonadota > Alphaproteobacteria > Rhodospirillales > Rhodospirillaceae > Rhodospirillum > Rhodospirillum centenum. The sequence goes on from NC_011420.2 coordinate 2,922,567, forward strand.
GACCGGCCGATGCTGCCGAACCAGTCGGGGAAGCTGGTGCCGAACAGCTTCGTCGCCAGCACGGCCGAGACATAGTAGATCAGCGCCAGCACGGCGATGATGGCCCCCATGCCCGGCAGCGCCCCGAACAGGGCCTGCACCACGGCCCGCATCTGCGGCACCACGGACAGCAGCCGCAGCACCCGCAGGATGCGCAGCGCCCGCAGCACCGACAGGTTGCCCGCGCCGGCCACCCCGATCAGGGGGGCGAGGCTGAGCGCCACGATGGTGAAGTCGAAATTGTTCCAGCCCTGGCGGAAGAAGGACAGGCGGTAGACCGCCAGCTTCAGCCCCAGCTCGACGACGAAGACCGCCAGCGCCAGCCGGTCCAGGACCGTCAGCAGCGGCCCCGCCGCGGCCATCGCCGTGGCCGAGGTCTCCAGACCCAGCGTCACGGCGTTGACCAGGATGACGGCGACGATGAAGCGCTGGAATCCGACCGACTCCACCAGCCGGCGGAGGGCGGAAGGGGCCGGCGCGGCGGGCGCATCGGCGGCGGCGGGCAGGGCGGAGTCCGTCATGTCCTTGGCGTCGCAGGCGATTGTGGCGAACCCCTTAGAAGGTGTCGCCCCCGCCCGCCGTCAAGCCCCGGTGCGCCGTCAAGCCCGGTGCTCCGCGGCCCTGCCGGGGTCACGGCGTCGGTCCTGCGGTCAGGCAAGGGGACTGTGTTCCACTTTTCGGAACGCCCCCTTGTTCCGGTTTCTGGAACATGGTAACTGATCGCTCATGAAGGTCGTCGGCCTTGAAATCCTCACCACCCTGATTGCCCGCGAAAAGCGTGAACGGCCCCAGCAGGCCCGCGCCCTGGATCGCCGGATCGCTGCCTGGATACAGGAAGTTCAGCAGGCACGGTGGACGAAGCCGACCGAAATCAAGGCCGTTTATGGCACGGCCGATGTGGTGGGCAACAACAGGATCGTCTTCGACCTCTGCGGCAATCGCTATCGGCTGATCGTGCAGTTCAACTACGTCGCCCAGGTTGCCCGCATCCGGTTCGCCGGAACACATGCCGAATACGATGCTGTCGACGCAACAACGGTGTGACCATGGATATCCGACCGATCAAGACCCCCGAGGACCACAAGGCCGCGCTGGCGCGCATCGACGACCTGATGGACGCCGCGGAAGGCACGCCCGAGGTGGCCGAACTGGAGGTGCTCTCCATCCTGGTGGAGCGGTACGAGCGCGACGCCTTCCCCATCGATCCGCCGTCGGCCCTGGACGCCATCCAGTTCCGTATGGAGCAGGCGGGCTATGAGCAGCGTGACCTTGCCAAGGTGCTGGGCAGCCGCTCCCGCGCATCGGAGATCGTGCATGGCTCGATCCAGCGGCTGTCGCTGACCCAGATCCGCCGGCTGCATCAGGCGTGGAAGATCCCGGCCGATGCCCTGATCCGCGACGTGGTGTGAGGGTACGTCCTGGCGGCAGGCTCTCCACCCCGCCGGTCACACCCACTCGACCACGCCGTTGGTCAGCACCACCAGGTCGCGCTCCACGACCCGGGCGCGCAGGGCGGCGCGGCCGGGGCCTTCGTGCCAGATCTCCGTGCGGATCGTCTCCCCCGGGAAGACGGGGGCGGAGAAGCGGCCGTCCAGCCGGCGCAGCCGGGCGGGGTCGTTGCCGCAGAGAAGCCGCAGCACCGCCCGGCCCGCGACGCCGTAGGTGCAGAGCCCGTGCAGGATCGGCCGGCTGAACCGGGCAAGGGCGGCCACGCCGGGATCGACATGCAGCGGGTTCCAGTCGCCCGACAGGCGGTAGATCAGGGCCTGCTCCGGCCGGGTCGGCAGGTCCAGCGTCAGGTCGGGCGGCCGGTCGTCGGGCACCGGGTGCGGTTTCGGCGCCCCGTCCGCCTTGCCGCCGAAACCGCCGTCGCCGCGCAGGAAGGCGCTCTGCCCCACGGTGGCCAGCAGCTCGCCCGTGGCGGCGTCGCGGATGTCCCGCCGGGTGTAGAGCACGGCCCCCTTGTCGGCCCCCTTGTCGTAGATCGCGTCGATCACCGTCGCGGCCACCACGGTCCCCTCCACCGGCAGCGGCCGGTGCAGGCGCAGGGTCTGCTCCCCGTGCAGGACCTTGTGCCAGGTGATGCCGAAGCGTGGCTCCATCAGCCAGACGCCGGGATAGGCCAGCACCACCGCCATGGTCGGCAGGGCGTGCAGGTCGGCCTCGTAGGTGTATTTCAGGTCGCCGGGGTCCAGCGGGTCGGGCACCCCCGCCGCCACGCCCAGGGCGTAGAGGATGGTGTCGCGCGCCGTGTAGCTCTGCCGCACCTCCTCGGGAGGCAGCGACATCAGCAGGTCGTAGTCGAGCGGCATCGGGGGCCTTCCGGGTATCGGGCTGGGGCCGGCTGAGGGGCGGGCCGGGCGGCAGGGCCGAGGATAGCGGCCGCGCGGAAAGCCTGTCCACGCGCCGGGACCGGCCACCGGCGCCGCTGCCGCACCGTCACCGCAGGGCGGACGCCGACCGGAATCGCCCTCCTGCCCGCCGTTCCGCCCTGGCCGTCCGGCCGGGACCGGCTGCTATGGTTCGATAACGCAAGCCGGATCGACCGGCAGAAAAGTACAGAGAAGAACGGAACAGGGAGGATACCCCGTGACCGCCGAGACTGCCGCCGACGGGCGCGGGCAGGCCGCTGCCCCCGTGCCGGAGCCCGCGACCGTTTCCCCGGGGGGAACCGCCGTCCCGGCCCCGGGCGCCGCCCAGCCGCCCTATCCCCGGCCGCTCTACGCCTGGTACGTGGTGGGCGTGCTGATGCTGCTCTACGTCGTCTCCTTCGTGGACCGGCTGGTGATCAACCTGCTGGTGGAGCCGATCAAGCGCGACCTCCAGGTCAGCGATTTCGAGATCGGGCTGCTGTCCGGCCTGTCCTTCGCGCTGCTCTACACGCTCCTGGGCCTGCCTGCCGGCCGGCTGTCCGACCGCTACAGCCGGCGCTGGATCATCGCCGGGGGCGTCCTCGTCTGGTCCTGCTTCGCCGCGGCCTGCGGGATGGCCAAGACCTACTGGCATCTGATGATCGCCCGCATGGGGGTGGGGGTGGGCGAGGCGGCGCTGTCGCCCGCCGCCTACAGCCTGCTGCCCGACTATTTCCCGCCCGACCGGCTGGGCCGGGCCTATTCCGTCTACGGCACCGGCATCACCGTCGGCTCGGGCGTGGCCTTCATCGTCGGCGGGCTGGTCGTCGGCTTCGCCAGCGCGGAGAACGCGATGATCGCGGTGCCGCTGCTGGGCGAGGTGCGGCCCTGGCAGTTCGTCTTCCTGGTCACCGGCCTGCCGGGCATTCCGCTGGCCCTGCTGATGCTGACGGTGAAGGAGCCGGTGCGGCGCGGCCGGGTGCAGGGGCAGGCGCAGGTGCCCTTCCGCGCCGTGCTGGCGCATGTGCGTGCCCGTGCCGGGGTGATGGTGCCGCACTTCCTGGCCTGCGGGCTGATGTCGCTGGTCGGCTACGGCACCGCGGCCTGGATGCCGGCGCTGGCGGTGCGGACCTTCGGCACGCCGCCGGGGGAGGTCGGGCTCTATCTCGGCGGCATCACCATCCTGTTCGCCACGGCGGGGATGTTCACGGCCGGGTTCCTGGCCGACCGGCTGACCCGGGCGGGGGCGGCGGACGCGCCGGTGCGGGTCTGCCTCTGGGTGGCGCTGGCCGCATCCGTCTTCAGCACGGCGGTGCCGCTGATGCCGTCGGAGACGCTGCTCTGGAGCGTCGCCTGCCTGTCCGGCTTCGTCGGCACGGCCTGGGCCGGGGTGGGGGCGGCGGCGGCCAACCTGATGACGCCCGGGACCATGCGCGGGCTGGTCTCCGCCCTCTATCTCTTCGTCGTCAACATCGTCGGGCTGGGGCTGGGGCCGGCGGTGGTGGGCGGCGTCACCGACTGGGTGTTCGGCGACCCCGCCCTGGTGCGCTATTCCCTGGCGCTGGTCAGCGCCGTCTGCCTGCCGCTGGCGGCCCTGCTCTACGCCGTGGCGCTGCCGGGCTTCCGGCGGTCGGTCGGCGGCGCGGCCTGACCGGCGCGGCGGCCGATCCAGTCCAGGAGGCGCGGCCAGAGCCCGGCGTGCAGCGCCGGGCCGACCAGGGCGGCGACATGCCGGAGGGCGACGCCGCGGTCGCCGCCGTGCTCCAGCACCAGGCTCTCCGGCCGGGCGAAGGCGGGGACCGGCGGCACGGCCGAGCCGCGGGGCACCACCCGGCTGGCGGGATCGACGACGGCCAGCACCGGGCAGTCGATGGCCGACGCGGCGGCCGGCACCCCGTCCAGCGCCAGGGTGCCGCGGGCGAAGCGGTCCTCGCGGTAGAGATGCTCCACCACCTCCTCGAACAGGCGGGCGGGCATGGGGAATTCGTCCAGGGTCCAGCGCCGCACCCGGCCGTGGCGGCGCCGCGCCTCGGGGTCGCCCCAGCTCTGCAGCCGGTCCGCCAGCACGGACCAGAGAAAGCTGTCCGGTGCGGCCGCCAGCGATCCGTAGGTCAGCAGCGATCCCGGCGCGTCGCCATAGGTTGCGGTGATGCCCGCCGCACCGGGGCCGGCGGCGACCAGCGGCGCCAGCGCCCCCGCCTCCGGCCCGAAGCGCAGGGGGGCCTCCAGCAGCACCAGCCCGCGCACCCGGCCGGGGCGCGACGCGGCGAAGATGGCCGCCAGCGTCCCGCCCAGGGAGTGGCCGGCCAGCACGGGCCGCGGCCGGCCGCTGTCCGCTTCCACCGCCGCCACGGCGCGGTCCAGCAGGCGTCCCGCATGCTCCGCCAGCCCGCCGGACGGGGTTCCCGCCGGCTGCTCCAGCCATTCCACCAGATAGGTGGGGAAGCCCGCCCCGGCCAGTCGGCGCACGGCGCTGACGCCGGGTTCCAGGTCCCAGATGTAGTGGCGCTTGATCGGCGCCGGCACGATCAGCACGGCCGGTTCCCCGTCGCCGCCATAGGCGCGCAGGCGGAAGCCCGGTTCCGCCAGGACGATCCGGCTCGGGGCCGTCTCCGGTCCCAGCCCCAGGCTGTCCAGCAGGTTTCCCTGGCGGCGGCGCATCTGGTCGAGAAGGTGGAACAAGGGTGGCTCTCCTCCCGCAACTCCCGCGGGCATGGCGCCAGTCCCGGACCGGGCCTGTCAAGCGGAACGGGGCCGGGAAAACGGGGCAGCCCGACGGACCCCATGGGAAAGGACGGCCGCGCGCTTCCCGCCGCGGCGCCGGCGGACTAGGCTGCGCCGATCCTGCCCGCCCGATCTTTGCCGTCCGATCTCTGCCGCCCGCCCATGACCCTGCCCCCTGTTTCTTCCCCCGCCGTTCCCGATGCCGGACACCGGGCCGGGGCCGTCACCGCAATCGGCTACACCGCCAGCTACCACCGCGAGATGACGCCCGCCCTGCTGTCGCTCTCGCTGCTGCTGCGCGGGGTCGCGCCGCCCGACTTCGGCCGGGCGTTCACCTGGTGCGAGCTGGGCTTCGGCCAGGGCGTGAACCTGGCGGTCGCGGCGGCGACGCATCCCCAGGGCCGCTTCTTCGGCACCGATGTGAACCCCGAGCACGCGGCCCACGCCGCCGGCCTCGCCCGGGCCGCGGGGCTGGGCAATCTGGCGGTGGAGGCGCTGGACTTCGACGCCTACGACCGGCTGGACCTGCCGCCCTTCGACGTGGTGGCGCTGCACGGCGTCTGGTCCTGGGTGGGAGAGGGGCCGCGCCGGCGCATCGTCGATTTCCTGCGCCGGCGGCTGAAGCCGGGCGGTGTCGCCTATGTGAGCTACAATGCCCTGCCCGGCTGGGCCCCCTACATGCCGCTCCGCCGGCTGCTGACGGCGCATGCGGCGCAGGGGCAAGGGGCGCAGGCTCCGCTGCCGGAACGGATCGCGGCGGCGCTGGGCTTCCTCCGCCGGCTGGCGCGGGAGGGCGGCTACTTCGCCGTCAATCCGGCCGTGCTGCCGCGGCTGGAGGAACTGGCGGAGCGGCCCGCCGCCTATCTGGCGCACGAATTCTTCAACGCGGCCTGGACCCCCGACTATTCCGCCGACGTCTTCGCCGCCCTGACCGGGGCGGACCTGAGCTTCGCGGCACCGGCGCTGGCGTCAGACCATGCCGACGTGCTGCCGGAAGGCGCGCGTGCCCTGCTGGCGGAGGTGGCGGACCCCGCCCTGCGGGAGACGGTGCGCGACACCCTGACGAACCAGCCGTTCCGGCGCGACGTCTTCGTGCGCGGCCCCCGCACGCTGGACCCGGCGGAGCGCGACCGGCGGCTGGACGCGCTGCCCTTCGCGGCCCTGGCCCCGGCCCGGACCCTGCCCGGCATCGCCCGGCTGCCGCACGGGGAGCTGCCGCTGGACCGCGACGCCGGCATGGCGCTGCTGGAGGCGCTGGCGGACGGGCCGGCCAGCCTGGAGGCGCTGGCGGCGCGGGCGCCGGAGGTGGCGCGGCTGGGGCGGGCGCGGCTGCGCGCGGCGCTGGTCCAGCTCCATGCCCTGGCCCGGATCGCCCCGGCGCCGGGCGGGGAGGCCATGGGCGCTGCCGGGTCCGACGCCTGGAACCGGCTGGTGCTGGCGCGCAGCCTGGACGGCGACACCCTGTCGGCCCTGGCCTCGCCCGTGCTGGCCGGCGCGGTGGAGACGGACCGGCTGGAGCGGCTGTTCCTGCTGGCCTCGGTCCGTGGCGTGGACCCGGCGGCCTTCGCCTGGTCCGTCCTGGCTGCGCGCGGCGAAGCGGTGCTGCGCGACGGCCGCCTGCTGGAGGGGGAGGCGGCGAACCGGACGGAGCTGGCCGAGCGCGCCGCCGCCTTCCGCCGCGCGCGCCTGCCGCTGCTGGCGCGGCTGGGCTGCGTCCCCTCCCGCACATGAAGGGGCCGCCCGTCCGCCGGTCATAATTCCCGGACCTTGAAAAACGGGTATTTCGGGTTATTCTGCGCAACCCATGGGGCGCCAAGGCTGCGGACCCCGCCGCACCGTCAGCCAAGGCGCGGCGCGCAGAAAAGCACGCAGAACGGCACGCGCCCCACGGCAAGCGGAAGAGGGGACGAGGATGAGGGGGCCGTTCCAGTTTCTCGCCACGGTCGCACTGATCGCCGGGGTGAACATCGCGTTTCTGCGCTTCGACACCGTGTCCTGGCGCACGGTCGCCTTCCTGGCGACGGCGGCGCTGCTGATCCTGCTGCTGCGCCAGTTCGGTCTGGCGCTCACCGGACATGCGGCAGGCGTGCTGATCGACGGGCGCAACCGCATCAGCCTGGACCGCCTGCAGGTGATGGCCTGGACCGTACTGACGACGGCGGTGCTGGTGGTGGCCGCCGCCTCCAACCTTGCCGGTGTCGGCGGGCCGCTGCCGCCGGGGACCAGTCCCCTGGACATCACCATCCCGCAGTTCCTGCTGGCGGCCCTGGGCATCAGCAGCGCCACGCTGGCCGCGTCGCCCCTGATCCTCAGCACCCGGCCCGTGGCCGATCCGGCGCGCAGCGCCGCCCAGGCCGCGGCCGGCCCGGCCGACAGCGCCGCTGTCTTCACCCGCGAGACCTCGCAGCAGGCGGACTGGACCGACATCGTGCAGGGGGAGGAGGTGGGCAACGCCGCCACCGTGGATCTGGGCAAGGTGCAGCAGATCTTCTTCACGCTTCTGGTGCTGGGCGCCTACACGGCGGAGGTGTTCGCCGCCTTCCGGGTCGAGGCGCCGGTCACCGCCCTGCCGGAGCCGAGCGAGACCTTCCTCTACCTCATGGGCATCAGCCACGCCTCCTACCTCGCCTACAAGGGCGTGCCGAAGACGGCGGCCCGCGGCGGGCTCCGCGCCACAGCCGCTCCGGCGCCCTCCACCGCGGCATCGCCCGCCCCGGCATCGCCCGCACCGGAGGGGGCGTCCGGACCCGGCTGACGGGTCGGTCAGGTCAGGTCCGGGCCGTGGCCTTGACGAGGGAGCGCAGTTCGTCGGGCCGCACCGGCTTGCGCACGAACTGCACCCCGGCGGCGCGGGCGCGCGGTTCCACATCGGCGGTGACGTCGCCGGTCAGCAGGATGGCCGGAACGCTCCGGCCCAGTTCGGTGCGGATGCGGCGCACCGTCTCCAGCCCGTCCATCGCGCCCGGCAGGCGGTAGTCGGCCAGCACCAGCCGCGGCTGCGCGCCGCCGGCGATGATGCGCAGCGCCTCGTCCCCGTTGCGCGCCTCCACCACCGGGCAGTCCAGATCCTCCAGCAGCATCCGGGTGGCGGTCAGCACCAGCGGGTCGTCCTCCAGCAGCAGGATGGGGAAGCCGGTGGCGGCGGGTTCCGCCGGGCCGTCCGCGGCCGGTATGTCCGGCTCCGCCGCCACGACATCCGCCCGCGGCAGCACGACGGAGAAGCGCGAGCCCCGGCCCGGCCGGGAGCGCACGTCCAGCGGGTGCTGCAACAGGTCGGCGGCCCGGCGCACGATGGCGAGGCCAAGCCCGTGGCCGCTGCTCCGTTCCCGCGCCGCGTTGCCGAGCTGCTGGAACTCCTCGAAGATGTCGTCCAGGCAGCCGGCCGGGATGCCGGGGCCGGTGTCCACCACGTCGATGCGCAGATGGCTGCCATAGCGGCGGACGCCGACCAGCACACCGCCCCGGTCGGTGTAGCGCACCGCGTTGGCGACCAGGTTGCGCAGGATGCGCTCCAGCAGGGTCGGGTCGCTCAGCCCGTACAGGGTCGTGGGCACCACCCCCAGCCGCAGCCCCTTCGCCCGTGCCGCGGGGGCGAAGTCCCGTTGCAGCCGGTTCAGCAGGGGTTGCAGCGGCACCGGCCGCACGTCCAGCTCGACACCGCCGCTCTCCAGCTTGGAGATGTCCATCAGCGACTCGAACAGGTCGATCATCGCGTCCAGCGAGCCCTCGATCTGGTCCAGAAGCTCCCGCGCGCCGGGATCGCCCACCCGGGTGCGCAGGTTGCAGGTCAGCAGGCTGATGGCGTTCAGCGGCTGGCGCAGGTCGTGGCTGGCCGCGGCCAGGAAGCGGGACTTGGCGCGGTTCGCCCGCTCCGCCGTGTCGCGGGCCGCGGTCAGGGCCTGCTGTGCCTGCCGCTCGCCGTCGATGTCGGTGGCGGTGCCGAACCAGCGGACCACGTTGCCGGCATCGTCGAACAACGGCCAGGCGCGCGACAGCATCCAGCGCCAGCCGCCCCCGGCGCGGCGGATGCGGTGCTCGATCTCATAGGGGGTGCGGGTGGCGACGGCGGTGGTCCAGGCATGCAGGGTGCGCGAGGCGTCGTCGGGGTGGATGGCGCTGTCCCACTCGCCGCCGGTGCCCTTCTCCACGCTCAGCCCGGTATAGTCGGACCAGCGCCGGTTGTAGTAGTCCACCTCCCCGTCGGGGCTGGCGGTCCAGACGATCTGCGGGATGGACTCGGTCATGAAACGGTAGCGCCGTTCGCCCTCGCGCAGGGCGGCCAGCAGCCGGTCGCGCTCGGCCTCCACCTCCATGCGGCGCAGCCCGGCGCCCAGCATGTTGGCCAGCCCCTCCAGCAGGTAGAGGTCGGCCATGTCGTAGCCCCGCGGCTCCGGGCTGCCCAGGGCCACAATCCCCACCACGGTCAGGCCGGCGCGCAGCGGCGTCACGGCGATGCCGCGCAGGCCCAGGGCGGCGAAGGGCTCGGGATCGTCGGGCCCGGCCTCGGCGGCGCAGTCGGGGATGACGACGGCCCGGCCGGCGGTGCAGGCCCGGCCGACGGGCGTGGCGGCGCCGTCGGGCAGCACCAGGGTGCCCGCCGCTCCGGGCGGCAGCCCCTCCCCGGCGACGACCAGGAACCCGCCCGTCCCCTGCCGCACCTCCGCCACCAGGGCCGCCGCCATGCCGGTCGCCTGGACGGCGCTGCGCGCAACCTGCGCGAACAGGGCCGCACGGTCGCCACAGGTCAGCGCGAAGGCCCCGAAATCCGCCAGGATGGCCTGACGGGTCAGCTCGCGCGTCGGGGTGGTGTCGGATCGGCGATGCGGCAAAGGCTCGGCTCGCTGGAACGGGCGGCCGCAGCATAGTCCAGAGGGCCGGCCGTTGGACATAACGCCGATGGATGATACCGCCCCCCGACGATGGATGTAACAGCATCCGGGTCCTATGACCTGCCCGCGGCATCAGACCGGGCCGCTCTGAACGGGCCGGTCAGCCCCCCGGCCGGTCAGGCCGGGCCGGTCAGCCCCCGGCCGGTCAGGCCGGGCCGGTCAGAATGCGTCGGTCAGGCTGTCGGGGTCGTCCGTGTCCACCACCCGGCGTGCGGTGTCCAGGTCGAAGCCGGCCCGCGCCAGGGCGGCCAGATCCCTGTCGCGCCGTTCCGCCCGCGCCGCCGGATCGCGGTAGGGTCCCAGCCGGCGGCGGCGGGCATAGGCCAGGGCGGCGGCAAGGTCGGCATCCCCGCTCTCCGCCCCCTCCAGCCCGCCGAGTGCGCGCACGATCAGCCCGTCCTCCAGCCCCTTGGCCGCCAGCTTCTGGCGGATCAGGCGGGTGGAGCCGCCGCGGCGCTGCAGGCTGGCGGCCCGCGCCTCGGCATAGGCGGCATCGTCCAGCAGCCCGCTGCGCCGGTAGCGGGCGATCAGGTCCTCCACCCAGCGGCGGCCCTCCTCGGGGTCGGTGCCGTGGGCGCGGGCGGACATGTCCACCTTGCGCAGCAGCACGCGGCGCAGGTTCGCGGCGGAACTGGCGAAGCGTTCCAGATAGTGCAGCGCCGCCCGCTCCAGATAGTCCGGGCTGACCCGGCGCGGCCCGCGGCGGGCGGGACGGGCAGGGGGGGCGGAACGGTCGCGGTCGTCCGTCATGCGGCCCCCGGGGTGGATGCGGTCGGTCGGGCGGCCGCGGCGCCGGCCGTTCGCGCAATGCTTCGCGCGATGGCCGCGGTTGCCCGCGACGGGGCGGGGGCGCTACTGTGCCGCAGCCTCAAGCGGAACCCTGTGCAATGCCGGATCATAGCTTTCCCATGCCGCGGAGCGTGGGCGCCGTCAACTGGATCGGCCTCTGGACCCTGACGCGCCGGGAGATCCGGCGCTTCCTGAAGGTCTGGGTGCAGACCGTCGCCGCCCCCGTGGTGACCACGCTGCTGTTCTATTCCGTCTTCGCCCTGGCCCTGGGCGGGGTGGTGCGGATGGTGGGCGACGTGCCCTTCCTGGTCTTCCTGGGTCCGGGCCTCGTGATGATGTCCATCGCCCAGAACGCCTTCGCCAACACCTCCTCCTCGGTGCTCGTCTCGAAGGTACAGGGCAACATCGTGGACGTGCTGATGCCGCCGCTCTCCGCCGGGGAGCTGGCGGCGGCCTATGTCATGGGCGGGGTGGCGCGCGGCCTGCTGGTCGGGCTGGCGACGGCGGCCGCCATCTGGATCTTCGTGCCGCTCGGGCTGTACGCGCCCCAGTTCATCCTGTTCCATGCCGTGGCGGCGGCCATGCTGCTGTCGCTGCTGGGCCTGATCGGCGGCATCTGGGCGGAGAAGTTCGACCACATGGCGGCGGTGACGAACTTCATCGTCACCCCGCTCTCCTTCCTCTCGGGCACCTTCTACACCATCGACAGCGTGCCCCCGGCCTTCCGCTTCATCGCGCACCTGAACCCGTTCTTCTATTTCATCGACGGCTTCCGCTACGGATTCATCGGCCAGACGGACGGCACCCTGACCACGGGCATCCTGGTGATGACGGGGGCCAATCTGGTGCTCCTGGCCGTGGTCCTGCGGATGCTGTCCAGCGGCTACAAGCTGAAGGCCTGACCGCCCATGTCCCCGCGCGATGTCCCCCCGCCGCCCGCCGGCGCCTTCGATCCGGCCTTCGACCGGCACATCGGCGCCTTCCACTGGCGGGGCTTCGTCACGCTGATGCGGCGCGAGCTGCTGCGGGTGCGCAAGATGGCGGCGATGACGGTGATCGCGCCGGCCATCATGGCGGTGATCTACTTCGTCTGCTTCGCCTTCGGGCTGGGGCCGAACCGCGGCACCCCGGCCGGGGACGCGGTGCTGGACTTCCTGGTGCCGGGGCTGATCATGATGTCGCTGCTGCTCCAGGCGGCGCAGAACCCGGCCTTCTCCCTGGTCTACAGCAAGATCGAGGGGATGGTGATCGACCAGTTGATGGCGCCGGTCGGCGCGCGGGAGACGGTGCTGGCCTATGTCATCGCCGGGGTCGCGGCGGGGCTGCTGGCCGGGGCGGGCATCTGGGCCGCCATGCTGCTGCTGCGGGCGCCGGCGGTGGCGCATCCGCTGGCAGTCCTGGGCTTCGGCGTGCTGGGGGCGGCGATGATGGCCGCGGCGGGCTTCCTGTCGGGCATCGTCAGCCAGAAGTGGGACCACATGGCGGCCTTCCTGACCTTCATCTTCCTGCCGCTGGTCTTCCTCTCCGGCCTGTTCGCCCCGGTGGACGGAATGCCGGAGCCGTTCCGCACCATCGTGCAGGCCAACCCTGTCTTCTACGCCATCGACGGCTTCCGCTACGGCTTCATCGGGGAGAGCCACCAGCCGCCGGCGGTGTCGCTCATGGTGCTGCTGGTCGTCACGGCGCTGCTCTACGGGGCGGCGCTGGCGCTCTATGCCCGCGGCTGGCGGCTGAAGAGCTGAGCCCGGCGCGGCCGGCCGTCGCCGGGCAGTCCTCACCGGGCGGTCCTCACCGGCCAGTCATCGCTGGCCCGCCGTTGCCGGTCAGTCGCCGGGGGTGACCCGGCGCAGGGTCAGGTTCAGCCTTCCGCCCTCCGGCAGCAGGGCGCTGCTGCCGGGCAGGATGCGGTCCACCCCGTGAAAGGCGGCGCGGGCCTCGCCGGCGAAGACCATGACCGTGCCGCTGGGCACCAGGAAGCTGCGGGTCGGATCGCCGCGCTGCCGTCCGCCCAGCCGGAACACGGCCGTGTCGCCCAGCGAGACGTTCAGGATCGGGGCGTCGGCCGCCTCCTCGTCCTCGTCGCGGTGCAGCCCCAGCCGGGCGCCGCCGCCGCGGTAGAGGTTGACGAGACAGCACTGCGGCGGCTGCGGCCAGCCCGCCAGCTCGGCCCAGAGATCCAGCAGCGCCGCCGGGATCGGTGGCCAGGGCCGGCCGGTGGCCGGATGCACGGGGCTGTAGCGGTAGCCGCGCCGGTCCGACACCCAGCCCAGCGGGCCGGCGTTGGTCATGTCGATGCTGAAGGGCCGACCCCGTCCGGGCGTCACGTAGCGCTGGAACGGCGCTGCCGCCGCGACCTGCTGCACGGCGTCCAGCAGCGCCTGCTGGGCGGCGGCGTCCAGCCGGTCGGGCAGGTAGCGGAACCCGTCGGGGCTCGGGGGACTGGGCATGGCGGACCGGGTCCTTCCACGGGGCCGGGAGACGGGGCTGGAGACGGGGCCGACGATAGCGCGCCGCGGCCGCGGGCGCACCCCGCCCTGCACGCAAACGGGACCGGCGCCCCATGGTCATGGACTCGCCCCGGTCTCCTGCCTAGATTCCAGGGCATGTGGGAAGATTCCTTGGACAGCGAGATGGCGGCCGACTGGAACCCTGTGGCGTTGCGCGACGGGGTGGTGCGGCTGCGCGTGCCCGCCGACTGGCGGCGCGTGTCGCGGGACGATGGCGGGCTGGCCTACCAGTCGCCGGGCGCGCATCCCGTCGATCTGCTGATCTCGCTCACCACCTACCGCAACCCCTACGGCGTCCGCGCCGAGGAGGCGATCCAGTATCTGGACCGGGAGAACGTGCTGCCGCACGGCATCGCGCCGTCGGAGGACGACGGCGACGACCGGCGCTGGATCGCCTATGCCGTGGCGCAGCCGCCCGACCGCCAGGTCTTCGTCTGGAAGGTGGCCGACTTCCGCCCGCCCGATCATGTGCGGGTGGTGACGGTGCAGCTTCTGGTGCCCGACAGCAGCACGGAGATGGACGGGCTGGCCGAGCTGATCGACCGGCTGGGCGAGGAGGCTGCCCGCATCGAGTTCACCGAACTGCCGGTCCGCGAGCCGGTGGAGCGGGTGACCATGCGCAATGTCGGCCATGGCGATCTGGTCCGTTTCCGCGTGCCCTGGGACTGGAGCGCGGAGAAGGACGGCGAGCTGGCCGTCTTCCACGGCGACGAGGAGGGCACCGGCACCCTGCGGGTGGCGGTCCACGCCTTCAGCTACGCCGACGGCGGGGCCGAGGATGACGGCGACGCCCGCCGCGTGCTGCGCCAGACGGCCGAACAGTTCGCCGACGGCCCCGACGGCCGCGTCGGCGAGGGCAGCGTGGAATGGCTGGACGAGGGCGAGGTGCTGGCCCGTTTCGCCACGGCCGGGGAGGAGGACGGGGAGCCGCTGCGCTTCCACCTCTGGCTGCGCGGGTCCGCCTGCGACGGTCAGACGACGCTGGCCCTGTTCTCCTTCGCCGTGACCGAGAAGGCCCATGGCGGCGTGACGGCGCAGGCCACGCTCGCCATGCTGGAGCGGGAAATCCGCACCGCCATCGTAGGCAGCGGCGCCGCCGAGGAGTGACCGGCGCCGGCCGGACCGGACCCCGGGGCAGAATGTTTCCTGACCGGAATGTTCCCGTACCGGAACGATCCGCGGGCCGGAAGGTCCCGGTGGAACTGCCGCCGCGACAGGCAGGTCGGCGCAAGGACATAACGACATAAAGAACTCTTTATGTGTCGTTGACCGTGACTGGGGGAGCGTCTAGTCTCGTTCCGCCATGGTCTCCAGGCGGCTCTGCGGCCGCGCTGGGGCTAAGAGGGAAGCCGGTGCGAGTCCGGCGCTGCCCCCGCAACTGTCAGCGGCGAGCCGACCGCCCCCATGTGTCACTGGGACCGACCGGTCCTGGGAAGACCGGCGGAAGGCGATGACCCGCGAGCCAGGAGACCTGCCATGGCAGATAACGTCCACGGGCGGGGTGTCCCGGTGTGTCGCCTTGGCAGGCCGCGCCGGACCGTCCCCTGGTGCTGCGGGCCTGTCCTTCGCGTCCGCTATGGCCTTTGCCCCCATCCACAATGGGGTCCATGCCAATGTCGCAACCAATCCTTCCCGGCGCTGCCGTGCCCGTCGCCACGATGGGCGTGCCGCGCATCGGGCCGCGCCGCGAGCTGAAGTCGGCCCTGGAATCCTACTGGGCCGGCCGGACCGGCCCCGCCGACCTGCTCGCCACGGCCCGGACCCTGCGGGCCGCAAGCTGGCGCCGGCAGCAGGCGCTGGGGATCACCCACATTCCCAGCAACGACTTCTCCCTCTACGACCACGTCCTCGACACCTCCGTCATGGTCGGTGCGGTTCCCGCCCTTTATGGCTGGACCTGCGGACCGGTGCCCCTGGAGACCTGCTTCGCCATGGCGCGCGGGTCGCAGGGGCGCAGCGGCTGCGGTTGCGCCCCTGCCGCCGGGGATGGCCTGCCGGCGCAGGAGATGACGAAGTGGTTCGACACCAACTACCATTTCATGGTGCCCGAGTTCGAACCGGGTCAGCGCTTCCGGCTCGCCTCCACCAAGCCGGTGGATGAGTTCCTGGAGGCGAAGGCGCTGGGCATCCTGACCCGCCCCGTCCTGGTCGGCCCGGTGACCTACCTGCTGCTGGGCAAGTCCAAGGATGCGGACCTGGAGCCGCTGTCGCTGCTGGATGGCCTGCTGCCGGTCTATGCCGAGGTGCTGCGGCGCCTGGAGGCGGCGGGGGCCGACTGGGTGCAGATGGACGAACCCTGCCTCGCGCTCGACCTCGACGACGGGGCGCGGCAGGCGCTGCGCCGCGCCTATGCCGCGCTGTCCGCGGCGGCGCCCGGTCTGAAGCTGCTGGTCGCCGGCTATTTCGGGCCGCTGGGCGATAATCTGGAGACCGCCCTGGCGCTGCCCGTCGCCGGCCTGCACCTCGACCTCGTGCGCGGCGGGGCCGACCTGGAGCGTGCGCTGGAACGCTTGCCGGACGGGCTGGCCCTGTCGCTGGGCGTCATCGACGGCCGCAATGTCTGGCGGGCCGATCTGCCGGCCATCCTGGACCGGATCGGGCCGGTGGCGGAACGGCTGGGGCCGGGCCGGGTGCTGCTGGCGCCGAGCTGCTCGCTGCTGCATGTCCCGGTGGACAGCGAGGGCGAGACGGGCCTCGATGACGAACTGCGCGGCTGGCTGGCCTTCGCCGTGCAGAAGATGGCGGAGCTG
Source organism: Rhodospirillum centenum SW (assembly GCF_000016185.1). Taxonomy (NCBI): domain Bacteria; kingdom Pseudomonadati; phylum Pseudomonadota; class Alphaproteobacteria; order Rhodospirillales; family Rhodospirillaceae; genus Rhodospirillum; species Rhodospirillum centenum. The sequence goes on from NC_011420.2 coordinate 2,938,616, forward strand.
GCCACGCTCGGCCGGGCCCTGACGGAGGGGCGGGGGGCCGTGGCGGACGTGCTGGACGCGGCGGCACGGACCGTCGCCTCGCGCCGTGCCTCGCCGCGCATCCACGACGCGGCCGTGGCCGCGCGGCTGGCGGCGGTGACGCCGGAGATGGCCCGGCGCCTGCCCTATGCCGAGCGCCGGCCGCTCCAGGCCGCCCGGCTGGGGCTGCCGCGCTTCCCGACGACCACCATCGGTTCCTTCCCGCAGACCGATGCCGTGCGCAAGGCCCGCGCCGCCCACATCAAGGGCACCCTGTCCGATCCGGACTACCTGTCCTTCCTGCGGCACGAGACGGAGGCCGCCATCCGCTGGCAGGAGGAGGTGGACATCGACGTGCTGGTCCATGGCGAGTTCGAACGCAACGACATGGTCCAGTATTTTGGCGAACAGCTCGCCGGCTACGCCTTCACCCGCAACGGCTGGGTACAGTCCTACGGCTCGCGCTGCGTGCGGCCTCCGATCATCTTCGGTGACGTGTCGCGCCCGGCGCCGATGACGGTGGACTGGGCCGGCTACGCCCAGTCGCTGACGGACCGGGCCGGTGAAGGGGATGCTGACGGGGCCGGTGACCAATGCTGCAATGGGTCCTTTCGTGCGCGACGACCTGCCCCGCGCCGCCGTCTGCCGTCAGATCGCCCTGGCCCTGCGCGACGAGGTGGTCGATCTGGAACGGGCCGGCATCCGGGCCGTGCAGATCGACGAGCCGGCCATCCGCGAGGGCCTGCCCCTGCGCCGCGCCGACTGGGCCGCCTATCTCGACTGGGCGGTGGAGTGCTTCCGGCTGTCGGCCTCGGGCGTGCGGCCGGAGACGCAGATCCACACCCACATGTGCTATTCGGAGTTCAACGACATCATCGAGGCGATCGGCGCGATGGATGCGGACGTGATCTCCATCGAGACGTCGCGCTCGAAGATGGAGCTGCTCGACGCCTTCACCGGCTACCGCTATCCGAACGAGATCGGACCCGGCGTCTATGACATCCACTCCCCGCGCGTGCCGGGCGTGGATGAGATGGTCGCGCTGCTTGTCAAGGCGCGGGAACGGCTGAAGCCGGACCAGATCTGGGTCAATCCGGACTGCGGGCTGAAGACCCGCCGGTGGGAGGAGGTGAAGCCGGCCCTGGTGGCCATGGTGGCGGCGGCGAAGGCCCTGCGCGCCATGCCCTGACGGCAGGACGGTCCGGGGCGGTGGTGCGGGGGCTCCCGGACCGCTGCCCCGCGCCACCGCTGCCCCGCGCCACTCCCCCGCCGCCCCTGCCCCCGGCAGGTCCCCTCAGCAGTGGCCCATCGGGCGCTTGTGCAGCAGGTCGCCCGCCAGCTCCACAGGTTCGGCGGCGCGGGCGGCATCCTCCGCCGCCAGGGCGGCGATGCCGATCAGATAGGCCACCTCGTGCAGTTTCCCGCTCTGTGCATCCGCGGCCAGGCTTTCCAGGCAGCGTTTGATGGCCAGGGCCATGTCGCGTCGAGACTCTGTCATCGTTGCTCCACCCCGAAGCTTTTGCTTCCCCCTGAAGCGCACCGGCCGGACGCGCGGCCTGACCCGATGACGATATTCGAAAGCGGATCGATTTGGGAGATATAATGTATCCGGTTTACTTCTAAAGGTCATTCCCCTGAAGAAATTGGGGCTGAACATCCCCAATTGGCCCGGGACGGGGAGGCCGCATTTCTTCTGCGGCCATGGATGGCACCGTGCCATTAATATACCATTAACAAGAGTATTCTGCCGGTCTGTGATGTTCCAGGATCGGCTGCTTGCCCCAGGACGGTATCACCGGCGGCGGGAGCGCGGCCGGGAGCGCGGCCGGGAGCCCGGCCGGGAGGCAGGCTGCGGTGGGGTCGCCGGGGGTGGGCCCCGCGGCTCTTTCTTGCCCCCCATGGCGGCGGTTGCAGCCTTTGCCGCACCTGCCTATATCTGCTGCGTTCGCGGGGGCATTCCCTTCTCCCGCCCGAAGACCAATGTCAGTGAGAACCTGCATGGGGGATCGGTGTGGTGCCGGACAGGCACGGGCCGCAGCCGATCTGCCGGAAACGAGAGGTCGCACATCATGAGCAAAGTCATCGGCATCGATCTTGGCACCACGAATTCCTGCGTGGCCATCATGGAAGGCACGCAGGCCAAGGTGATCGAGAACGCCGAAGGGGCGCGCACCACCCCGTCGATGGTCGCCTTCACCCAGGGCGGCGAGCGGCTGGTCGGCCAGCCGGCCAAGCGCCAGGCGGTGACCAACCCGGAGAACACGTTCTTCGCCATCAAGCGCCTGATCGGACGGCGCTACGACGATCCCCTGACCCAGAAGGACAAGGGGCTGGTCCCCTACCGGATCGTCGGCGGCAAGAACGGCGATGCCTGGGTCGAAAGCCACGGCAAGCAGTACAGCCCCAGCGAGATCAGCGCCTTCATCCTCCAGAAGATGAAGGAGACGGCGGAGAACTATCTCGGTGAGAAGGTGACCCAGGCGGTCATCACCGTCCCGGCCTACTTCAACGACAGCCAGCGCCAGGCCACCAAGGACGCCGGCAAGATCGCCGGCCTGGAAGTGCTGCGCATCATCAACGAGCCGACGGCCGCGGCGCTCGCCTACGGCATGGAGAAGAAGGGCACCGGCACCATCGCGGTCTACGACCTGGGTGGCGGCACCTTCGACATCTCCGTGCTGGAGATCGGCGACGGCGTGTTCGAGGTGAAGTCCACCAACGGCGACACCTTCCTGGGCGGCGAGGACTTCGACGCCAAGATCATCGACTACCTCGCCGAGGAGTTCCAGAAGGAGCAGGGCATCGACCTGCGCAAGGACCGGCTCGCGCTGCAGCGCCTCAAGGAGGCTGCGGAGAAGGCGAAGATCGAGCTGTCCGCGTCCATGCAGACCGAGGTCAACCTGCCCTTCATCACGGCCGACGCCTCCGGGCCGAAGCACCTGAACATCAAGCTGACCCGGTCCAAGCTGGAAGCCCTGGTGGACGATCTGGTCCGCCGCACGATCGAGCCCTGCAAGGCGGCGCTCAAGGACGCCGGCCTGAAGGCCAGCGAGATCGACGAGGTGATCCTGGTCGGCGGCATGACCCGCATGCCCAAGATCATCGAGACGGTGAAGCAGTTCTTCGGGCGCGAGCCGCACCGCGGCGTGAACCCGGACGAGGTGGTCGCCGTCGGCGCCGCCATCCAGGGCGGCGTGCTGAAGGGCGAGGTGAAGGATGTCCTGCTGCTGGACGTCACTCCGCTGTCGCTGGGCATCGAGACGCTGGGCGGCGTCTTCACCCGCCTGATCGACCGCAACACCACGATCCCGACCAAGAAGTCCCAGGTCTTCTCCACCGCCGAGGACAACCAGACGGCGGTGACCATCCGCGTCTTCCAGGGCGAGCGCGAGATGGCGGCCGACAACAAGATGCTCGGCCAGTTCGACCTGATGGGCATTCCGTCCGCCCCGCGCGGCGTGCCGCAGATCGAGGTCACCTTCGACATCGACGCCAACGGCATCGTCAACGTCTCGGCCAAGGACAAGGCCACCGGCAAGGAGCAGACGATCCGCATCCAGGCCTCGGGCGGCCTGTCGGACGCCGACATCGACCGCATGGTCAAGGATGCCGAGGCGCACGCCGCCGAGGACAAGAAGCGGCGTGAGCTGGTCGAGGCGCGGAACCAGGCCGACGGCCTGATCCACACCACCGAGCGCACCCTGTCCGAGAACGGCGACAAGCTGCCGGGGGCGGAGAAGTCCGCCGCCGAGGCCGCCATCGCCGAGCTGCGCACGGCCATGGCCGCCGACGATGTCGCCGACATCAAGGCGAAGACCGACGCCCTGGCCCAGGCCTCCATGAAGCTGGGGGAGGCCCTCTACAAGGCCGGCCAGGAGACGGGCGGTCCGGGCGCCCCCGGCGGCGACTCCGGTGCGTCCGAGGCCGGCGGCGAGAAGGTGGTCGATGCCGACTTCGAGGAGGTCGACGACGACCGCAAGAAGTCCGCGTGATCCGGCCACGGCATCCGATCGCCATGGCGATCGTCCCGCCCGTCCACGGACGGCGGGGCGGTCTGCCATGCGGTGGCATGAGGACGGGATAGGGCGACGGTAAGGGCCACCATGTCGAAGCGGGACTATTACGAGGTGCTGGGCGTCCAGAAGGGCGCCAGCGCCGACGACCTGAAGAAGGCCTATCGCAAGCTGGCCATGCAGTACCACCCTGACCGCAATCAGGGTGACAAGGCCGCCGAGCAGAAGTTCAAGGAGATCAGCGAGGCCTACGACGTCCTGAAGGACGACCAGAAGCGGGCCGCCTACGACCGCTTCGGCCACGCCGCCTTCGAGAACGGCCGCGGCGGTCCCGGCGCCGGGGCCGCGGGCTTCGACTTCAACTTCGGCAGCGGCTTCGCCGACATCTTCGACGAGATGTTCGGGGAGTTCATGGGCCGCGGCCGCGCCGGCCAGACCAGCAACCGCGGCGCCGACCTGCGCTACAATCTGGAAATCACCCTGGAGGACGCCTTCAAGGGCGCCACCACCACGGTGCGCGTGCCCACCTCTGTCGCCTGCGAGAGCTGCAACGGCACCGGGGCCGAGGGCGGCAGCACCCCGATCGCCTGCCCGACCTGCAACGGTCACGGCAAGGTGCGGGCGCAGCAGGGCTTCTTCACCATCGAGCGGACCTGCCCGGCCTGCCACGGCGTCGGCCGGGTGATCAAGGACCCCTGCCGGACCTGCGGCGGCCAGGGCCGCGTGCGCAAGGAAAAGACCCTCTCCGTCAACATCCCGGCGGGGGTGGAGGACGGCACCCGCATCCGCCTTGCCGGGGAGGGCGAGGCCGGCCTGCGCGGCGGGCCGCCGGGCGATCTCTACATCTTCCTGGCGATCGCGCCGCACCGCTTCTTCCAGCGCGACGGCGCCAACCTGCAGTGCCGGGTGCCGATCCCGATGACGACGGCGGCGCTCGGCGGCAGCGTCGAGGTGCCGACCATCGACGGCAGCCGGGCCAAGATCGCCATTCCGGCCGGCACCCAGACCGGGCACCAGTTCCGGCTGAAGGGCAAGGGCATGAGCGTGCTGCGCAGCCCGGCCCGCGGCGATCTCTACATCCAGGTGGTGGTGGAGACGCCGGTCAACCTGACGAAGAAGCAGCAGGAGCTGCTGCGGGAATTCGAGAAGGCGGGCCAGGACGGCCTGCATCCGGAATCCGAAGGCTTCTTCGCCAAGGTCAAGGAACTCTGGGCCGACCTGAAGGACTGATCCCCGGGGCGTGCGCGTCCGGCGGTGAAACGGCGTCCGGCGGGAGCCTCAGTGCTCTCCGGCGGGCGCCGTTCCGTATCTGTCTGCACCGTCGCCGTCGGGGCCGTGCAGTTCCGCCAGCAGTTCCTGGTGCGTGGCCGCGGTCGCCAGCTCGAACCAGGCCAGCCGGGCGACCCGGCGGCCGGGGCTGGTGTCGGCTGCGCGCCGCTCCTCCTGGAGCTGCGGGCTGCCGGCCGGCATGTCGCGGCCGACCGGATCTGTCTGATAGGCCGGGGCCGGCGGGGGCGTCGGCGGCGACTGGTGTGCCGGGGATGTCTGCTGCATGGTCAGGCTCCCACCCTTGTCCGTCCCGGGGAGCTGCCGTTCCGCAAGGGACGGTAAGCTGGACGGTGTTCCCGCGTCTGGCTGCTTTTCCGCGTGTTCCTTGGCCGCGTGACACTGGACGGCATGACACCGGGTTCTGTCGCGCCGTCCGTCCGGGTCCCGGGGCTCTGCCCGCCCGGACCCGCGCGGGACCCGATGCATAAAACTTTATCCGTTTCCGCCCGTGGAGGGGAAGCCCCTCGAAGGATAGGGCGACGTCCGGTGACCATGGCTGCCGCTCAGTCCGCGGCCTTCAGCATCGCCTGATAGACGGCCCAGGCCGTCTCGACCCCGATCCCGCCCGCCCGCGCGCCGGCCAGCAGCATCTCCGCCGTCGGCTTCACGGGAACGGCGGTCAGGCCGTACATGCCCATCTGCTCCACCGTGTCCAGGGCATTCCGCAGGGTTTCGCTCATCTCGGGACGGATGTTCTCCAGTGTGGAGGAATTGCCCATGATCTGATCCTTCTACGTGCTGATCCGGGCGGCCCGGCATGGGCCGCAACGCCTGGCCGCAGGGAAAAGCAAGCCGGATGCCACCGGGATCGTGCGGGCAACTTCTTGATTTTCGGTGCATATGCCCGGTGCAGCCGGCAATCTGGAACAATTCAAAATCGGAATGCCGGGGCGGGGGTCGCAATTTGCGAGCGCCCCGCTGGTCAGGCCCGGGGTGTTCCGCTAGAACAGCGCCATGACGGAACCGATCTTCCACATGTGCCGGGCCGGGGAATGGACCGATGCCCTGGCGCGCGGCGCTTATGCCGGATCCTCGCAGGACATGGCGGACGGCTTCATCCATTTCTCCACCGCCGCCCAGCTTCCGGAGAGTGCCGCCCGGCACCGCCGCGGCCAGCCGGGGCTGGTGCTGCTGACGGTCGATCCGGTTCCGCTGGGGGCCGCCCTGAAGTGGGAGCCCTCGCGCGCGGGGCAGCTCTTCCCGCACCTCTACGGTGCGCTGCCGGTATCGGCCGTGCTGCGGGCCGATCCGATGCCGCTGGGACCCGACGGGGTTCCGCGGGTGCCGCCGCATGCCGCTCCGGGGCCGGCCCCCGGGCCTGCCCCGGAGACCGTGCCGTGAGCCTGTCCGACCTCTATCCGCTCGCCCGCCCCTTCCTCCAGGCGATGGACCCCGAACGGGCCCAGTCGCTGGTGTTCTCGGCGCTGCGCTCGGGCCTGGCCGGCGGCGATCCCGGTCCCGACGATCCGGTGCTGCGCACCCGGCTGTGCGGGCTGGACCTGCCGAACCCCGTCGGCCTCGCCGCCGGCTTCGACAAGGATGCCGAGGTGCCGGACGCCATGCTGCGGCTGGGCTTCGGCTTCGTCGAATGCGGCACGGTCACGCCGCTGCCGCAGCCCGGCAACCCGCGGCCACGGCTGTTCCGGGTGCCTTCGGCGGAGGCGGTCATCAACCGCTTCGGCTTCAACAGCCTGGGCCTGGACGCCTTCGCCGCCCGGATGCAGGCGCGGCACGGCCGGCCCGGCATCGTCGGGGCCAATGTCGGCAAGAACAAGGAACAGCAGGACGCGGCGGCGGACTATGCCGCCGGCATCCGCCGGCTGGCGCCGCTGGCCGCCTATCTGGTGGTGAACGTTTCCTCGCCCAACACGCCGGGCCTGCGCGCCCTGCAGGGGCGGGAGCCGCTGGCCGCCCTGCTCGGCCGCTGCCTGGAGGTGCGCCGCGCCGCCGGTGCCGAACCGCCCCTGTTCCTCAAGGTCGCCCCCGACCTCACGGAAGAGGACAAGGCGGACATCGCCGCCGTGGCGCTGGAGAGCGGGATCGACGGGCTGGTCGTCTCCAACACCACCGTCTCGCGCCCGCCGGAGATCCCCGCGTCCCTGGCGCAGGAGGCGGGCGGCCTGTCCGGCCGGCCGCTGTTCACGCCGTCCACCCGCGTGCTGGCGGAATTCCGCAGCCTGACCGGGGGCCGGCTGCCGCTGATCGGCGTCGGCGGCATCGCCTCGGGGGCCGATGCCTACGCCAAGATCCGGGCCGGCGCCTCCGCGGTGCAGCTCTACACGGCCCTGTCCTACCAGGGACCGGCCCTGGTCCGCCGGATCAAGGCCGACCTTGCCGCGCTGCTGAAGCGGGACGGCTTCGCCAGCGTGGCCGAGGCGGTGGGACGGTAGCGCTCAGAAGCGGACCGTCATTCCGGCACGCAGGCTGTGTCCGTCGGGACCGCGGTGACGGTCCTCGGTGACGTGGTCCAGGGTGAACAGCGTCCCTTCCGGCCGTTCCAGGCTGGCGGTCAGCATCAGCACCGATTTCGTGGTCCTGCCGCCCAGGCGCAGGCGCGCCTCGCGGTCGCGGCGGCGCCGGCCGCCGTCGCCCAGGGGCAGCCACCAGGAGACGTCGGCCCCCAGCCGCAGCCAGCCGATCCGGCCCAGGTCGTGGCCGTAGTCCGCCGCCAGCCGTGCCAGCGTCTCCACCGCCACGGCTCCGGACCCGCCCGGTCCGGCCGTGCCGCTGCGTCCGGCCTGAACCCCCAGGCGCAGCTCGGGCGTCAGGGTCAGCCCCGGTGCCGGCTCGAAGCGGCCGACCCCGCCCAGCTCGCCGAACAGCACGCCGGCAGCGCGGGCGTCGCCGCCGTCGTTGCCGGGTGCGGCGGCGTCGCCTTCCCTGCCGCCGGGTGCGGCGGTGTGGCCTTCGCTGCCGCCGGGCGCGGCGGCGTGGCCGATGCCGGCGATGGCGTGCAGGCCCGTTCCCGACGTCTCCGTGCGGGACAGATAGACCGCCAGCGTGCGCGCCGTGAGGCCGTCCGCCTCCGGCGCCTCGACATAGGACGCGGTGATGCCGGCCATGCCGCGCCCGTCCAGCTCCAGATCGACCCCGGCGGTCAGCCCGTCGCTCAGCAGCCGGCCGCCGATCCAGTGGACGCCGCCGCTGACGAAGGCGCCCAGGCGCCTGGCCAGACTGCCGCTGCCCTCGGGCACCGGGGCCAGGGCAGCGGCCGGCACTTCCGTTCCGGACAGGCCGAGCGCCAGCCCCTCCAGGTCCAGCCCGCCCTTGTCCTGTATCCGGCGTTCGCCGATCCGGGCGACCACGCCGTCCAGGTGGAGGCGCCCCGCGGCCACCGCCGCGTCCAGCGCCTCCTGCCGCCGCGGGACCGAGGCGTCTGCGCCGCCCGCCCACGCCGTCAGCATGACGGCGATCGCGATTCCGATGACGGACCGCATCCTTCTCTCCGCTCTGCCGCTTCGCGGAGGAGAGGCTCGAAGGGGCGCCCCTTCTTGCTGGTTAATCCGGAAAAAGGATTACAGCGATGTCACGTTGACTACCCCTTGTGCGTGGCGGGGGCGGAAAATACATGCGGTTGGCGGGTCCCATCTCGTGCAGATGCCAGCCCTGTCCGAAATGAGGATTGACCTCGGGCCGTAGACACTCCAATTACCGCACCATGCTCGACAAGCTTTGACAGGCGCCTCGCCGCGCCCTTCCCGTGGCCGACCGGAGAGGGCGGCCGCCCGCTGCACGCCGTTCCGCTCGGCATTGCGGGCTTTGCGATCCATCAGCCCGGTGGGCTGCCCGCCGCCTTGTCCGACGGGCGGCGCTGCACCGGGCCCGGTCGGGGGAGACCCCGGGGCCAGGGCCGGACTTCGCCGGACCGACCAAGGCCGGACCAACCAAGAAGGAGACGAAAATTGACCGATCAGCCGCTCGCCGGAAAGACCGTCGCCATCCTCGTTGCCAACGGCTTCGAGGAGCTGGAAATGACCGAGCCGCAGCGCGCCCTCCTGAAGCTGGGTGCCGCCCCGAAGATCATCTCTCCCGAACAGGGCCTCGTGAACGGCTGGCACGGCGCCGCCTGGGGTCACTATTTCCCGACCGACAAGCATGTCGGCGACGTGCTGGCGGCCGATTTCGACCTGCTGCTGCTGCCGGGCGGTGAGCGCAGCGTCGCCAAGCTGTCCAACAACCCGCACACCCGCCGCATCATCGGCAGCTTCATGGATGCCGGCAAGGGCGTCGCCGCCATCGCCCAGGGCGTGCAGCTCCTGGCCGTGGCCGAGCGCGCCAAGGGCCGCACCGTCGCGGTGCCGGAAACCGCGGCCGAGACGCTGACCACGGCCGGCGCCAAGCTGGCCGAGGAGCCGGTGGCGGTGGACCGCTTCCTGGTCACCGCGGTCGGTCAGGACCAGCTCGCAGAGTTCATCGAGACCCTGTCGCGGGTGTTCGTGCAGGCGATCGAGCAGCGCCGTCAGGCGGCCTAGTCGGTCAGGCTTCCGGGTCCCCCGGGGACCCGGTCACTACTTCCGGGGCGCGCTCTTCACGGGGCGCGCCCATTTTCGTTGCGCCCTTTCGTTGCGCCCTCTGCCCCTGCCTCCCTGGAGCGTCCGTGAATTTAAGGTGTCGGCCCTGCAGGGGGATTCCGTCCCGCGGACGAACGGTCTAGGGTCGGAGCGTCCGCGCCACAGATCGGTTTCAGGTGGCGGGCCTGTCAGAGCGCCCTCCCGGGTCCCCGTCGGCCCCCCGGGAAACCGCATCCGGAGAGACCACGATGCCGCGTGCCCTGCCGCTCCTGCGCCGCGATCCGCACCGCTCGCCGCTGCGCGACCCGGCGGAGCGGGGGGACCTCCGCAGCGGCAGCGTCCCGCCGGGGTACGGTCGGCTCTGCGTCGCCACCTGGAACATCCATTCCTGCGTCGGCATGGACGCCCGCTTCGCGCCGGAGCGCACGGCCTGCGTCATCCGCGGCCTGGATGCCGACGTCGTCGGGCTGCAGGAGGTGGGCTGGCACCATCGCGGCGAAATGGGCGTGGACCAGTTCGCCTTCCTGGAGGCGGCGACCGGCTACCGGGCCCTGGCCGGCCCGACCAAGCACAACCGCGCCGCCCACTACGGCAACGCCCTGCTGACCCGGCGCCCCGTGCTGGAGGTCGCCCCCCTCGACCTCGCCATGCCGATGCGCGAGCCGCGCGGCGGGCTCTGTGCGGTGCTGGATCTGGACGGGGTGGAGGTGCAGGTGATCGTGGCCCATCTCGGGCTCGACCCGTGGGAACGCAATGCCCAGGTCACCCGCATCCTGTCCTTCCTGGACGCGCGGCCGCCGCGGCCGACCGTCTTCATGGGCGATCTGAACGAATGGCGCCCGAAGGCGCCGCGGCTGGCGCGGCTGTCGGAACGGCTGCCCGACTGCGCCGCGCCGCGCAGCTTCCATGCCCGGCTGCCGACGCTGCGGCTGGACCGCATCTTCGTCTCCCCGACGCTGCACCTCGCCAGCTTCGAGGTGGTGCGCAGCGCCATGACCCGCCGCGCCTCCGACCATCTGCCGGTGCGGGCGCTGATCGGGGTGCCGCCGCGCGACGCCGACCGCCAGGCCGGGGGGGATCGCCCTGCGGTCGGTCCCTGCGAGTTCCGTTGACAGCGGGCGCGGCCAGCCTCACCTTCCGGCGTCATGATCCGCATCCATGCGACCTGCGTGAGCGTGTCCGGCGCGGGGGTCCTGATCCGCGGCCCCTCCGGCGCCGGCAAATCCGACCTCGCCCTGCGCCTGGTCGATGCCGGGGCGTTGCTCGTTGCCGATGACGTGGTCGAGCTGACGCCCGGCGACAGCCACAACGACAGCAACAGCAACAGCGACAACACCAGCGGCGCCGGCGGTCAGGCGGCCCGCCTGCTGGCCCGGGCGCCGGCCGCGCTGGCGGGGCTGCTGGAGGTGCGCGGTGTCGGCATCCTGCCCGTTCCCCATCTCGATGCGGTGACGCTGGCGCTGGTCGCGGATCTGCTGCCGCCGGGCCGTCCGGCGGAGCGCCTGCCGGAACCGGCGACCGTGACCCTGGCGGGCGTCGCCCTGCCGCGCATCGCGCTGGCCCCGTTCGAGGTCTCGGCCGTGGCCAAGCTGCGCCTCGCCGCGGCTGCGGCCGTGGCCCGCATGCCTTTCCTGCCGCCCGCTTTCGCTGCCCTGCCCGCGGATGGTGCGCCATGACCGGCCAGCCCCTCACGATGGAAACGGCGGCCGGGGCGGACGCCGGGACGGGAGCGGCCACGCACCCCGCCGACGGCCGCCGCCCGGTGGTGGTGGTCACCGGCATGTCCGGCGGTGGCCTGTCCACGGCGCTGAAGGCGCTGGAGGATCTGGGCTACGAGGCGGTGGACAATCTCCGCCTGTCGCTGCTGACGGCCCTGGTGTTCCAGGCACACGACCGGCCGCTCGCCATCGGCATCGACAGCCGCACCCGCGATTTCAGCGCCGACGCCCTGTTGCAGGAGCTGGACGCGCTGCGCGCCCATCCCGACCTCCGGGTCCGCCTGCTGTTCATGGAGGCGACGGAGGAGGTGCTGCAACGGCGCTACACCGAGACGCGCCGGCCGCACCCCCTGGCCGTGGACCGGCCGGTGCCCGACGGCATCGCCCTGGAGCGCACGCTGCTGGTGCCGCTGCGCGAGGCGGCGGAGGTGGTGATCGATACCTCCCAGCTCTCCATCCATGACGTGCGGCGGCTGCTGACCGGGCATTTCCGGCTGGACGGCGATCCCAGCCTGCATGTCTTCGTCACCAGCTTCGCCTACCGCCACGGCGTCCCGCGCGAGGCGGATCTGGTGTTCGACGTGCGCTTCCTGGACAACCCGCACTGGGACCCGGCCCTGCGGCCCCTGACCGGGCTGGACCGGCCGGTGGCCGAGCATGTCGGGCGCGACCCGGACTTCCCGGACTTCTTCCGGCACCTGACGACGCTGCTGGCGCCGCTGCTGCCGCGCTACGCCCGGGAGGGCAAGCACTACCTCACCATCGCCATCGGCTGCACCGGCGGCCGCCACCGTTCCGTCTTCACCGCCCACCGGCTGGCCGGCTGGCTGCGGGACCAGGGCTACAAGGTGGGCGAAGGCCACCGCGACCTGGACCGCCGCCACCCGGCGCCTGAACCCGCCCCGCCGTGGCGGGAGGTCGCCAGCAGGGAGACCCCCGAGGAGCACAGATGATCGGCTTGGTTCTCGTCACCCACGGCCGGCTGGCCGAGGAGTTCATCGCGGCGCTGGAACATGTCGTCGGCCCGCAGGAGAAGGTGCGCGCCGTCTGCATCGGGGCGGACGACGACATGGAGAAGCGGCGGGAGGAGATCCTCGCCAAGGTCGGGGAATGCGACAGCGGGCGCGGCGTCGTGGTGCTGACCGACATGTTCGGCGGCACCCCGTCCAACCTCGCCATCTCCATCCTGGACCGGGCCCGGGTCGAGGTCATCGCCGGCGTCAACCTGCCCATGCTCATCAAGCTGGCCAGCGTGCGCAAGACGGAGACCATGAAGAACACGGTGCAGGCGGCCCAGGATGCCGGCCGCAAATACATCAACGTCGCCTCCTCCCTGCTGGCGGACGGCTGACCCATGGATGTCGAACGCATCGGGGGCGGCGACGCCCTCACCGCCGTGCTGCTGATCCAGAACCGCCGCGGCCTGCACGCCCGTGCGGCGGCGAAGTTCGTCCGGCTGGCGGCCGAATACGATGCCGAGGTCGAGGTGACCCGCGGCGACCAGACCGTGTCGGGCCAGTCGATCATGGGGCTGATGATGCTGGCCGCGGGGCTCGGCACCTCCGTGCATCTCGCCGCGCGTGGCCCCCAGGCCGCCGAGGCCCTGGCCGCCCTGGCCGATCTGGTCGGGCGCAAGTTCGATGAAGACTGACCGTCCACCGAAGACCGACCGACCGCCGACCCCGCCGCAGGACCGCATCCTGCGCGGTCTCGGCGTGTCCGCCGGCATCGCCATCGGCCCGGCGCACCTCGTCGAGTCGGGCTCCCTCCAGGTGCCCGAATATCCGGTGCCGGCCGACGGCATCGAGGAGGAGGTGACGCGCTTCCAGGTGGCGGTGGAGAAGGCGCGCAAGCAGATCAGCAAGCTGAAGGCCAAGGCATCGGTGCTGCCGGGATCGGCGTCGGAGGATGTCGGCTTCCTGCTCGACGCGCATCTGGCGATGCTGACCGGCTCGCGGCTCATCCGCGGCGTGGAGCGGCGCATGCGCGATCTCCGCTGCAATGCCGAGGCGGCCGTGCAGGCGGAGATCGCCGCCATCGCCCAGACCTTCGCCGAGATGGACGACGCCTATCTGTCCGCCCGCGTCGCCGACGTGCGCGAGGTGGGCAAGCGGCTGCTGCGCATCCTGATGGACCGCAAGTACCAGGCCTTCGCCACCCTGCCGGAAGGGGCCGTCGTGCTGGCGGAGGAACTGACCCCCGCCGACACCGCCCTGATGGACCCGCGCCGCATCGCCGGCTTCGCCACCCTGCTGGGCGGGGCCGAGGGGCACACGGCGATCATGGCCCGCTCGCTGGGCCTGCCGGCGGTGCTGGGTGTGCCCGGCGTCCTGGCCGGGGTGCAGCCGGGCGACATGGTGGTGGTGGACGGCATCGCCGGCCGGGTCTGCCTGAACCCCTCGCCGGCCATGCTGGAGGAATACCGGCACCGGCGCGAGGCGCTGCTGGCCGAGCGGCGGCAGTTGAAGTCGCTGCGCCGGCTGCCGTCGGTCACCCGCGACGGCACCGACGTCACCCTGCTGGCGAACCTGGAACTGCCGCGCGAGGTGGAGACGGCGGTGGAGGCGGGGGCCGCCGGCGTGGGGCTGCTGCGCACCGAGTTCCTGTTCATGAACCGCGACGACCTGCCCGACGAGGAGGAGCAGACCGCGCAGCTGACCGACTTCCTGCGCCGCATGAACGGCCAGCCGGTCACCGCCCGCACCCTGGACGTGGGCGGGGAGAAGCTGGCGACGGCGCTGCGCCAGCCCCTGGGCGAGCCGGCCAACCCGGCGCTGGGCCTGCGCGCCATCCGCCTGGGCCTGCGCGAGCCGAAGCTGCTGGAGACGCAGCTCGCCGCCATGCTGCGGGCGGCGGCGGAGGGGCCGCTGCGCATCCTGCTGCCGATGATCTGCGCCCCGGCCGAGGTCCGGAAGGTGCGGGAGATCATGGCGACCGTGGCCCGCCGGCTGCGCCGGCGCGGCGTGCGGATCGCCAACCCGCTGCCCCGGCTGGGGGTGATGATCGAGGTGCCGGGGGCGGCGCTGTCGGCCGATGCGCTGGCCCCGCTGTGCGACTTCTTCGCCATCGGGACGAACGATCTGGTGCAGTACACGCTGGCCATCGACCGCGGCGACGAACAGGTGGCGCATCTCTACGACCCGCTGCATCCGGCCGTGCTGCGGCTGGTGCAGTTCACGGTCGATGCCGCGACCCGCGCCGGCATCCCCGTCAGCGTCTGCGGCGAGATGGCGGGCGATCCGCGCTACACGGCGCTGCTGCTGGGGCTGGGGGTGCGCGAACTGTCGATGTCGCCGGGCAACCTTCCGCTGGTGAAGCGGCGGGTGCGCTCGCTCGACCTGGTGGAGGCGACCCGCCGCGCCCGGGTCATCATGGAGCAGTCCGACAGCGGCCGCATCGCCGCCCTGCTGGACGATTTCAACGGGCTGGCCGCCTGAGAGCGGCCGGCCCGTCCCGGCGGGCGCGGGCCTGCAATGGCCGCGCGCACGGACAGCGCCCGCCGAGGCAGCAGCGCGACGGCGGCGGAGGCCTGTCGGCAAGGGACAGTGCATCCCGGTCTGTGGTTCTGGAAGGAAATCCCCGCCGGAAGGGGGGGGAATGGTGGAGCCGAGGAGGATCGAACTCCCGACCTACGCATTGCGAACGCGTCGCTCTCCCAGCTGAGCTACGGCCCCACGCCGGGGCATCGCCTGGGGGTTCCCGCGGGCGGGAACTGCGATGCCCGTGAAGTGGGCGGGATAATGGTCATCCGCGGGGGCGCTGTCAAGTGTTCCCTGCGGCCCGTTGGCGGGCAGGCTGGACAGGGCCGCATGGCCGGATTAGGGTGCCGCCCGAACCGCTCCCCCCGACGACAACGGCCGGACGCCCCATGGAGCCTCTCCTCCTGACGATCTTCCAACTGCTGTTCGTGGTGCTGGGACTCTATGTCTGGGTCCTGATCATCTCGGCGGTGCTGAGCTGGCTGATCGCCTTCGACGTGATCAACACCCGCAACCGCTTCGTCTACACCCTGGCGGACATCTTCTACCGCCTGACGGAGCCGGTGCTGCGCCCGATCCGCAACGTGCTGCCCAACCTGGGCGGCATCGACATCTCCCCCATCGTCGTCATCCTGCTGATCTATTTCATCCGCAGTCTGATGGTGAATTACGGCCTGATCTACTGAGGCCGGCCGTGGCGGCGCCCTCCGCCGGCGGTCCCCGCGACGGCGCGGCCTTCGCCGAGGCCGCGCCCGGCGGGGTGCGCGTCGCCCTGCGGGTGACGCCGAAGGCGTCGCGCACGGCCGTCCAGGGTCCCATGGACGGGCCGGAGGGCCGCACCCTGCTGAAGCTGGCCGTGACGGCCGTGCCGGAGGACGGCAAGGCCAACGCCGCCGTGATCGCGCTGCTGGCGAAGCACTGGCGGTTGCCGAAGAGCAGCATGTCCATCGTGTCCGGTGGCACGGACCGGACGAAAGTACTATTCATCGCGGGCGACGCGGCCGATCTGCTGGCCCGCATCGGCGGCCAGGGGGCCGGCGCGTCCTGACCGGCGCGTCCTGACCGGCGCGCCCTGAGAGGAGCAGGGACGGCTGGCGCCGTCCCGCAGCAGTTGGCCGGGGCGGCTGGCGCCGTCCCGTGAGGGGGAGACCAGCAATGACCGAAGCGCGCATCATCGACGGCAAGGCCTTCGCCGCGGACCTGCGGGGCCGTATCGGCGCCGCCGTGGAGCATCTGCGGACCGCCTACGCGCTGGTCCCCGGGTTGGCCGTGGTGCTGGTGGGAGAGAATCCGGCCAGCCAGCTCTACGTCAAGAACAAGGGCGAGCAGACCCGCGAGGCGGGGATGCACAGCGTCACCCACCGGCTGCCGGTGGACACGACGCAGGAGCAGCTCCTGCGGCTGATCGGCCAGCTCAACGCCGACCCGTCGATCCACGGCATCCTGGTGCAGCTTCCGCTGCCGCCGCAGATCGACCCCGCCGCCGTGCTGGCCGCGATCGACCCGGACAAGGACGTGGACGGCTTCCATGTCGTCAATGCCGGCCGTCTGGCGGTCGGGCTGCCGGGGCTGGTGCCCTGCACGCCGCTGGGCTGCCTGATGCTGCTGAAGGACGTGGTGGGCGACCTGCGCGGCCTGAACGCCGTGGTCGTCGGCCGCTCCAACATCGTCGGCAAGCCGATGGCCAATCTCCTGTTGCAGGCGAACGCCACCGTCACCGTCGCCCATTCCCACACCGTGGACCTGCCGGAGGTCTGCCGCGGGGCGGACATCCTGATCGCCGCCGTGGGCCGGCCGGAGATGATCCGCGGCTCCTGGATCAAGGAAGGGGCGATCGTCATCGACGTGGGCATCAACCGGGTGCCGGCGCGCGATCCGGCCGCGGCCGCCGCGGGCAAGACGCGCGTCGTCGGCGACGTGGCCTTCGAGGAGGCCAAGGGCATCGCCGGCGCCATCACCCCGGTGCCCGGCGGCGTCGGTCCCATGACCATCGCCTGCCTGCTGCTGAACACGCTGACGGCCGCCTGCCGGTCGAAGGGGATCACCCCGCCGGACGACCTGATGCCCTGATCCGTTGCAACCGGGTCCCGTCCGGGACCGCCCCCTCCGGGGTCAGCAGGGGAAACCGCCAGGGAGGCCGCGCGCGTGATCACCGCCTATGTCCGGGCCGACGACAGGCTGACGGCCGTGCCGCTGGAGCCCGGGGCGCCGCTGCCGGCCGGCACCATCTGGCTGGACGTGCTGCGGCCGGCCGAGGTGGAGCGCGAGCAGATCTCCGCCCAGTTGGGCGTGGACCTGCCGACGCGCGAGGACATGAGCGAGATCGAGGCATCCTCGCGGCTCTACCTGGAGGGCGAGGCCGCCTTCCTGACGACGCCCGTGATCTCCCGCGGGGACAGCGGCCACCCCGACCTGGGCCTGCTGACCTTCGTCCTGACCCGCGGCTGCATCATCACGGTGCGGCACACCGAACCGCTCTGGCTCGCCATCTTCGCCACCCGGGCGATGCGCCATCCGGGGCTGGTGACGGGTCCCATCGACGTGCTGCTGGGGCTGCTGGAGGCGGTCGTTGACCGCGCCGCCGACGTGCTGGAGCTGGTCGGCGGCCGGCTGGACGGGATCTCGCGCCAGATCTTCGCCGCCGCCAACCGGCAGCAGGCGGGGGAGACGCCCGCCGCCCGCTCGGCCCGCCGCCGGGCCGGGGCGCGGCGCGCCCGCAAGCGCGGCTCCGACGCGCTGAAGTCCGCCATCACCGCCATCGGCTGGGCCGGTGACCTGACGCAGAAGGTGCGCGACAGCCTGGCCGGGCTGGAACGGCTGGGCGTCTTCGTCGTCACCGTCGCCGGGACCCGGCTGGACAAGGATCAGAAGGTCCGGCTGAAGACGATCACCCGCGACATCCACTCGCTGGTGGAGCACGCGGCCTTCCAGGCGCACCAGACCGGCTTCCTGCTGGATGCGACGCTGGGCGTCATCAACATCGAGCAGACCAACATCATCAAGATCTTCTCGGTGGCGGCGGTGGCCTTCCTGCCGCCGACCCTGGTCGCCAGCATCTACGGCATGAACTTCGCCCACATGCCCGAACTGGACCAGAGCTGGGGCTACCCGCTGGCCCTGGTCCTGATGGTGCTCAGCGCGATCCTGCCGCTTCTCTACTTCCGCCGCCGCGGCTGGCTGTGAACCGCACCCGGCCGACCTGACGGGCGCGCTTGACAGGCGGGCGGGGGCGCGCTTCCCCTCTGCCGGGCGGACCCGTGCCCGCCCGCCCCGTCCCCCGAGGAGCCGCCATGAGCCTGGCCGTCGCCATCCAGATGGACCCCATCGAGTCCATCAACATCGACACCGACAGCACCTTCATGATGGCGCTGGAGGCGCAGCGCCGGGGGCATGCGCTCTGGCATTACCTGCCGCGCGATCTGGCGCTCCGGCACAACCGCCTGTTCGCCCGCGCCCGCCGGCTGGAGGTGCGGCGCGAGCGCGGCAACCACTTCACCCTGGGCCCGGCGGAAGAGCTGGAGCTGGCCGGGATGGACGTGGTGCTGATGCGCCAGGACCCGCCCTTCGACATGGCCTACATCACGGCCACCCACCTGCTGGAACACATCCATCCGAAGACGCTGGTGGTGAACGACCCGGCCGCCGTGCGCAACGCGCCGGAGAAGCTGTTCGTCACCCACTTCGCCGATCTGATGCCGCCGACGCTGATCACCTCCAGCAAGGAGGAGGTGCTGGCCTTCCGGCGCGAATACCGGGACATCATCGTGAAGCCGCTGTTCGGCAACGGCGGGGCCGGGGTCTTCCACCTGAAGCCCGGCGACGAGAACCTGGGCGCGCTGCTGGAGACCTTCACCCAGCTCTACCGCGAGCCGGTGATCGTGCAGAAGTACCTGCCGGAAATCCGCCAGGGCGACAAGCGCATCATCCTGGTGGACGGCGAGCCGGCCGGCGCCGTCAGCCGCATCCCCGCCGAGGGCGAGGCGCGGGCCAACTTCCACGCCGGCGGCAGCGCCGGCCGCACGGCGCTGACGGCGCGGGAGCGGGACATCTGCGCCGCCATCGGCCCGACGCTGCGCCGGCAGGGGCTGGTCTTCGTCGGCATCGACGTGATCGGCGACTGGCTGACGGAGATCAACGTCACCAGCCCCACCGGCATCCAGGAGATCAACCGGCTGGACGGCATCGCCATCGAGCGCGGCCTGTGGGACGCCATCGAGCGCCGCTTCCACGACAGCCGCCCCGCCCCCGCCGCCTGATCCCGGCTGCCTGATCCCGGTCCGGTGCAGAAGGTGCGGGGCGTTGTCGCGCCCGCCCGCTGCGCCTATTGTCTGTCCAAGGGTGCGCCCCGCCGGGCGGCACCCGCGGGAGTTTTCGCGCATGGATCGCCCTGAAGACGCAGCGGCGGCCCCGGGGGCCGGCCCCGGCCGGCGCCCCCGGGTGGGGCTGCTGGTCACCTGCCTTGTCGATCTGTTCCGGCCCGCCGTCGGCTTCGCCGCCGTGGCGCTGCTGGAGCGGGCCGGCTGCGAGGTGGTGGTGCCGCGGCAGACCTGCTGCGGCCAGCCGGCCTGGAGTTCGGGCGACCGTGCCGACGCCGCCGATCTGGCGCGCCGGTTGATCCCCCTGTTCGAGGACTGCGACCATGTCGTCGCCCCGTCCGGCTCCTGCGCCGGCATGGTCCGGCGCGACTATCCCGAACTGCTGGGCGACGATCCCGTCTGGGGGCCGCGCGCCCGCGCGCTGGCGGAGCGCACCTGGGAACTGGTCTCCTTCCTGGTGGACGTGCTCGGCGTCGAGCGGGTGGAGGCGGAGGTCGCGGCGCGCGTCACCTACCACGACAGTTGCGCCGGCCTGCGCGAGCTGGGCATCCGCGAGCAGCCGCGCCGGCTGCTGGCGACGGTGGCCGGCCTGTCCCTGACCGAGCTTCCCGACGCCGAGGTCT
Organism: Rhodospirillum centenum SW; assembly: GCF_000016185.1. NCBI lineage: Bacteria > Pseudomonadati > Pseudomonadota > Alphaproteobacteria > Rhodospirillales > Rhodospirillaceae > Rhodospirillum > Rhodospirillum centenum. Next base: position 2,958,623 of record NC_011420.2, read on the forward strand.
GCTGCGGCTTCGGCGGCACCTTCGCCGTGAAGTACCCGGAGGTGTCGGGCAAGATGGTGTCGGACAAGGCGGCCGCCGCCACCGCCACCGGGGCCGACCTGCTGCTGGCCGGCGACATGGGGTGCCTGCTGAACATGGCCGGCCGGCTGAAGCGGCTGGGCAGCCCGGTGCAGGTCCGCCATGTCGCGGAGGTGCTGGCCGGCGACCTGTCCGCGCCCCCTGTCGGGGAAGGCCCTGCGGGCGAAAGCCCGCGCGGAAGTGGGCCTGCGGGCGAAGGCCCGCGCGGAAAGACGCCCGCGGGCGAAGACCCGCGGGCGGGGACGCGCCGATGAAATCGACCGCCCACGCCTTCCGGGAGAATTCACGCCGGGCGCTGGCCGATCCGGGGCTGGCGCGCGCGCTCACCCGGTTCCGCGCCGGCTTCCCGCTGAAGCGGGCGCAGGCGGTGGCCGACCTGCCGGAGTTCGAGGCCCTGCGCGACGAGGGCAAGCGGATCAAGGACCACACGCTGGCGCATCTGGACCTCTATCTGGAGCGGTTCGAGGCGGCGGTCCGGGCCCGCGGCGGCCATGTCCACTGGGCGCGCACGCCGGAGGAGGCCCGCGCCGCCGTGCTGGGCATCTGCCGCGCCGCCGGCGCCCGCCTGGTCGCCAAGGGCAAGTCCATGGTCTCCGAGGAGATCGGGCTGAACGCCACCCTGGAGGCCGAGGGGCTGGAGGTGGTGGAGACCGACCTGGGCGAGTACATCCTGCAGATCCGCAAGGAGGCGCCCAGCCACATCATCGCCCCCGCCCTGCACCTGTCGAAGGAGCAGGTGGCGGAGGATTTCCGCCGCACCCACGCCCAGCTTCCGCCCGACCGGCCGCTGGACGCGCCGGCCGACATCCTGGCCGAGGCGCGGACCCTGCTGCGGGGCAAGTTCCTGGCCGCCGACGTGGGCATCACCGGGGCCAACTTCCTGGTGGCGGAGACGGGCAGCACCGTCATCGTCACCAACGAGGGCAACGGCGACCTGACCCAGACCCTGCCGCGGGTCCACATCGTGCTGACCGGCATCGAGAAGATGGTGCCGACGCTGGAGGACGCGACGACGCTGCTGCGGCTGCTGGCCCGTTCCGCCACCGGGCAGGAGTTCAGCACCTACACCACCGTCTCCACCGGCCCGCGGCGGGCGGACGACCCGGACGGGCCGGCGGACTTCCATGTCGTGCTGGTGGACAACGGCCGGTCCGCCCTGCTGGGCACGGAGATGCAGGAGGTGCTGCGCTGCATCCGCTGCGGCGCCTGCATGAACCACTGCCCGGTCTATGCCGCCGTGGGCGGGCACGCCTATGGCTGGGTCTATCCCGGTCCGATCGGGGCCGTGCTCGACCCCGCGCTGCTGGGCCTGGAGGAGGCGGGGCACCTGCCCAACGCCTCCACCTTCTGCGGCCGCTGCGAGAGCGTCTGCCCGGTCCGCATCCCGCTGCCGCGGCTGATGCGGCTGTGGCGGGAGAAGGAATGGGAGCGGAAGCTGACCCCGGCGCCGGCCCGGCACGGGCTGGGTCTCTGGGCCTTCTTCGCCCGCCGGCCCCGGCTCTACGCCGCGGCGGCGGGCCTCGGGGTCAGGCTGCTGGCGCTGCTGGCCGGCCGGCGCGGGCGGCTGCGCCGGCTGCCGCTGGGCGGCAACTGGACCGCGGCGCGCGACTTCCCGGCGCCGGCCGGGCGCACCTTCCAGGACCTCTATGCGGAGCGGCGCCGTGGCGGCTGACCGGAGCGACGACAGCCCGGCGCGGGCGGCCATCCTGGGCGGCATCCGCCGGGCCGCGGGCGCCCTGCGCGATGCGGAGGCGGCCCGCGCCGCGGTGGCGCAGCGGCTGGCCGCGCACCCGCGCAATCTGATCCCGGCACGGACGGCGCTGCCGCCGGCGGCCCTCGTGGAGCTGTTCCGTCGCCAAAGGCCCGGTCCGTGGCCGGCAACGGTGGAGCGGGTGGCGGCCGGGCGGCGTGCCGGACGCCGTTGTCCTGACTATCTGGCGGGGCCGCAACCCTGCCGGCCCGGGTGCGGGTGGCGCCCGACCCCGCGCTCCCTGGCCCTGGCCTGGGACAGCCGCCCGGCGCTGGAGGTGGATTTCGGCCCCGCCCGCCCGGACGACGCCACCAGCGTCACCTCCGCCCTGGCGGGGATCGCGGAGACGGGGACGCTGCTGACGGCGTCCGGCCCCGGCCACCCGACGGGCCTGACCTTCCTGCCCTCCACCCACATCGTCGTGCTGCCGGTGGAGCGCATCGTCGGCAGCTACGAGGCGGGCTGGGACCTGCTGCGCGCGGCCGGCGACATGCCGCGCACGGCCTGCCTGGTCACCGGCCCGTCGCGCACGGCGGACATCGAGCAGACGGCGCAGCTCCACGCGCACGGGCCGGGGCGGCTGCACATCATCCTGGTAGACGGGGCCGCGCTCACGCATGGCTAGGAAGGACCGGCTGCCGACCGACGCCGAGCGCGAGCTGTGGCGGACCGTGGTGCGCGACGCGCGCCCGCTGAAGCGCCGTCTCGCCGCCACGACAGCGGATGTCGGGACCGCACCCGCGGGGAGCGCGGATGCCGAAGCGCCCGATGGCGGCACGGCCGGGGCCGCCGTCAACGGCACCCGGACCACGGAGGCCGCCGCCACCGTTTCCCCCCGGGAGCGGCTGGCGGACCTGCTGAAGGGCGGCGGCCTGCCGGTGGCGAGCCGCGGCGCGGTCAGCGTCTCCCTCGCCCCGTCGGCGCTGGGCAACCGCGGCGGCATCGACAAGCGGACGGACGAGAAGGTGCGCCGCGGCCGGCTGCCCATCGACGGGCGCATCGACCTGCACGGCCTGACCCAGAGCGAGGCGCACGACGCGCTGGCGGGCTTCGTCCGCCGCGCCCATGGCAGCGGCCGCCGGCTGCTGCTGGTCATCACCGGCAAGGGCGGTCCCGGCTACGGCGAGGACGGGCGCGACCGCGGCGTGCTGCGCAGCGCCGTGCCGCGCTGGCTGAACGAGGCGTCGCTGCGCCCGCTGGTGCTGGCCGTCCACCATGCCCAGCCGCAGCATGGCGGCCAGGGCGCCTTCTACGTCTATCTCCGCCGCCGCCGGGAGTGAGCCCGGCTACTGCCGCGCCAGCAGCTCGGGCACCCGCAGCAGCACGAACTCCGTGTCGTCGGCGCGGTCCAGGGCGCGCCCGGCGGAGAAGGGGAAGTTGTTGTCGTTGACGATGACGACGCTGTCCGGCCCGGCCGGCTCCACGCTCTCGATGGTGGCGAAGGGCAGCGGCAGGCGGGTGCCGCCGCGCGGGTCCGGGGCGGCGCCCTGGCGGGCCTTGCCGTCCGGATCGGTGATGGCGAGCAGATCCACATAGGCCAGCTTGCGCACGGCCCCGCCGTCCGCCACGTCCTTGCGGCTGACGAGATAGAGCCGCTTGAAGCGGGCCGGCCGTTCGAAGCAGGTGGGGGCGGGTGCTGTCTCCGGGCAGCCCTGGGCGGCATCGCCCTCGCCGCCGTCGCGCTCGATCACCAGCGCCCGGTCGGCATCCAGCAGGGTGACCTCGCCGATGGCGTTGGCGTCGGCCTCCAGCGGGTAGAACAGCACCCGGCCGGTCCAGGCGCCCTCGCCGTCCTCGGCCTGGGTGTCGAACTCCAGCCAGCGCAGCCGCGGCCGGCCGTCGGCCCAGGTCTCGCGCTTGCCGTCCAGCACCAGCGCCCCTTCCAGCAGGGCGTGGAGGTATCGGCCGTCGGCGGAGGCGGTCAGCCCTTCGAACCCGCGCGAGCGCGCGACCTCGAATGCGACGGTGCCGTCCGGCGTTCCCGGGGTCCGCACCGCCGGATGGTCGGGCGAGCGCACCACACGGCCGCCCACCACCGTCTCCCACAGGCCCAGCAGGCGCCCGTCCGGGGCGAAGTGCAGCAGCCACGGCCCGAACTCGTCACCCACCCAGAAGCCGTCCGCCGTGGCGACGAGGCTTTCCGGGTCCAGGTCGGCGCCGGTCAGCAGGCGCGTCTCCGTCCCCTCCAGCGTGATCGGCCAGGGCATCCGCCGGTCGGGGTCGGAGAGGAAGACCGTCGTCACCCGCGCCACGGCGCCGGTCTCCCAGTCGGGTCGCAGCCGGTGGATCGCCAGCAGCGCGTCGGCGGAGTTGGCCCGCGCCCCGAAGCCGTTGTCCGCGAGCGCCCAGTAGCTGCCGTCGCCCGCTGAACGGAGGCTGGAGACGCCTTGCAGCGGCTGGCCGGGCACCGGCAGGGCGAAGCCGGTGTCGCGCCCGCCGGGGCCGGGGCCGGTGAGGCCGCGGACGCTGCCCGGCACCGCCGTCCGCCGGTTCTCCGGCCCGGTGAACTTGCCCGCACCGGTGACAAGGGCCGGCGCGCCGGGCGGCGGCGGCAGGGTCGCGTCCGCGGGCAGCACCGCATGGCCGGCCAGCACGGCGGGCACCTTCTCCTGCGCCCGGACGGCGGCGGGCAGGGAGGCGACGAGCAGGGCGGCCAGGGCCGCGGGCAGAAGGGGGCGCATGGGAACCGTCCCGGATGGCGGGGGAAGGGCGGGCATCACAGAATGATCGGACAACAGCGGCGGGAATGGGGCAATCCCTCCGTCGTGTTCCGGCGCGCCACCGCCCCGCGGCCCTGCGTCGCCTCCCCGCTTCCCGGAGCCGCATCGCGCCCGGCTATCGCCCTGCGCCCGGAATCGCACTGTGCCCGGAATCGCACTGCGCCCGGTGTTGCCGCCGCCGCCCCGTGCTATAGGAGGCCGCGACGCACCGGCACGGGAGAAGGGGGAGCGGCATGGTCGGCACGATCTGGGGTCTGGCACTGGCGTCGGCGTTCCTGCTGGCGTCCCATTTCGGCATCGCCAGCACGAAGCTGCGGCCGGCCCTGGTCAAGGGCCTGGGCGAGAACGCCTATCTCGGCCTCTATTCGCTGGTGGCGGCGGTCGCCTTCGCCTGGCTGGTCTGGGCCTACGGGGCCGCGCCCTATGTCCCGCTGTGGGCGCCGGCCGGCTGGACCGCCTGGATTCCCGTGACGGTGATGCCGGTGGCGCTGCTGCTGGTCGTCGGCGGCCTGACGGTGCCGAACCCGACCTCCGTGAAGCAGGAGAAGGCGCTGTTCGCGGAGGAGCCGGCCCGCGGCCTGCTGCGCATCACGCGGCACCCGTTCCTCTGGGGCGTGGGGCTGTGGGGCCTGTCGCACCTGCCGTCCAACGGCGATCTGGCCAGCCTGCTGTTCTTCGGGTCCCTGGCGGCGCTGGGGATCGTCGGGGCCACCCTGATCGACGCCCGCAAGCGCGCCCTGCGCACGCACGCCTGGGCCCGCTTCGAGGAGGCGACCAGCTTCGTGCCCTTCGGCGCCATCCTGGCCGGCCGCCAGAGCCTGGGCCGCGCCGCGGCCGAGTTCGGCATCCTGCGCCTGCTGGCGGTGACGGTGCTGTACGGGGCGCTGCTGCACCTGCACCCCTGGCTGTTCGGGGTGTACGCCATCCCCACCGGCTGAGGCCGCGGGACCCGCCGGCGCACCCGCAGGGTCCATGTCCGCGCAGACCCTGCGGATGCCGGCCGGTCAGACCGGCACGGAGCCTGCGGATTCCAGTCCGGGAGCCCGGGTGTCCTCCGGAGTCGGCACGAACCGGGCCACGACATGGCGCGCCATGCCCTTGGCCAGTTCCTCCTCGCCGAAGAAGACGGTGCCGAAGCCGTCCCGGCGCAGCAGGGTCGATTCCTCCTCGCTGTGGGTGCGCAGGACGATCTCGATGTCCGGGTTCAGCGTGCGCGCCGTCTCCGCCATCTGCCGCACGGTCAGCGGGTCGGGCGTGGCGACCACCAGCATGGCCGCCTCGGCGATGTGCGCCTGGACCAGGACCGAGGGATCGGCGGCATTGCCCGACACCGCCGCCACGCCCCGGGCGCGCAGATCCTCGACCGCTTCGCGGTTCTGCTCGGCCACCACGTAGGGGATGCCGCGCGCCTCCAGGTCGTCGGCGATGCGGCGGCCGACCCGGCCGTAGCCGACCAGCACGACCTGACCTTGGCGGAACCGGCTCTCGGTGCCGGACGGCAGCTCGGCATAGGGATCGCTGCGCTGCTCCAGTCGGCGGGCCAGCGCCGAGCGGCCGACGATCCACCGGCGCACAGGTTCGACCGTGGCGAACACGAGCGGATTGAGCGCGATGGAGATCAGGGCCGCAGCCAGCACGAGGCTCATTCCCTCCGCCGGCAGCAGGCCCAGCGAGAGGCCGAGCCCGGCCAGGATGAAGGAGAACTCACCAATCTGCGCCAGACTGGCGGAGACGACCAGCGCCGTGTTCATCGGATAGCGGAAAAGGACGACGATGAGGAAGGCCGCGAGCGACTTGCCGAAGATGACGATCGCCACGACCAGCAGGACATGCAGCGGCTGCTCCAGCAGGACCGTGGGCTCGAACAGCATGCCGACGGCGACGAAGAACAGCACCGAGAAGGCGTCGCGCAGGGGCAGGGACTCCGCCGCGGCGCGGTGGCTGAACTCGGATTCGCGCATCACCATGCCGGCGAAGAACGCCCCCAGGGCGAAGGAGACGCTGAACAGTTCGGACGCGCCATAGGCGATGCCGATGGCCGCGGCCACGACGGAGAGGGTGAAAAGCTCACGCGATCCGGTCCGCGAGACCTGCCACAGCAGCCAGGGCAGCAGGCGGCGGCCGACCAGCAGCATCAGGGCGATGAAGGCAGAGACCTGTAGCAGGGTCAGGCCGAGGGTCATCCACAGCGGGGTGCCGTCCGCCGCCGGCACCGCCGCCCCCACCTCCGCCGTGCCGCCCAGGATGCCGGCCAGCGGCGGCAGCAGGACGAGCACCAGCACCGTCGCCAGATCCTCCACCACCAGCCAGCCCACGGCGATGCGGCCGTTCATGCTCTCCAGCACGCCCCGCGCCTCCAGCGCCTTCAGCAGCACGACGGTGCTGGCGCAGGAGAGCGACAGGCCGAAGACGAGGCCGCTGCCCCAGCTCCATCCCCACCACATGGCCGCCACCAGGCCCAGCACGGTCGCCAGCCCCATCTGCGCCACCGCACCCGGCACGGCGATGCGCCGGACCGCCAGCAGGTCGCCGAGCGAGAAGTGTAGCCCGACGCCGAACATCAGCAGCATGACCCCGATCTCGGAGAGCTGCGCCGCGAGATGAACGTCGGCCACGAAGCCGGGCGTGCCCGGCCCGATCAGGATGCCGGCGACCAGATAGCCGACCAGCGCGGGCATCCGGGCCCTTTCGGCCAGGAACCCGAGCACGAGGGCGATGCCGAAACCGGCGGCGAGGGTGGTGATGAGGGAGATGTTGTGTTCCATCCAGTCTTTCTTCGGCTGTGGGTGGGCGAAAAGGTCGATGCTCCGGGGAGGAGGGCCGCGCCGCCGGCGCGATCCGCCGGGCGGGCATCTCCTTCCCGGCGCTGCTGGGCGATGCCGGAGGTCTGCCGGAACCGGGTCTGGCCGGTCCGGGCTGTGCGAGTCAGTATCACCCGCCCACCGGACTGGCACAACCGCCAATGTCCGGCGGGGCCGCCGCCGGGCGGTGTGCCGCAGTTCTGCGGCGGGGCCGCGCGGCCGGATGGGCCGGAAACGGAAACGCCCGCCATGCGGCGGGCGTCCGGAAGCGGCGATGCGGGGGTGGGGCGGCCTCTTCGGCCCGGCCCTCAGCCCTTCTGCTTGGCGATGGTGCCCAGGCGCAGGCGCAGCGCGTTCAGCTTGATGAAGCCTTCCGCGTCCTTCTGGTTGTAGACGCTGTCCGCCTCGAACGTCACATAGTCCAGGCGGTAGAGGCTGTTCGGGCTCTGGCGGCCGACGACGCGGGCGCTGCCCTTGAACAGCTTCAGCCGGACGACGCCGTTCACCCGCGCCTGGGTGGAGTCGATCAGCGCCTGCAGCGCCTCCCGCTCCGGGCTGAACCAGAAGCCGTTGTAGATCAGCTTGGCGTAGCGCGGCATCACCTCGTCCTTGAGGTGCATGGCCTCGCGGTCCAGCGTGATGCTCTCCATGCCGCGGTGGGCGACGGACAGCAGCGTGCCGCCCGGCGTCTCGTAGACGCCGCGGGACTTCATGCCGACGAAGCGGTTCTCCACCAGATCCAGGCGGCCGATGCCGTGCTTGCCGCCCAGCCGGTTCAGCTCGGTCAGCAGCGCCGCGGGCGACAGACGCTGGCCGTTCACGGCGACCGGGTCGCCCTTGGCGAACTCGATCTCGACATATTCCGGCTCGTCCGGGGCCTTCTCCGGCGCCACGGAGCGGGTGAACATGTCCTCGTCGGGCTCGACCCAGGGGTCCTCCAGCGCCTTGCCCTCATAGGAGATGTGCAGCAGGTTGGCGTCCGTGCTGTAGGGCGCCTCGCCGCGCTTGTCCTTGGCGATGGGGATCTGGTGCTTCTCGGCGAAGTCCAAGAGGGCCGTGCGGCTGTTGAGCTGCCATTCGCGCCAGGGCGCGATCACCCGCACGTCCGGCTTCAGGGCGTAGTAGCCCAGCTCGAAGCGCACCTGGTCGTTGCCCTTGCCGGTGGCGCCGTGCGCCACGGCGTCGGCGCCCACCAGATTGGCGATCTCGATCTGGCGCTTGGAGATCAGCGGCCGGGCGATCGAGGTGCCGAGCAGGTAGGTGCCCTCGTACAGCGTGTTCGCCCGGAACATCGGGAAGACGAAGTCCCGCACGAACTCCTCGCGCAGGTCGTCGATGAAGATGTTCTCCGGCCTGATGCCCAGCATCTGCGCCTTGGCGCGGGCGGGCTCCAGCTCCTCTCCCTGGCCGAGGTCGGCGGTGAAGGTCACCACCTCGCATCGGTAGGTTTCCTGCAACCATTTCAGGATGACGGAGGTATCCAGGCCGCCGGAATAGGCGAGCACGACTTTCTTGACGCCGCTGGTCATTGCCGGGGGGTCCCGCTGGGTGGAAGAACGGGCGCGGACGTTAGCCCCCGGGCGCCGGCCTGTCCAGACCGGCGCTGCACCCGCCGCACCCGGACAGGCATCCGCGGCGCGGGGGCCTGCGCGACGGGAGCGGCCGCGCGGGGTTGATGGTGAGGACCCGGCCCCCGTACCGTGCCCCGAATGCAGGGAGACCCGTTGCCATGACCCGACCCGGCGAGCCCCCTTCGGACCCGGCTTCTTCCGGCCTGACCCGCTCCGGCTGGCTGCTGATCGGCGTGCTGCTGGCGCTGCTGGCGCTCGCCGTCGCCCTGGCGGTGCGGGCCTGGACGGCGGGGGCGGAACTGGCCGGGGAGGCGGGCGACATCCCCCTGGCCGGGGGGCTGGCCCTGCTGCTGGGCGTGGTCGGCACGCTGGCGCTGGGCGGCGGGCTGATGGCGCTGGTCTTCTTCAGCGCCCGCAGCGGCCATGACGACGCCGTCCAGGACGAGGCCCGGCTGGAGCGGCGGCGCCAGGGAGCGGACCGCGAGGGCGGGGGCTACGCGCCGGGCGAGGACTGATCGCGCCAGACGCCGCGGCGCTGCATCACCTGCTTCAGCAGGGTGGGGCGGTCGGTCATGATGCCGTCCACGCCCAGGTCCAGCAGGCGCTCCATCTCCGCCGGGTCGTCGATGGTCCAGACATGCACCGGCTGGCCGCGGGACCGGGCGGCGCGCAGGAAGGCGGGGGTGACAAGCTCCACCCCGTACTGCCGGACCGGGATCTGGTAGCAGTGCGGGGCCGTGGGGCCGACCGGCAGGCCCCGGCCCGACAGCCAGGCCCGCGCCACCTCCGCCGGCCCGGCGGAGGTGCAGAGCCGTGGCCCGAAGCGGCGGCGCAGCCGCGCCAGCCGCGCCCCGGAGAAGGAGCCGACGCAGACCCGGTCGAACGCCGCGTGGCGTTCCAGCGCGTCCGCCAGCGCGTCGGCGGCGGCGTCGGTCTTGGGGTCGATGTTGAAGCGGACGCCGGGAAAGCTCTCCAGCAGCGCGTCGAAGAGCGGGATTCCCTCGCCCGCGCCCAGGATGCGGGCGCTGCGCAGCCCGGCCCAGTCATGCTCGGCCGGGCGGCCCGGCAGGCCGGTCAGGCGCTCCAGCGTGTCGTCGTGGAAGACCAGCAGCACCCCGTCGCGGGTGGCGTGGACATCCGTCTCGATATGGCGGTAGCCCAGGGCGGCCGCGTGGGCGAAGGCGGCCAGCGTGTTCTCCGGCGCCTCCAGCCCGCCGCCGCGGTGCGCGAAGGCGACCGGGGCCGGCGTGTCCAGACAGGGATGCGCGGCCACCGGGTCCGGCTCAGTCCCGGCCGGCATCCTGGTCGCCCTCCGGGGCCGCCGGAACCGGCTGGCGCGGCCAGCGGGTGAAGGCGACGATCCAGAGCCCCAGCATCAGCACATAGGGGAAGAACCCCAGCAGCGCCCAGATCGGGTTGCGCCCGGTCTTGCCCAGCGCCACCCCGGCCATGCAGACCGTCCAGGTGACCGCCAGGATCGGCACCAGATAGGCCGCCCATTCCGGCAGGGCCGTCAGGAACAGCATCTGTCCGCCATAGTCCTGCATGATCCCCTCCCTCAGCCGCGGCCGGCGGCGGCGCGGGCTTCCCGCTCCCGCCGCAGGCGCTCGCGGGTGTGCAGCCGCTCCGGCCGCGGCGGCAGGGTCGGCCAGCGCACGACGGCCAGATAGGTGGCGAACACCGGCCAGCCCAGGATCGGCAGCGCCAGCACCGCCGCCCAGGCGCGCGGCAGTCCCGCCCGCGCCAGCAGCTTCAGCGCCGGCCAGAGGGCCAGCAGCGCCAGCACCGCATGCACCAGCAGCGCCCGTTCCAGGGTAGCCCCGACCGACTCCACCGCCATCCTCCGGTCCGTTCCAGCCCGTCCGCGCGGGCACCGGCCGGACATAGCATGCCGGGCGGCAGGGTCAACCGTCCAGGCGCTGTCCGGCACGGGGAGCGGCGGCGGCGGGTTGCGCTCCGCCGCCGGCAGCCCTGCGCCGGGCGGGCGCGACACCGGCCCCGCCCGGCGGTTGGAGGGGCTCCGACCCGCCACGCGACACTGCGCGACACCTTCTGCCGGCGTGTTGCGTGGCCCGACCACGAAGGAGACGACCCATGGCGGACGAACTGCGCGGCAAGCGCGTGGCCGTGCTGGCCACCGACGGCTTCGAACAGGTGGAACTGACCGAGCCGGTGACGGCCCTGAAGGCGGCCGGGGCGGAGGTGCATGTGGTGGCGCCCAGGGAGGGCGAGATCCAGGGCTGGAACCACCATGACAAGGGCGACCGGGTGCTCGTTGACCGCACGCTGGCCCAGGCGGACCCCGGCGACTACCAGGCGCTGCTGCTGCCCGGCGGCGTCATCAATCCCGACGCGCTGCGGCTGGAGCCGGACGCGATCGCCTTCGTCCAGGCCTTCGTCGCCGCCGGCAAGCCGATCGGCGCCATCTGCCACGGCCCCTGGACCCTGATCGACGCCGGCGGCGTGCGCGGTCGCCGCGTCACCTCCTGGCCCAGCCTGCGCACCGACCTGAAGAACGCCGGCGCCACCTGGGTGGACGAGGCGGTGGTCACCGACAACGGGCTGGTCACCAGCCGCAAGCCGGATGACCTGCCGGGCTTCTGCGCCAAGATCGTCGAGGAGTTCCGCGAGGGGCGGCATTCGGCCGCGGCCTGAGCGGCGCCCCGGCTGCGGCATGGCCGGTTCCCGTGCGATAGGCATGGTGTGTCCGCACGGGAATGCTAGGCTCTGTCCATGGACGGTCACGACAACACGCTTCAGAAGAATTCCATCGCCTACCGCCCCGCGGCGGCCGATACGGAGTTCCTGTTCCGCGACAGCATGCGCGGCATCCGGTTCTTCCTGGAGTACGCCAAGGCGGAGGACTATCTGCGGGCGTGGGGCATCCGCAGCACCATCGTGGTGTTCGGCAGCGCCCGCGTCCGTCCCGGTCCCGATCCGGACGCGGGCACGGCCCCCATCCCCGGCGGGCACGGGCGCACCCTGACCAGCGACCGCGCGGCGCGCTGGTATCAGGAGGCGCGGCGCTTCGGCCACATCGCGTCGGAGCGCGGCGGCGCCCTGCACATGCATGACGGCGTGCGCGACAACGTGATCGCCACCGGCGGCGGCCCCGGCATCATGGAGGCCGCGAACCGTGGCGCCTGGGAGGCCGGCGCCCCCACCATCGGCTTCAACATCACCCTGCCGCACGAGCAGGAGCCGAACGCCTATTCCACCCCGGACCTGACCTTCAGCTTCCACTACTTCGCCATGCGCAAGATGCATCTGGCGATGCGGGCCAACGCCCTGGTCGTGTTCCCCGGCGGGTTCGGCACCTTCGACGAGCTGTTCGAGATCCTGACCCTGACCCAGACCGGCAAGGCCCGGCGCACGCCCATCGTGCTGTTCGACAAGGACTACTGGACCCGTCTGATCAATTTCCAGGTGATGGTCGAGGAGGGCATGATCGAGGCGTCGGACCTGGAGCTGTTCCACTTCGCCGACGATGCGGACGCCGCCTGGGAGGCGCTGATCGCCCAGGGCCTGCCGGTTCCCTGAACGGCCGGTGTCCCGGGGAGCAGGGGCTGTGACGGATTTTTCCCGAACCTTAACGAATACGGTCGTATTCTGTGATGATCGCGGTCCCCACGGCCGCCGTCATGGACAAGACAGGAGCCGGCCGGCCGGTTCCCGGAGTTTCCCTTGGAGTCGGTCACCGATCTGACGGTTCCCTTTCCGGTCGTCCCGGCGCAGCTTGTCGAGAGCCTGCCGGCGGCGCTGTTCGTGTTCGCCCGCCATTCCGCCCGCCGGCACCGTTTCCTCTATGCCAGCCCGGGCTGGGAGGAACTGTGCGGCATGCCGGCCACCAGCGTTCCCGGCCGGGCGCAGGTCAGCTACGATCTGGTCCACCCCGAGGACCGCGCCGCCCTGCGCGCCGCCATCGACGGCGCCCGGCCGCCCGGTCCCTGGCAGCACGAATGCCGCGTCCGTCGCGGCGGTGACGGCTGGCGCTGGCTGCGCATCCGGGCCCGGCCCCAGGTCCAGCCGGACGGGGCCGTCCACTGGTACGGCCTCGTGGTGGACATCACGGCCGAGAAGCAGGCGCGGGACCGGCTGGCCGCTTCCGAAGCGCAGTTCCGCGGCTATTTCGAGAACGCGCCCGAGGCCCTGTTCACGGTGGAGGTCCGGGAGGACGGCAGCTTCGCCTTCGGCGATCTGAGCCCCACGCATGAACGCCTGACCGGGCTGCGGCAGGAGATGCTGGCCGGTCGCACTCCGGAGGAGGTTCTGCCGCCAGAGGTTGCCGATGAGGTGCTGGGGCACTACCGTGCCTGCGTCGCGGGCGGCGAGGTGATGCGCTATGAGGAGAGCATCCCGCTGCCCACCGGCACGCGGCTGTGGGAGACGGTCCTGGTCCCGATCCGCGACGGATCGGGCCGGATCGTGCGGCTGCTGGGTGGTTCCACCGACATCACCGCCCGCCGGCTGCACGAGGAGGGGCTGCGCGCCGCCGCCCGCGAGGCGGAGGAGGCGAGCCGGGCCAAGAGCGAGTTCCTGTCCGGCACCAGCCACGAACTGCGCACGCCGCTGAACGCCATCCTGGGCTTCACCGAGGCCCTGACCGCCGGCATCTACGGTCCGCTGAGCCCGAAGCAGGCCGAGGCGGTGACGGTGATCCGGGACGCCGGGGCGCATCTGCTGGACCTTGTCAACGACCTGCTGGATCTGGCCCGCGTCGAGGCGCGCCGGCTGCCGCTGGACCCCGAGGCGGTGGATGCCGCCCTGGTCGCGCGCGAGGTGACGGAGATGCTGGCCCTGCAGGCCGCGCAGAACGGCGTCGCACTGTCCTGCACGGCCGCCGCCGGCCTGCCGCCGGTCTGGGCCGACCCGCTGCGGCTGCGCCAGATCGTGACCAATCTGGCGGCCAACGCCGTCAAGTTCACCCTGCGCGGCGGGCAGGTCCGGCTGGAGCTGGAACCGGCTCCCGGCGGCGGTCTGCTTCTGCGGGTCCGCGACACCGGCATCGGCATCCGGGCAGAGGACATGGACCGGCTGATGCAGCCTTTCCAGACCCTGCGCGATCCCGCCGGTCCCCGGCCGAACGAGGGGCTGGGCCTGGGGCTGGCGCTGACCCGGGCGCTGGTCGAACAGCATGGCGGCACGATGCGGCTGGAGAGCCGCCACCGCGCCGGCACCACCGTGACCGTGACCCTGCCGGCCGCGCCCGCGGTTCCGGCCCAGAACACCCCGCCGGCCCCTCCCGCCGCACCGGCCGCACCGGCCGCGGCGTGAACCGTCAGGCCACCGTCTCCGGTTCCGCTGCCGTCTCCGGGGCCGTGCCGTCCTGCTGGCTGCGCCAGAGGGCGGCGTAGAAGCCGCCGCGGGCCAGCAGCCCGGCATGGGTGCCGCGTTCCACGATGCGGCCCTGGTCCAGCACGATGATCTCGTCCGCATCCACGATGGTGGAGAGGCGGTGCGCGATCACCAGCGTGGTGCGGCCGCGGCTGGCCTCCTTCAGCGCGGCCTGGATCTCCCGCTCGGTGTGGGTGTCCAGCGCCGAGGTGGCTTCGTCCAGGATCAGGATGGGCGGGTCCTTCAGCAGGGTGCGGGCGATGGCCACGCGCTGCTTCTCCCCGCCCGACAGCTTCAGGCCGCGCTCGCCCACCTGGGTCTCCCAGCCGTCCGGCAGCGTCTGCACGAAGCGCAGGATCTGGGCCGCCGCCGCCGCCCGCTCCAGCTCGGCCCGGTCGGCGCCGGGACGGCCGTAGGCGATGTTGTAGGCGATGGTGTCGTTGAACAGCACCGTGTCCTGCGGGACGATGCCGATGGCGGCGCGCAGGCTGTCCTGGGTGACCTCGCGGATGTCCTGCCCGTCGATGGTGATGCGCCCGCCGGTGACGTCGTAGAAGCGGTAGAGCAGGCGCGACAGCGTGCTCTTGCCGGCGCCGGTCGGGCCGACCACGGCGACCGTGCGCCCGGCCGGCACGCTGAACCCGACCCCCTTCAGGATCGGGCGGCGCGGATCGTAGGCGAAATCCACCGCCTCGAAGCGCAGCTCGCCGCCCCGGGTGACCAGGGGCTTCGCGTCCGGGCGGTCGCGCACCTCCGCCGCCACGGTCAGCAGCTCGAACATCGTCTCCATGTCGTTCAGCGCTTCGCGCACGGCACGGTAGACGAAGCCGAAGATGTTCAGTGGCTGGTAGAGTTGCAGCAGGTAGGTGTTGACCAGCACGAAGTCGCCGATGGTCAGCCGCCCCTCCACGATGCCGGCGGCGGCCAGCCACATCACGGTGACGACGCCGACGGCGATGATCACCCCCTGGCCCACATTCAGCAGCGACAGCGAGGTCTGCGTCCGCACCGCCGCGTCCTCGTAGACGTGCAGCGCCTTGTCGTACCGCTCGGCCTCGAACCGCTCGTTGCCGAAATACTTCACCGTCTCGTAGTTCAGCAGCGTGTCGATGGCCCGGGCGTTGGCCTTGGTGTCGGCGTCCAGCATGCGGCGGCGCACCTGGGTCCGCCAGTTCGTCACCACCACCGTGTAGACGACATAGCCCGCCACCGTGATGAAGGTCGCGGCGGCGAAGCGGATGTCGAACAGCCGCCACAGGATGGCCGTGACCAGCAGGATCTCGAACAGCGTCGGCAGGATGTTGAACAGCATCGTGCCCAGCAGATGGTCGATGGCGCGGGTGCCGCGCTCGATCACCCGCGACAGCCCGCCCGTCTGGCGCTCCAGGTGGAAGCGCAGCGACAGCCCGTGCAGATGCCGGAACACGGTCAGCGCCGCGGCACGCATGGCGCGCTGGCTGACCCGTTCGAAGATGGCGTCGCGCAGCTCCCCGAACCCCAGGTTCAGCACCCGCGCCAGCCCGTAGGCCAGGATGAAGCCCAGCGGGATCGCCAGCACCGGCGTGGCGGCCGCCTGCGCCGCCAGCCCGTCGGCCTTGCCCTCGCCGGCCAGCGCGTCCACCGCCCCCTTGTAGAGCACCGGGACCACCACGTTGGCGAGCTTGGCGAGCACCAGGCAGGCGAGCGCCAGCACCACCCGGACCTTCATGGCCGGCTGGCCTTCGGGCCAGAGATAGGGCAGCAGGGTGCGCAGCGCACCGCCGTCCCCCAGGCGCCGGTCCGGGCCGGGGGGCGCGGTCCGGGCAGACGGGGAGGCGGAAGCGCTGCCGGGCGGGGTCATTCTCGGGTCCAGGGCTCGGGTCCAGGGCGACGGACGGGGCGGGATGGAAGCTGCAAGCTAGGACGACGCCCCGCTCCGGCAAAGCCCCTTGTCCGTCTGCGGTGCCGGTGCCGCCCCGCGGCCCGCCCGGTGCTCCTGCGCGGAACGCTCCCGCCGGCCCGGTGTTGACCCCGGACGCGCCGACGATTCCGGAGAAGACCATGCGCACGATCGCCCTGCTGCCGGCCCTGCCGATCCTGGCCGCTGCCCTGGCCTGGAGCGGGCCGGCCCAGGCCCAGGCACAATCCCAGGCCCAAGCCCAAGCCCAGGCCCAGGCCCAGGCCCAGCCCCAGGGGACGGCCCGGACCATGACCGCCGCGCCGGGAACCGCAGCGGTCGGCACCTACCGGCTGGTCAGCGTGGACGGCCGGCCGGTACCGCTGCACACGGGCACCTTCGTCACCTGCCGCGAGGACGTGCTGTCCGGGGCCGTGCAGCTTTTCGCGGACGGCCGCTTCGTGCTGAAGACCCTGGCCCGGCAGTCCTGCGCGCCGGAGGAGGACATCCGCTACAACGAGATCGCCTGGGGCCGCTGGCGCGACCAGGGTGGCCGCGTCGTGCTGGAGGGCATCCCGCCGGAGCCGATGCCCGCCGCCCTGGCGACACGCGGCTACTGGACCGGCATCCCGCTGGACGCCGGGGGGCTGACCGGCCGGGTGGAGCCGTCGGCGCTGGAGGGAGGCCGTGTCGAGGGGCGCCGGCTGGTCGCCACCCTGCCGCAGGGCGAGGCCGTGTTCGAGGAGACCGAGGGCGGTCCGCCGTCGGCGCTGGAGGAAGGCGGCAGCCGCGGCTGAACCGGCGGCCGGACCGTCAGCTCCGCAACAGGTGCCGGATGGCGCGGGCCAGCATCTCGTAGGGGTCTTCGCCGCGGGCGCGGGCCGTCGCGTCCACCCGGGTGCGCAGCCGGTCGGCCAGCGCTGCCTTGCGCCGCTGCTCGGCCTCCGGCCCGGCCGGGTCCGGGGCCTGTACCGGCGGTCTGGTCGGGGATCTGTCCGGGGGACTGCTCATGCCGGCCAGCATGATCCCGGCCTGAGCCCGAGTCCAGGACGGCCGTTCCGGGCCTGCTGTCCGCGTCGCGGCGGTTCCGTCCGTGTCGCGCCCGGCGCGGTGGACGCGCCCCCCGTTCCGCGTCACAGTCCGGCCCGCGTCCCGCATGACGGGGCGGAGGTCATGGGAGCTGTGCATGGACGGGGTTGTGGAAGGAGCGGTTCAGGGAATGGCCGGTGGGATGGCGGGGGGGATCGCCCAGGCGTTCGCCTGGACCGGGCTGGTCACGCTGGCCGCGCTGTTCGTCTATTTCTGGTCCGCCCTGATGGTCGGGCGGGGCCGCGGCGTCTACAAGGTGCCGGCGCCGTCCATGGACGGTCCGCCGGAGTTCCTGCGCGCCGTGCGGGTGCAGATCAACACGCTGGAACAGATCGTCCTGTTCCTGCCGGCGCTCTGGCTGTTCGCGGCCGCCTGGGGCGACATGGCCGCGGCCCTGGTGGGCGTGTTCTGGCCGGTCGGCCGCATCCTCTACGCCCTGGCCTACTACCGCGATGCGAAGAAGCGCGGCCCCGGCTTCCTGATCGCCATGCTGCCGACGCTGGTGCTGCTGCTGGGGGCGCTGGCCGGTTTCGTCCGGGTCCTGCTGTAGAAGCCCCGGGACCGGACCCTGGAGGGGGCGTCAGCCGCGCAGGCCGTCAAGGCCGGCGAGCATGCGCTCCACCCAGGCGGGTACGACGCTGGTGGCGGGACCGTAGGCGCCTTCCGCGAACAGGCGGGCGCCGTGCGACGGTTCCAGGTTCAGCTCCAGCGTCATCGCCCCGGCCGCGCGCGCCTCGGCCACGAAGCCCGCCGCCGGGTAGACATTGCCCGACGTGCCGATCGAGACGAACAGGCCGCAGCCCTCCAGCGCGGCCTGGATGCGCTCCATTTCCAGGGGCATCTCCCCGAACCAGACGACATGCGGGCGCAGGCTGCCGGCGCTGCCGCAGGCGGGGCAGGGCTCGCCCGTCACCACGTCGTGGTCGCGCCGGGTGACGCTTCCGCAGGCGGTGCAGCGCACCTTCATCAGCTCGCCATGCATGTGGATCAGGTTGCGGCTGCCGGCGCGCTCGTGCAGGTCGTCGATGTTCTGCGTCACCAGCAGCACCCCGCCCGGCCAGGCCGCCTCCAGCCGGGCCAGCGCATGGTGTGCGGCGTTGGGCTGCACCTCCGGTTCCAGCAGGCCGCGGCGGCGGGCGTTGTAGAAGCCCTGCACCCGCTCGGGATCGCGCTCGAACCCTTCGGGCGTCGCCACGTCCTCGATCCGCACCCGGGCCCAGATGCCGTCGGCGTCGCGGAAGGTGTGCAGCCCGGATTCCCGGCTGATGCCGGCTCCGGTCAGGATGACGATGGGCTGGCGCGGGCTGAGGTCGAAGGTGGGCATCGGGGCTCCGGCGGACTGCGGACGGACATCGGGCGAGGTCGCCATGGAATGCCGCCATAGAATACGGAACAGCGCGCCCGGCGTCATGACGTACCGCCGCAGGGCGGGGCGTTCCGCCCGCCGTGACGCCGCAGGGCGCGGGTCGGCTTTCCTCCCCGCCGGGGGGCCGCTATGGTGCCGCCGCCCCCGGAGCCGGTGCGGGGGTGGCATGCTGCGGGTGCAAGGGAGGAACGGATGCGGCGGTTCTGGATGGTGCTGGCGATGCTGGCGGGGCTCGCGGCCTGTGACGGCGGCGGCAAGAACAATCCGCTGATCGGCTCCTGGCGGATGGTGCCGGAGACGGGCAACCCGCTCTCCGAGGGGCTGGGCCTGCTGATGCAGGGGCAGACCGTCGAGTTCCGCGCCGACACCATGATCGCCGCCGGCGCGGCGACCCGGGTCGGCTACGACGTGCAGGGGCAGGGCGTCGGCGACCGGGTGATCGTCTTCCCCGAGGGCAGTTCCTCGGGCGATGTCTATGTCGTGCTGGAGGGCGGGCGCATCGCCAACGAGCTGCCGCTGGGCCAGCGCATCGTCTTCGAGCGGGTGCGATGAGCGCGGCCGAGGGTCCGGGGACGCTGGGCGTTCTGTTCGTCTGCACCGGAAACATCTGCCGTTCGCCCACGGCGGAGGGGCTGTTCCGTCAGGCCGTGGCGCGGGCCGGGCTGGCCGACCGGGTCCGCATCGACAGCGCCGGCACCCACGGCTATCACGTCGGCGATCCGCCCGACCGCCGCTCCGTCGCCGCGGCGAAGGCGCGCGGCGTCGACCTGTCGGCCCTGCGGGCGCGGCGGGTGGAGGCGGCGGACTTCCACCGCTTCGACCTGCTGCTGGCGATGGACCGCGGGCACCTGTCGCACCTGTCCCGCATGGGGCCGCCGGGATCGTCGGGACGGCTGCATCTGTTCCTCGACTTCGCGCCGCCACCCCTGCGCGGCCGCGACGTGCCCGACCCCTATTACGGCCATGCCGACCATTTCGAGGAGGTTCTGGACCTCGTCGCGGTGGGGGCCGAGGGGCTGCTGGCCGAGGTGAGCCGCCGCCTGGGCGTCTGACGCCGCCTGACCGCACCCGGCTCCCCGCAAGGCCCGGCGGTCGGGTCCGTCAGAGTTTGCGGCGGATCTTCAGGATGGGGGCGAGGCGGACGATGCGCTCCTCCCCCACCGCCTCCACCATCGGCAGCCGGCGCGGGTCGGCCGGGTCGTAGCGGGCCAGCCGCAGCACGCCGCCGACGACGCCCTCGAACCGGCGCAGGGCGCACAGGCCGTCGCTGCGCTCGGCGAACAGCAGGTCGCCCTCCACCAGTTCCCCGCCCACGCTGCCGTAGCAGATGAAGCCGGAGCGCACGCCTTCGGGCGCCAGCGCGTCGTCCGCCGCCATCACGGCGACGGGGGCCGCCGGCAGCCCGGTGGGGGCCGGCAGCCGGGGCGCCAGTGCCCGCGGGCGGTACCAGCCCGGCTCCTCCGACGGCAGCAGGCCCAGCAGGGCAAGGCCGGGATCGGTCTCCGCCAGGCGGCGGTCCAGCCGCATCTCCCCGCTGCCGCTGGCCAGCCAGTCCAGGCTGACCGTGCGGTCGCGCGCCAGCCGCGCCAGCACCTCGAACGGCGGGGAACTGCGGCCCTGGGCATAGCGGGTGAGCTGGTCCGTGCTGATCCCGGCGACCGTCGCCGCCATGCGCCGGGTCGGGAACAGGTCGAGCAACTGGGCGATCCGCCGGGGCAGCCCGTCGAGCGCCTGGGGGGTGTCGAGGATCTCCATCATGCCTCTCCGGGCGCGACGCGGATGTGCGGCAAATACCGCAATATTGCTTGCCAGACGGCCGGTCCCGCCGCTAGAACAGCGGTGGTGCCGAATGACAATGGATTCTGCCCGATCATTTGCGGCATGCTCATGGGTGACAGTCTTCGTCAGTCATTCGACGGCGGAGTCTACCAAAGGCGGAGTCTGCCGACGGCGCAGTCTACGGAAACCGGGAAATTCCGGGTGGATGTTCCGGGCGGAGTGTTCCCTCGGGACCGGCGCGGCAACGCCGTCACCCCGGGCTGGCTTCCCCTGTCCCTGTGCGGTCCGGGTTTCCCCTGGAACGTGTATGTCTCGCCTGTGGTGACCCCTGCCGGAACGGTGGCAATCGGGGTTGATGACGGATGCTAACATGGCGGTGCAGGCCGCCTCGGGTCCATAAGGATAGTCCTGGAACGGTTCCGACGATCATGCCGCTGCCCCCGACCGCCGACCGACGGTTCGTCGATCTTCACACCTATTGGGAGAGTCGGCGCCGCGGCAGCTTTGCCCCGGCGCGCCCGGACATCGACCCCATGGACATCCCCGGCCTGCTGCCGATGGTCGTCCTGCTGGACGTGGTGCCCGGTCCCGGGGGCGGGGCGGCCGATTTCCGGTTCCGTCTGGTCGGCACCTGGATCGACCGGCTGTTCGGCCGGCCCCTGACCGGCACCCTGCTGTCGGAGGCGCGGGTGCGGGAGCTGGGCGGCCCGGCGCTGGACGCCTGCCGCAGCGTCGTCGCCGACGGCCACCCCCTGTTCGCGGAGTTCCGGATTCGTCTGGGCCGGCCGGGCCAGGACGGGCGCGGCGGGCAGGTCGAGGCGCTGGCGCTGCTGCTGCCGCTGTCGCGTGACGGGCAGACGGTGGACATGCTGCTGGCCGGGGTGGTGCAGCGCACCGACATGCCCGACCCGCCGCCGCTGTCGGCGATGGGCGGCCTGCTGGCCGGGGTGGACGTCTCCCTCCGGCCCCTCTGAGCCGGCCCCTCTGAACCCGGCCCGGCACGGCCCGGTGCCGCCCGGGGGCTTGGTCGGCGGCGGCGGGGGGTGCTACGGTGCCCCGCCCCCGCCGGGGCGTTTCCCCCGTTCCGCAGAGCCCGATCCGACCGCCGTGCCCGACCACGCCGATCCCGCCGCTTCCCCTGCCGGCTCCCCTGGTGCCGCCCCTGCTGCCGCCGTCACGCCGATGATGGCGCAGTATCTGGAGATCAAGCGCCAGCATGCGGACTGCCTGCTGTTCTACCGCATGGGGGATTTCTACGAGCTGTTCTTCGACGACGCGGTGCAGGCCGCGGCGGCCCTGGACATCGCGCTCACCAAGCGCGGCCAGCATCTGGGCGAGGACATCGCCATGTGCGGCGTGCCGGTCCACAGCCACGAGCAGTACCTGTCCCGGCTGATCCGCGCCGGCTTCCGCGTCGCCATCTGCGAGCAGACGGAGGACCCGGCAGAGGCGAAGAAGCGCGGTTCCAAGTCCGTGGTGCGGCGGGAGGTGATCCGGGTGGTCACCCCCGGCACCATCACCGAGGACGGGCTGCTGGACTCCCGCGCCAACAACTATCTGGCCGCCCTGGCGGAAGCCGGCGGCGAGGTCGGGCTGGCCTGGCTCGACCTTTCCACCGGGGAGCTGACCGTGCAGCCCGTGGAGCGCGCCGGCCTCGGCGCGGCGCTGGCGCGGCTGGCGCCGGGGGAGGTGCTGCTGCCCGAGCGGCTGTCCCAGGCGCCGGAGCTGTTCGAGCTGTGGGCGGAGTGGAAGCAGCGCCTGACGGTGCAGCCCACCCCCCGCTTCGACAGCGAGAACGGCCGCCAGCGCCTGCTGGCGCTCTACGGCGTCGGCACGCTGGACGCCTTCGGCGCCTTCGGCCGGGCCGAGGTCGCCGCCGCCGGCGCCCTGGTGGACTATGTGGAGCTGACCCAGAAGGGCCGGCTGCCCCGGCTGGACCGGCCGCGCCGGCTGGGGGCCGGGCAGGTCATGGAGATCGACCCGGCCACCCGGCGGAACCTGGAACTGACCCGCACCCTGGCCGGGGAACGCAAGGGCAGCCTGCTGGCCGCCATCGACCGCACCGTCAGCGGTGCGGGTGCGCGCCTGCTGGCCGCGTGGCTGGGGGCCCCCCTGACCGTGCCGGCGGAGATCGAGCGGCGGCTGGACATGGTCGCCTTCTTCGCCGGGGAGGAGTTCCTGCGCGCCGGGCTGCGCGGCCTGCTGCGCCAGACCCCGGACGTGGAGCGCTCGCTCTCCCGCCTGACGCTGGGCCGCGGCAGCCCGCGCGACCTTGCCGCCGTGCGCGAGGCGCTGGGCGCTGCGGCGGAGCTGCGCGGGCGCCTGCTGGCCGGCGGGCTGACGCCGCTGCCGGCGGGGCTGGCCGAGGCGGCGGCCGGGCTGGACGGGCCGGGGCATGCGCCGCTGGCCCGCCGGCTGGCCGAGGCGCTGGGGCCGGAGCTGCCGCTGCTGGCCCGCGACGGCGGCTTCATCGCGCGGGGCTATTCCGCGACGCTGGACGAGCTGGTCGGGCTGCGCGACGACAGCCGCCGCCACATCGCCGGGCTGCAGGCCCGCTACGCCGAGCGCACCGGCATCGCCAGCCTGAAGATCCGGCACAACAACGTGCTGGGCTATTACATCGAGACCACCCCCACCCATGCCGACAAGCTGATGCAGGGGGCGAACCGGGAGACCTTCATCCACCGCCAGACCCTGGCCAACGCCGTGCGCTTCACGACGGTCGAGCTGTCGGAACTGGAACGCAAGGTGTCGGAGGCGGGCGAGCGCGCGCTCGCGCTGGAGCTGGAGCTGTTCGAGGAGCTGGTGCGGGCGGTCGCGGCCGAGGCCGACGCCATCGCCACGACCGCCCGCGCGCTGGCCACCCTGGACGTGGCGGCGGCGCTGGCCGAGCTGGCGGCCGCGCGCGGCTGGTGCCGGCCGGTGGTGGACGGCTCGCTGGAGTTCCGCATCGAGGGCGGCCGCCATCCGGTGGTGGAGCAGGCGCTGGAGGAACAGGCCGCCGGCCCCTTCGTCGCCAACGACTGCGACCTGTCGCCGGAGCGCCGGCTCTGGCTGCTGACCGGCCCCAACATGGCCGGCAAGTCCACCTTCCTGCGCCAGAACGCGCTGATCGCCGTGCTGGCCCAGACGGGCAGCTTCGTGCCCGCCCGCAGCGCCCGCATCGGCGTGGTGGACAAGCTGTTCAGCCGCGTCGGCGCCGCCGACGACCTGGCCCGCGGCCGCTCCACCTTCATGGTGGAGATGGTGGAGACGGCCGCCATCCTGAACCAGGCGACCCCGCGCAGCCTCGTGATCCTGGACGAGATCGGCCGCGGCACCGCCACCTTCGACGGCCTCTCCATCGCCTGGGCCTGCGTCGAGCACCTGCACGAGGTGCGGCGCAGCCGCGGCATCTTCGCCACCCACTACCACGAGCTGACCCTGCTGGCCTCGAAGCTGCCGGCGCTCTCCTGCCACACCATGCGGATCAAGGAGTGGCAGGGCGACGTCGTCTTCCTGCACGAGGTCGCGCCCGGCGCCGCCGACCGCAGTTACGGCATCCATGTCGCCCGGCTGGCCGGCCTGCCCGATGCCGTGGTGGCCCGCGCCGGGCAGGTGCTGGAGCTGCTGGAGAAGGGCGAGCAGGGCGGGGCCGTGGCCCGGCTGGCCGACGACCTGCCGCTGTTCGCCGCCCCCGTCCGCCGCGCGCCCGACCCGGCCCCCGCCGCCGCCCCGCCGCCCGCGCCCTCGGCGGTGGAGACGGCGCTGCGGACGCTGAACCCGGACGAGCTGACGCCGCGGCAGGCGCTGGAGGAGCTGTACCGGCTGCGCGGCCTGCTGCGCGGCTGACCCGCCCTGTCGCCGGCTCGCCCTGTCGCCGGCCCCCGCTGCCATGCTATGCTTCGCCCGCGGAACGGTGTGGAGGCGAGGTCATGCGGACGGCGCGGCGGCGGCACCTGCTGGACATCGACACGTTCATCGCCTGGGAGGACCAGCAGCCGGAGAAGCACCAGCTCGTCGGCGGCGAGGTCTATGCCATGGTGGGGGGCGCGCTCGCGCATGCGGCGATCGCCCTGAACATGGCTGTGGCCTTGCGGAACCGGCTGCGCCGCCCCTGCCAGGTCTTCGTCTCGGACGTGAAGGTCCGGGTGGATGCGGCTTCGTCCGTCTACTACCCGGACGTGGTCGTCTCCTGCGCCGGACAGGACATGCGCGGGACGGTGCTGCGGGATCCCGTGCTGGTCGTGGAGGTGCTGTCGCCCGGCACCGCCGCCTTCGACCGCATGAAGAAGCGGGCGGACTACGCCACGCTGCCGAGCGTGCGCTACGTGCTGCTGGTCGAGACGGAGGAGCGGCTGGTCGAACTGGACCGCCGCGAGGGCGGGGACTGGCTGCGCGAGACGGTGACGGGGGAAGGCCGGCTGGATTTCCCCGAGCTGGGCGTCAGCCTGGACCTGGACGAGATCTACGGCGGCTGATCCGCAGGGCGTACCGGTCCCGGCCGGGTTCAGGCGCGCTTCTCCTTGCCCCGGGCGGGCCGGTTCCGCATGATGCGGCACGTTATCCTGTAACGGTCGGATCATGCCTGTTCCCCTGGTCGAGCCTGTTCCCCTGGTGGAGATCGACGGACTGCGCCATGCCGCGGGCGGGCGCACCGTGCTGGAACTGCCGCGCTGGCGCCTGGAGGAGGGGCGGCACTGCCTCCTGCTCGGCCCCAGCGGCAGCGGCAAGACAACCCTGATGCACGCCATCGCGGGCCTGCTGCGGCCGACCGCCGGGCGGGTGCGGGTGGCCGGGCAGGACCTCGCCGCCCTGGACGACGCGGCGCGCGACGTCTTCCGCGGCCGCACCATCGGCATCGTCTTCCAGACCCTGCATCTGGTCCCGGCGCTGGACATCGCCGGCAATCTGCGGCTGGCCCGCTGGCTGGTCGGGCTGGACACCGGGGAGGACACGGTGCGGGCGGCGCTGGAGCGGGTCGGGCTGGGCCACCGGCTGAAGGCACGCCCGCACGAACTGTCCCAGGGCGAGCGGCAGCGGGTGGCGGTGGCCCGCGCCGTCGTCAACCGGCCGCGCCTGATCCTGGCCGACGAGCCGACCAGCGCCCTGGACGACGCCAACTGCGCCGCCATGACGGAGCTGCTGCTGGAACAGGCGGCGGCCTGCGGCGCCACGCTGGTGGTGGCGACCCACGATGCCCGCCTGAAGGAGCGCATCGCCCACCGCCTGGACCTGTCCGCCCCGCTGGAGGCCGCGGCATGACCCTCTTCAGCCTCAGCCTTGCCTATCTGCGCCAGCGCAGCCTGACCACCGTGCTGAACCTGCTGCTGCTGGCCCTGGGGGTGGCGACCATCGTCGTGCTGCTGCTGGTCAACCGCCAGATGGAGGGCCGGCTGGCGCGTGACGCCGCCGGCATCGACCTCGTGGTCGGCGCCAAGGGCAGCCCGCTGCAACTGATCCTCTCCGCCGTCTACCATGTGGACATCCCGACCGGGAACATCCCCCTGGCCGAGGCGGAGGCGCTGTCCGCCGACCCGCTGGTGAAGCAGACGATCCCGGTTGCCCTGGGCGACAATTTCATGGGCTACCGGATCGTCGGCACCACCCCCGCCTATCCCGCCCATTACGGGGCCGCCCTGGCCGACGGCCGCCTGTTCGAGCTGTCCATGGAGGCGACCGTCGGGGCGACGGTGGCGCGGGCGGCGAAGCTGCGCGTCGGCGACCTGATCGTCGGCAGCCACGGCGTCGGCGGGGAAGGCCATGCCCACGCCGACCATCCGTTCGAGGTCGTCGGCATCCTGGAGCCGACCGGCACCGTGCTGGACCGGCTGGTGCTGACCCCGGTGGAAAGCGTCTGGGACGTCCATGCCGCGCACGGTCACGACGCTGCGGCGTCCGGGCGCGGGCGCGAGGTCACGGCCGTGCTGGTGACCTATGCCTCGCCGCTGGCGGCGGCCCGGCTGCCCCGCCGGATCAACCAGGACACCGGGATGCAGGCGGCCTCCCCCGCCAGCGAGCTGGTGCGGCTGCTCTCGCTCGTCGGTGTCGGGCTGGACGCGATGCGGGCCTTCGGCTTCGTGCTGATCGTCTCGGCCGCGCTGGGGACCTTCGTCGCGCTCTACAACTCCCTGCAGCAGCGCCGCTACGATCTGGCGGTGATGCGCAGCCTGGGCGGCACCCGGCGCACGCTGGTGCTGCAACTGGTGACGGAGGCGATGACCGTCAGTCTGGCCGGCACGCTGCTGGGGCTGGGGCTCGGTCACGGCGCCGCCGTGGCGGCCGGGCACCTGTTCCCGCAGGCGCAGGACCTGGGCGTCACCGGCTTCGTCTTCCTGGCGGAAGAGCTGTGGCTGTTCGCGCTGGCGGCCGTCATCGCGCTGCTGGCGGCGGCGCTCCCGGCCGTCCAGGTCTACCGCGCGGACGTCTCCGCCGTGCTGGCGCGGGGCTGAGGAAGCGGGTTATGCTGCGGTCCATGACGAAGACGCCCCCCGCCGCCCTCGCCCGCACCCTTCCCGTCGCCCTCTGCCTCGCCGTACTGGCCGGCGCGCCGGCCACGCCGGCCTTCGCCTTCAAGGAGGTGAAGCAGGCAGCCCCGGCCGAGCCGCAGGCACCCGGGGCCGTGCCGCGCGCGACCCTGGGCTGGGACCTGATCGCCGACGTGCGGGAGGAGCAGTCGGTGGTGGACGGCATGCTCCGCTACCGCGCCGTCTTCGGGGAGGCGCTGCAGAAGCTGGACGGCGCCGACTTCACCATCGGCGGCTGGATCATCCCGCTGGAGCAGTCGGAGAAGTCCGCCCATTTCCTGCTGAGCGCGCTCTCGCCCACCTGCCCCTTCTGCCCGCCGCCCGGCCCCGCCGACCTGATCGAGGTGCGGACGACCGAGCCGGTGCAGTTCTCCTATGAGATGGTCACGCTGAAGGGCCGGCTGAAGCTGACGGGGGAGGACCCCAACGGCCTGTATTTCCGCCTGGAGGAGGCCAAGGCCTCGCCCACGGGCTGAGCGGGGAGGACCGAATCATGCCGCAGATGCCGCTTCCGGTCCGACTCCGGTCCGCCCTCGTCGGCACCGCCCTCACGCTCGCCGTGCTGCCGGCCGCCGGGCCGGCCGCGGCGCAGATGGTGCCGGAGGAGTACGGCTGCGGGAAGATCTACGAATCCACGGATTGCGGCGTGGACGACTACCAGCGCGCCTATGACGCCGTGCAGGACGACAAGCGCCGCGCCGCTGCCCGTGCCGCCCAGGCTGCGCTGTCCCAGGCGGCACTCGCCCAGGCCGCGCCCGCCGCCGATACGGCGTCGGGGCAGGCGGCATCGGCTCCCGCCCCCGCTGCTCCCGCCCCCGCTGCCCCGGCCCCATCGGGTCCGGTCCCATCGGGCACGACCATGCCCGACGGCGGCGTGATGATGGCGGCCCCCGCCGCTCCCGCCGCCGGCGCTGCCCAGGGCAGCCTGCCGACGGACCCGGCCAGCCTGCGTGCGGCCGCCCTGGCCGCCTGGAAGGCGCTGGCCAACCAGTCCGTCGCCGGGGTGCAGTGCTGCCACCCGGCCCCGGGCGGCGGCATGAACTGCCACTGACGCCGGGGCTCCGGCCCGGCCATCTCGGCCCGGTCGTTTCGGCCCGGCCGTCTCGGGTTGGCAGCCTTCGGGTCGGTTGCCGCGTGCAAGATGCCGGAGCACGCCCCGCCCGGCCTGACGCCAGCCGTGACGGCGCCCGGCACAGGGCAGAGGGCGCCCCGATGCAGGTCTTGCACGAGGAATCCCCTTTCCGTTCCCGCCGGAAATGACTATAACGGCCTCAGCAATCCCATAACGAACCGGCCACCCAGCCTCGGGCGGCGGGCCGGATCTCTTTGCGGGTGGGCCATTGGCCCACCTTTTCGTTTCTTGGGGCCCCCTTTTCCTCGCCCGGCGCGGAAGGGCAGGGCCGGGTCGGATCGGACACGGATGGAAGCGGTCGAGCGGATCGGTCGGATCATCGAGCCTTCGGTTGAGGCCATGGGGTACGAGCTGGTGCGGGTTCAGCTCTCCGGCGGGCAGCGGCCGACTCTTCAGATCATGGCGGAGCGCAGCGATGGTGCCGCCATGACCGTGGAGGACTGTGCCGACATCAGCCGCGCCGTCTCCGCGCTGCTGGACGTGGAAGACCCGCTGCCCGGCGCCTACACGCTGGAGGTCAGCTCCCCCGGCATCGACCGCCCCCTGACCCGGCTGAAGGATTTCGAACGGTTCGCCGGCTTCGAGGCGCGGCTGGAGACGAAGGCGCCGGTGGACGGGCGCAAGCGTTTCCGCGGCTTCCTGGCCGGGATCGAGGACGATGCCGTGCGGCTGGCCCTGCCGGTCGAGAAGAAGGCGCGCAAGGGGGCCAAGGCCGCCCCGACCCGTGACGCTGCCGACGCCGGTGAGGCCGGCGATGCCGAGGCGACGCTGGTGGTGATCCCCTTCGGTCTCGTGCTGAAGGCGAAACTGGAACTGACCGACGAGCTGCTGACGGCGGCCGCGGCGGAGCAGGGCGCCGCCCCCGGAACGGAGGGTGGGGCGATGGAGGTGGAGGAGGACGCCCGTCCGGCGCGCCGCCCCCACCAGCCCAAGCCGAAGAAGGCGAAGAAAAAGGGCCCCGGCCGCTTCTCCAAGGCGGGCGCGGGCGAGGATGTCGATGGCGCCGACGGGGGCCCCGCGGCCGGTCCCGGCGCACAGGACGAGTGAGGAAAGGCAGGGTTCGCTTCGATGGAACTGCTTCAAGTAGCCGACGCGGTTGCCCGCGAGAAGAACATCGACAAAGAGCATGTGCTCGAAGCGATGGAGGAGGCGATCAAGAAGGCCGGTCGCTCCAAGTACGGGCACGAGCACGACATCCGCGCCCGCATCGACCGCAAGACCGGCGAGATCCAGCTCACCCGCTACCTTGAGGTCGTGGAGACCGTCGAGAACGAGGCCTTGCAGATCGATCTCGCCAAGGCGAAGCGGAAGAACCCCGCCGCCAAGGTCGGTGACTTCATCGTCGATCCGCTGCCGCCCATCGACTTCGGCCGCATCGCCGCGCAGACCGCCAAGCAGGTGATCGTGCAGAAGGTCCGCGAGGCCGAGCGCGAGCGCCAGTTCAACGAGTACAAGGACCGCATGGGCGAGATCGTCAACGGTCTGGTCAAGCGCGTCGAGTACGGCAACGTCACCGTCGATCTGGGCCGCGCCGAGGGCGTGCTGCGCCGCGACGAGAGCCTGCCGCGCGAGCACTTCAAGACCGGCGACCGGGTGCGCGCCTACATCTACGACGTCCGGCGCGAACAGCGCGGGCCGCAGATCTTCCTGTCGCGCACGCATCCGATGTTCATGGCCGGCCTGTTCAAGCAGGAAGTGCCGGAGATCTACGACGGCATCATCGAGATCAAGGCCGTGGCCCGCGATCCCGGCAGCCGTGCCAAGATCGCCGTCATCTCCAAGGACAGCTCGATCGACCCCGTGGGCGCCTGCGTCGGCATGCGCGGCAGCCGCGTCCAGGCCGTGGTGGGCGAGCTGCAGGGCGAGAAGATCGACATCATTCCCTGGAACCGCGATCCGGCCACCTTCGTCGTCAACGCGCTGGCCCCCGCCGAGGTGGCCAAGGTCGTGCTGGACGAGGAGAACGGCAAGATCGAGGTCGTGGTCCCCGACGACCAGCTCAGCCTGGCCATCGGCCGGCGCGGCCAGAATGTCCGTCTGGCCTCGATGCTGACCGGCTGGGACATCGACATCATGACCGAGAAGGAGGAGAGCGACCGGCGGCAGGAGGAATTCCGCACCCGCTCGCAGCTCTTCATGGAAGCCCTGGACGTGGACGACGTCATCGCCCATCTGCTGGTGGCCGAGGGCTTCACGTCGGTCGAGGAGATCGCCTTCGTCGACCTGGACGAGCTGACCGCGATCGACGCCTTCGACGAGGACGTCGCCGCCGAGCTGCAGAACCGGGCGCAGGCCTTCCTCGAAGAGCAGAACGCCAGGCTGGAGGAAAAGCGTCGCGCCCTGGGCGTGGACGACGATGTCGCGGCCGTGGAGGCCCTGACCCCTGCCATGCTGGTCAAGCTCGGTGAGAACGGCGTGAAGACGCTGGACGATCTGGCCGACCTCGCCGGCGACGAGCTGTCCGAGATCGTCGGCAAGGACGCCCTGAGCGTGGACGACGCCAACGCCGTCATCATGGCCGCGCGTGCCCACTGGTTCGCCGATGGCGAGGCCGGTGCCGCCGGTCAGGCTGCCGGCGAGACCCCGGCCCAGCCGCAGGGCTGAGCCGGAGAGGACCAGAGACCGGAAACAGGAGGACCCGTCCCCGATGCACCCGACCACCGATCCGACCCGCCGGGGCCATGGCCCCCTGACGGTCGCCGCGGGCCCCGCCCCGGCGCCGCAGGGCGCGTGCGCCGACGTGGCCGGAGCCGGGACGGGCGATGGGGAGATCGCCGACTGGCCCGGGGCGGACGAGCCCGAGGTGCTGGGCGGCAGGAAGGGTCCCCTGCGGCGTTGCGTCGCCAGTTCCGCGGTGGCGTCCCGGGATCAGATGGTGAGGTTCGTCATAGCACCGGACGGCTTTGTGGTGCCGGATGTGGAGGAATCCCTCCCGGGACGCGGGCTGTGGTTGACGGCGGACCCCGCCATGTTCGAAAAGGCGGTCGCCAGGAATGTCTTCGCCAAGGCGGCGCGTCGCGCCGTGCGGGTGGAGAAGGATCTGGCGATCCGCACGGTGGCCCTGCTGCGCCGCCGCTGTCTGGCCCTGATCGGGCTGGCCTGCCGCGGCGGTGGTGCGGTGGCCGGGTTCGAGAAGGTGCAGGCCGCCCTGCGGTCGGGCCGGTTCGGCAGGTCAGCCGTTCCGGGTCTCTGGCTGGAGGCGGCCGACGGGGCCGCGGACGGCCGGGCCAAGCTGGCACCGCTGGCCGCTGCGGCCGGCGTGCCCCTGGTGGCGGTGCTGGACCGGCGCGAGCTGGGGCTGGCGCTGGGGCGCGACGAGGCGGTGCACGCGGTTCTGGCCCGTGGGCCGCTGACCGCGCAGGTGCTGCGGGAATTCGGACGGCTGTCGGCCCTGGCCGGTCTGCCGCCGGTGAGTGTGGCGCCCGCAAGGGCCGCGCCGGCAGGATCGCCGGACGGCCGGACGGGTGCCGCGGGTGAAGCGGGATTGCGTGACACGAGTTTGCCTGATGCGGACACGAGTACACCGGACCGCATCGAGGGATCAACGACGAGACGGTCGGATACCGAATGACTGACACGAACGACCAGAACCGCGACAAGAAAACTCTGAGCCTGTCCGGGAAAGGCGGCACGCTGGGGCTGAAGAAGCCGGCCGCCGCTGCCGGTGCCGGTGCCGGCGCCGGCGCTGCCGCCAGCGCGGCAGACACCGTGCGCCAGAGCTTCTCCCACGGTCGGCAGAAGACCGTCGCGGTCGAGGTCAAGCAGCGCAAGCGCACCTTCGAGAAGGCGGCCGTCCCCGGCATCGCCGACGGCGGCGCTGCCGCCCGTCGCGCGGCCGAGGGTGTCACCGGCCGCCAGCAGGGGGGCCGGTCCGGCGCGCCGCGCGGTCTCAGCGAGGCCGAGCGCGAGCAGCGCCTGCGCGTCCTGCGCGAAGCCAAGGCGGAGGAGCAGCGCCGCGCCCTGACCGAGGCGGAGGAGCGCGCGCTCGCCGAGCAGGTGGCGGCCGAGGCCGCTGCCGCCGCCGCCGCCGCTGCGGTGGCCGAGGCTGCCGCCGTCGTGGCCGCGGAAGCCGCCGCCGCCGCGGAGCCGCTGGACGACGAGACGCTGCGCCGCCGCGAGATGGAGGAGCTGCGCCGCATCCAGGACCAGGAGAAGGCCCTGGCCGCGGAAGCCGAGCGCAAGCGCCTGGAGGAAGAGACCCGGCGCAAGGAGGAGGAGGCGCGCAAGGCGGAAGAGACCCGCAAGCGCACCGACAGCTCCGCCCGCCCCGGCACCACCACCACCACCGCCCGTCCGGGGGCCGAGGCTCCCGCCGTCCGCACCGCGACCGGCCTGCCCGGCCGCAAGGACGAGGACGAGGAGGAGGGACCCCGCCGCCGCGGCAGCAGCAGCCCCGGCCCCGGCAAGGGCGCGCCCAAGGTCCCCGCGCCGGCCGTCAAGGCCAAGGGCGGGGAGAAGCGCCGCACCGGCAAGCTCACCGTCAGCCAGGCGCTCGTCGAGGATGAGGGGGGCCGCGGCCGCAGTCTGGCCGCCGCCCGCCGTGCCCGCGAGCGCGAACGCCAGCGCCAGTTCGGCCGACAGGAAACCCAGAAAGTGACCCGCGACGTCACCATCCCCGAGGTCATCACCGTCCAGGAGCTGGCCAACCGCATGGCCGAGCGCGGGGCGGACGTGATCAAGACGCTCATGAAGATGGGCGTCATGGCGACCATCACCCAGACCATCGACGCCGACACGGCCGAGCTGGTCGTCACCGAGCTGGGTCACCGGCCGCACCGCGTCTCGGAGGCGGACGTCGAGCTGGGCGTGATCGGCGACCAGGACCGGACCGAGGACCTGCGGCCGCGGCCGCCCGTGGTCACCGTCATGGGCCATGTCGACCACGGCAAGACCTCGCTGCTGGACGCGCTGCGCCATACCGACGTGGCCGGCCGCGAGGCCGGTGGCATCACGCAGCACATCGGCGCCTATCAGGTGCAGCTCCCGTCGGGCTCGAAGATCACCTTCATCGACACGCCGGGCCACGCCGCCTTCACGGAGATGCGCGCCCGCGGCGCCACCGTGACCGACGTGGTGGTGCTGGTGGTGGCGGCCGACGACGGTGTCATGCCGCAGACGGTCGAGGCCATCCGGCACGCCAAGGCGGCCAAGGTTCCGATCATCGTCGCCATCAACAAGTGCGACCTGCCGCAGGCCAAGGCCGAGCGTGTCCGCAACGAGCTGTTGCAGCACGATCTCGTGGTCGAGGACATGGGCGGCGAGGTGCTGGACGTCGAGGTTTCGGCCAAGACCGGCAAGGGCCTGGACCGGCTGGAGGAGGCGATCCTGCTCCAGGCCGAGATCCTGGAGCTGAAGGCGAACCCCGAGCGGCCGGCCGAGGGCACCATCGTCGAGGCCAAGCTGGACAAGGGCCGCGGCCCCGTCGGCACCGTGCTGATCCGGCGCGGCACCCTGCGGGTCGGCGACATCGTCGTCGCCGGCAGCGAGTGGGGCCGTGTCCGCGCCCTGGTCAACGACCGCGGCCAGGCCGTGGACGAGGCCGGTCCCGCCACCCCGGTGGAGGTGCTGGGCCTGACCGGCGTGCCGCTGGCGGGCGACGACCTCGCCGTGGTCGGCACCGAGGCCCGGGCCCGCGAGATCACCGAGTACCGCCAGCGCAAGAAGCGGGAGGCCCAGGCCGCCCAGCAGGCGCGCGG
This sequence comes from Rhodospirillum centenum SW, assembly GCF_000016185.1. NCBI lineage: Bacteria > Pseudomonadati > Pseudomonadota > Alphaproteobacteria > Rhodospirillales > Rhodospirillaceae > Rhodospirillum > Rhodospirillum centenum. The sequence continues at coordinate 2,992,321 of NC_011420.2, forward strand.
CTCGCTGGAGCAGATGTTCAGCAAGATCCAGGCGGGCGAGGCCAAGGAACTGCCGGTCGTCATCAAGGGCGACGTGCAGGGCTCGGTGGAGGCCATCGCGGGTGCCTTGGAGAAGGCCGCCGGCGACAACTCCGAGGTCAAGGTCCGCGTGCTGTTCAGCGGCGTCGGCGCCATCACGGAAAGCGACGTGACGCTGGCCAACGCCTCCGACGGCCTGATCATCGGCTTCAACGTCCGCGCCAACCCGCAGGCCCGCGAGATGGCCAAGCGCGACGGCGTGGAGATCCGCTACTACTCGATCATCTACAACATCATCGACGACGTGAAGCAGATGCTCACGGGGATGCTGGCGCCGACGCTGCGGGAGAAGTTCCTCGGCAACGCCCAGATCCAGGAGGTGTTCAACATCACGAAGGTCGGCAAGGTCGCCGGCTGCCGCGTGGTGGAGGGCACCGTCAAGCGCGGCGCCAAGGTCCGCCTGCTGCGCGACAACGTCGTGATCCACGAAGGCACCCTGAAGACGCTGAAGCGCTTCAAGGACGAGGTGAAGGAGGTCCGCGAGGGCTTCGAGTGCGGCATGGCGTTCGAGAACTACGACGACATCCGCGCCGGGGACCTGATCGAGGCCTTCGAGATGGAGGAAGTCGCCCGCGCGCTCTGAGGCGGCTTCCCCCCCCCAGTCGGCCCCTCGTCGGCCCCTTCGGTTCCCGCCCCGCTGCCTTTCCCGGCGGGGCCGGGGGCGGCACCCGGGCCGGCAGACACCCGGACCGGCGGACACCCGGATTGGCGGAGACCCCGGCCGGCGCTATGCTCGACAGCAGGCGCCGGCCGTTTCTTTGCGGGAGCCTCCCCCGTGCCGAGATCATGTCCGCCATGCTGACCGGATGTCCCGTCATCGCCGTCTGGGACGCGGCGCCCGCCGTGCCGGCCGTGGCGCGGGTGTCGCCGGACGGCTGCCGCGACCTGATCCTGCGCCACGATCCCGGCAACCGGCCCTTCTGGTTCGTCTCGGCGCTGGAGGACCGCACCTGCGCGGTGGCGCTGGCGCCGGGCAGCCGCCTCCACGGGTTCCGGATGCGGCCCGGCCTGGGCCTGGATGCGGGCCGCCTGCTGCGCGCGCTGGACGGGCGGGAGCCGGAGCCCGACCGGGTGCTGGCCCTGGTGGCCAACCATGCGGCCCCGTGCGCGCGGGTGGAGGAGGCGCTGGCCGCGCTGGCGGCGGGGCCGGGCAGCATCGCCGCGGCGGCGGCCGGGCTGGGCGTCACGCCGCGCACCCTGCAACGGCTGCTGCTGCCCGCCACCGGCCGGACGCCCGGCTGGTGGCTGATGCTGGCGCGGCTGCGGCGGGCCGCGCGGGACCTGGCTGCCGGCACCCCGCCGGCCGACGCCGCGGCCGAACACGGCTATGCCGATCAGGCGCACCTGACGCGGGCTGTCCGCCGCTGGCTGGGCACGACCCCGCGCGGCCTGCGTGGCGATGCCGATCTGGCCGGCCAGCTCGCCCAGCCGGGCTACGGCTGAACCGGCCCGGCCCTGCCGCGGATCACCCCGCCACGGCGGTGCAGAGTTCGACCAGGAAGCCGTCGCGGTCGCTGACATAGGCCGTCGTCTGGCCCCAGGGCATCCGCTCGGGCGGCTGCACCGCCGTGGCCCCGGCGGCCAGGGCGCGGGCATAGGCGCCGGCCACGTCGTCCGTCTCGAAGGCGATCTCGAAGGCCGGGGCGTCGGGCCGCGGGCGCGCGGGGTTCTTGCCCAGCGAGGCCATCAGCGCGCGCGAGGAGAAGGACAGCGTCGTGGCGCCGGTGTCCAGCTCGCCATAATCGCCGCTCTCGTGCAGCATCCGGGTTTCGACCCCGAAGGCCTCGCGGTAGAACGCCAGCGTCGCCGCCACGTCATCGACATACAGGATGGTGTAACGCAGCTTCATCGCCGCCTCCTCTGGTGTGTCCGGGCGCCGAGGATAGGCGGTGCTCCCCGCGCGGTCTTGAAGATATGCGACAACAGGCACGGCGGCCGGCGTGCCGGGCATCGCCGATGCGTGGTGACGGCGCTTTCCCTTTGGCGTTGAATGGGGGTACGAAAGCGCCCCACTGGCGGCCCGCGGTCCCATCCCGCGGCCGGTCTAGGCGACCAGAAGGAACCATACCCATGTCCCGAGGCAGAGGCTCCACCAAGCCGGGCAACACCGGCCCCAGCCAGCGCCAGCTCCGCGTCGGCGAGGAAATCCGCCATGCCCTGGCCGACATCCTGCGCCGCGGCGACTTCCGCGATCCCGGATTGCAGGACGTCAACGTCACCGTGACCGAGGTCCGGGTCAGCCCGGACCTGAAGAACGCGACGGCCTTCGTCATGCCGCTGGGCGGCGGCCATCCCGAGGTGATCGCCGCGTTGAACCACGCCGCCCCCTTCTTCCGGGCGCAGATCGCCCATGCCGTGCGGTTGCAGCACGCGCCGCGCATCGGCTTCCAGGAGGATACCTCCTTCGCCTATGCGGACCGCATCGACCGGCTGCTGCACGATCCGGCCGTGGCCCGCGACATCACCCGCGACCTGGACGCCGAAGGCGTGCCGCTGGACCGCGGCGGTGCCGAGGACGGGGAGGACGGGGAGGACGACGACGATCTGGACGCCCCTGACGCCCCCGATCTGGATGGCGGCGAGCGGGAGGGCCGTCGTGGCGCGTAAGCGGAAGGGTCAGCCCGTCCATGGCTGGCTGGTGCTGGACAAGCCCGGCGGCATGACCAGCACCCAGGCCATGTCCAAGGTGCGCTGGCTGTTGCAGGCGGAAAAGGCGGGCCATGGCGGCACGCTGGACCCGATCGCCACCGGCGTCCTGCCCATCGCCCTGGGCGAAGCGACGAAGACCGTGCAGTACGCCATGGACGGGGAGAAGACCTACCGCTTCGTCCTGCGCTTCGGGGCCGCCACCGATACCGACGACCGTGCCGGCAGCGTCATCGCCACGTCCGACCTGCGCCCCACGGACGAGGAGATCGAGGCGGCGCTGCCCCGCTTCACCGGCCTGATCACCCAGGTGCCGCCGCAGTATTCCGCCATCAAGGTGGACGGCGAGCGCGCCTACGACCTGGCCCGCGAGGGCGAGACGGTGGAGCTGCGCCCGCGCGAGGTGCGGGTGGACGGCTTCCACCTGACCGAACGGCCCGACGCCGACACCGCCGTGTTCGAGGTGGAGTGCGGCAAGGGCACCTACATGCGCAGCCTTGCCCGCGACCTTGCCCGCGCGCTCGGCACCGTGGGCCATGTGCTGGAACTGCGCCGGTTGCGCGTCGGCCGCTTCACGCTGGCGGAGGCGGTGACGCTGGAGAGCCTGGAGCGGCTGGTCCAGGACGGTGGTGCCGCGGCGGCGATCCAGCCGGTGGAGATGGCGCTGGACACGCTGCCGGCCATCGCGCTGACCGATGCCGAGGCGCAGCGCCTGCGCCAGGGCCAGCCGGTGCTGCTGCTGCGCCGGCAGGATACCGAGCGGCTGCGCCGGATCGGGGAGAGCCTGGACCCGGAGGAGGGCGGGGCGGCGGCGCTGGCCACCGCCTTCGGCCGGCCGGTCGCCCTGGTCCGGGTGGAAGGCGCCACCATCCACCCGGTGCGCGTGCTGAACCTGTGACGTGACGGTGGGGGCGGGGCCTGTCCTGCCCCGCCTCCGGCCCTTCCGCTCAGCCGTCCTTTCCGCGAATCCGCTTGACTCGTCCCGGCGGGCAGGGCACTTGTCCGCCGGTCATCGCCGTACCGCCGCGACCGTGCTGGACGACATCCCGGCACGGCCGCGCGTTGCGGCTTTATCGCATTCCGTCCCCCGTGGGGGCCCGTGGCCGAAGCCCGGGGCGGATCAATCCTTCTGACTGGAGACGACGATGTCGATCACTCCCGAGCGCAAGCAGGCGCTCATCGAGGAATACAAGACCAAGGACGGCGACACCGGGTCGCCCGAGGTGCAGGTTGCGATCCTGACGGAGCGCATCGTGAACCTGACCGAGCACCTGAAGACCCACGCGAAGGATTTCCATTCGCGCCGTGGCCTGCTGGTCATGGTCGGCCAGCGCCGTGGTCTGCTGGACTATCTCAAGCGCAAGAACCAGGGCCGGTACGACACCCTGATCCAGCGCCTGGGCCTGCGTCGCTGACGCATAGGAGTCGCGAAAATCCGTGCGGAGCGAATCGGACTGTGATTCACTTCGCACGGATTTCCGAATCGGGAGCAACGAATGTCCGCCAGTGACGATGCGGGTTGGGAGCAGCAGATATTCGACCAGGTTGCCGTGGGGCTGATCCGAAATTCCTCTGCCCCGTTCGATGAGGCCGTTTTCGCGCGGCAGATGGAACAGAATCTGGCTGACGACACAGAGTCCGGTCTCGGATTTTTCGACCAGCTTCAGAAGATGGCTTCCGGATCCAGGAAAGCCGATTGACCAAAGCCCGGGATTTTCCTGGGCTGTTGTCGTTATTGGGATCAGGAAAAAGTGCGTGGATATCCTTACGGACTCTGTGAGGCGGGCTGAGCGCAAGGGAAACCTGGAAAAGGCAGCCTTGGGCGTCTGTTCGGTCCTGAATCAACGCATGCTGAAGTCCGACCCGACCCTGACGCCGATCCGCCTGGATGCTGGCCGTCAGGACAGGATGTTCGAACTCTATGTTCAGCGGGTCGCTGCGCTGAAGGGAGTCGCCCATATGGCAGATTCCCTGATCAACCCGCTCAAGATCGCAAGCCTGACCGCTCTTTGCATTCTGGAAGCGGCTCCGCTGGTATCACCGCGGCAGGATTCGGTCATCGCTGCCTATCGGAATTCCTATTACGCGTTCCAGGTGGCGCTGAATTTTCTGGAAATCCGGCGGATCAGGCTCGACCAGTCCATCCAGACTCATGCCCTGAATTTTCTTTCGCACGTGCAGCATGTTGCCGAGCGGAGCGGGACTGGAACAGGCGTGCGCTACGACGATTTTGCCTACAGATTTACAATCATCCATTCGTTCCTGGCGACCCTTTGCAAGGGCTACAATGGGCAGTTGACTGTTTCGATTTCCTCTGACTGAAGCTATCAAGACACTCGTTTGTCCATTTGAAGCTGGACACATTTGGCGGGACCACCGATCGGGTCTCGACCCGCCGTCCAATCCGGGGCGGCAGGGTTTCGGATGGAAGGAAGACGACGATGTTCAAGGTTTTCCGCAAGGAAATGATGTGGGGCGGGCGGAAGCTCGTTCTGGAGACGGGCAAGGTCGCCCGTCAGGCCGACGGGGCCGTGTGGGCCAGCTACGGCGACACGGTGGTTCTGGCCACCGCGGTGGCCGCCAAGGCCCCGAAGCCGGGCGTGGACTTCTTCCCGCTGACGGTCAACTACCAGGAGAAGGCCTTCGCCGCGGGCAAGATCCCCGGCGGCTTCTTCAAGCGCGAAGGGCGCCCGACGGAGAAGGAGGTCCTGACCTCCCGCCTGATCGACCGGCCGATCCGTCCGCTGTTCGCGGACGGCTACCGCAACGAGACCCAGGTCATCGTCACCGTCCTGTCCCACGACCTTGAGAACGATCCCGACATCGTCGCCATGGTCGCCACCTCCGCCGCGCTGACCATCTCGGGCATCCCGTTCCTGGGACCGATCGGCGCCGCCCGCGTCGGCTACAAGGACGGCCAGTTCGTCCTGAACCCGACGCTGGAGCAGGTCGAGGCCAGCGATCTCGACCTCGTCGTCGCCGGCACCACCGAAGGCGTGCTGATGGTGGAGTCCGAGGCGAAGGAACTGCCCGAGGACGTGATGCTGGGGGCCGTGATGTTCGGCCACCGCGAGTTCCAGCCGGTCATCGACCTGATCATCGACCTCGCCGAGATGGCGGCCAAGGACCCGATGGCGATCCCGGCGCCGGCCTACGACAAGGACGCGGTGAAGACCCGCATGGCCGCCCTGATCGGCCAGGACGTCCGTCAGGCCTACACGCTGACCGTGAAGCAGGAGCGCTACGCCGCCATCGGCGCCGCCAAGCTGAAGGCGCTGGAGACGATGGTCGCCGAGGGCACCGCGCCCGAGGCCGTGGCCAGCGTCTTCAAGGAGCTGGAGAGCGACATCCTGCGCGGCAGCGTGATCGAGACCGGCAAGCGCATCGACGGCCGCACCACGGTGGACATCCGTCCCATCGTCTCGCAGGTCGGCGTGCTGCCCCGCGCCCACGGCTCGGCCCTGTTCACCCGCGGCGAGACGCAGGCCCTGGTGGTCGCCACGCTGGGCACGAACCAGGACGAGCAGATCGTCGACGCGCTGGAAGGCGAGTACCGTGAGAGCTTCATGCTCCACTACAACTTCCCGCCCTACAGCGTGGGCGAGGCCGGCCGCATGGGCAGCCCGGGCCGGCGCGAGATCGGCCACGGCAAGCTGGCTTGGCGCGCCGTCCGGCCGCTGCTGCCGACCAAAGAGACCTTCCCCTACACGATCCGCGTCGTGTCGGAGATCACCGAGTCGAACGGCTCCTCCTCCATGGCCACGGTCTGCGGCAGCTCGCTGTCGATGATGGACGCCGGCGTGCCGCTGCCGCGGCCGGTGGCGGGCATCGCCATGGGCCTGATCAAGGAAGGCGAGAAGTTCGCCGTGCTGTCCGACATCCTCGGTGACGAGGACCATCTGGGCGACATGGACTTCAAGGTCGCCGGCACCGAGAAGGGCGTCACCGCGCTCCAGATGGACATCAAGATCACCTCGATCACCGAGGAGATCATGAAGATCGCCCTGGCCCAGGCCAAGGACGGTCGCGTCCACATCCTGAGCGAGATGAACAAGGCGCTGAACACGGCGCGCGAGGCGGTCAACCAGAACGCGCCGCGCATCACCGTGATCAACATCCCGAAGGACAAGATCCGCGACGTGATCGGCTCCGGCGGCAAGGTGATCCGCGAGATCGTCGAGCAGACCGGCGCCAAGATCGACATCGAGGACGACGGCACCGTCAAGGTCGCCGCCGTGGACGGCAAGGCGTCCGAGGCCGCGATCAAGTGGATCAAGGGCATCGTCGCCGAACCCGAGGTGGGCGAGATCTACGAGGGCAAGGTCGTCAAGATCATGGACTTCGGCGCCTTCGTGAACTTCCTCGGCAGCCGGGACGGCCTCGTCCACATCTCCGAGCTGAAGAACGAGCGCGTCGCCAAGGTCACCGACGTCGTGAAGCAGGGCGACGCCGTGAAGGTGAAGGTCCTGGGCTTCGACGACCGCGGCAAGGTGAAGCTGTCCATGAAGGTCGTGGACCAGACGACCGGCGAGGACCTGTCCAAGAAGGAAGAGGCCGAGGGCTGATCCCCTCTCCCCTCTTTCCGACCGACGTGAAGAAGCCGCCGGGGGCGATCCCCGGCGGCTTTCAGACTGCTGACAAAGGCCTGGCGTGAGCCGGGCCTTTGTGATTCGATTGGTCATGCTGAGGAAACCGACGGCGCAGCAGACTGAAATCGAGATGGTGACGCTCGACGGTCTGGTTCCGCCCGATCACCTGCTTCGCAAGATCGACGCGGTGATCGACTTCTCCTTCATCCATGATCGCGTGTCCGGGCTTTACTGTCCGGACAACGGCCGTCCGGCCCTTGATCCGGTTGTCATGTTCAAGGCGCTGTTCATCGGCTACCTGTTCGGCATCCGCTCCGAACGCCAGCTGGTGCGCGAGATCCAGGTGAACGTGGCGTATCGCTGGTTTCTGGGTCTGCGCCTGACCGATCCGGTGTTCGACGCCTCGACGCTGAGCCAGAACCGGCGCCGGCGTTACCGGGACACCTCCGTGGCGCAGGACATCTTCGACCATGTGGTGGAGCAGGCGATCGGCCACGGGCTGGTGGACGGCACCGTGCTCTACACCGACAGCACCCACCTCAAGGCCAACGCCAACAAGAACCGCTACGACAAGGCGGTGGTCGCCAAGTCGCGGGCGGATTACTGGGACGATCTGGACCGGGCGGTGGAGGCGGACCGCGCCACCCACGGCAAGAAGCCCCTCAAGCCCAAGGACCGGCAGCCGCCCGAGAAGGAGACCAAGATCAGCCGCACCGATCCGGAGAGCGGCTACATGGTGCGCGATGGCAAGCCCACCGGCTTCTTCTACCTTGATCACCGCACCGTGGATGGGCGCCATGGCATCATCACCGACAGCTTCGCCACCCCCGCCAACGTGCACGACAGCATCGTCTATCTCGGCCGGCTCGACCGCCAGCGCGCCCGCTTCGCGCTCGACGTCAAGGCCGTCGGGCTGGACGCCGGCTATGCCACGGCCGGGATCGCAAAGGGGCTGGAGGACCGCGCCATCCTCGGCGTCACCGGCTACAACCGACCGACACCCCCGGCCCCGGGGATGATGCCCAAGAGCGCCTTCACCTACGAGCCCGGGACCGACACCTGGTCATGCCCCGGCGGACAGGCCCTCGCCTACGCCACCACCGACCGCAACGGCTACCGCCACTACAGGAGCGATCCGGCCCTCTGCTTCGCCTGCCCGCTGCTCGCGTCGTGCACCCGCAACCCCAAGGCCGTCCGCACCATCACCCGCCACCTCTGGGCCGACATCCGCGAGCGCACCGACGCCCACCGCAAGACCCCCTGGGGCAAGGCCATCTACAAGCGACGAAAAGAGACGGTCGAACGCTCCTTTGCCGACGCCAAACAGCTCTTCGGGCACCGCTACGCACGCTTCCGCGGCCTCCTCGGCGTCACCTGGCAGTGCCTGCTCGCCGCCGCCCAGAACATCAAGAAAATCGCCCTCGCAATCGCCCCGAAGGCAGCCCTCCGGCCAGCCTGAGACAGAAACCTCCCTGTCTGCCCGATCCACCCAACCAGTTTCGACAGCCGCAATCCCCAAAAATGAAAACCCCGCCGAAAACGACGGGGTTTGTCATCGGTCTGGAAGCCGCCGGGGGCGATCCCCGGCGGCTTTTTCGTGACCTCTCCTTGTTGGCGCAGGCGGGGTGATGTACACATGAACGTACAGAGGAGGCGGCCATGCCCGATGCCCAGCGGCTCCACGACGACGACGACGATGGCGGCCGCGCTGACCCCCGCAGCGTCGGCGCGCGCCATGTCAGCGCCACGGAGTTCCGGCAGAATCTGGCCCGCCATCTCGATCAGGTCCGCGACAGCCGTGCGCCTCTTGTGGTGACCCGCCAGGGGGAAGAGGGCGTCGTCGTTCTGGCGGAGGGCGAATGGGCGGCCCTCCAGGAAACCCTCCACGTCCTGGGCACACCGGCCAACGCGCGGCGGCTCCTGGACGCCATCGCCGAGTTCGAGGCGGGTAAGGGTGTCGAGCGCGACCTGATCGAGCCCTGAACAGGCGGCCCCCCGGACCATGCGCATCAGTTTCAGCAGCGGGGCCTGGGAGGATTATCTGCACTGGCAGGAGCAGGACCGGGCCATCCTGGCACGGGTGAACACGCTGATCCGGGAGTGTACGCGCGCACCCTTCGTCGGCCTGGGCAAGCCCGAACCGCTGCGCGGTTCCCTGGCGGGCTGGTGGTCACGGCGTATCACCGGGGAACACCGGCTCGTCTATCGCGTGGCCGGACAGCCGCCCGATCAGGCGCTGGAGATCGCGGCCTGCCGGCGGCATTACCGATAGGGGCGCCATCGACAGGGGCGGCGGATGCCACGGCACCGCGCCCGCCCGGTGACGGCATCCGGTCCTGTCCCGCTCTCCCGCCGGCCCCCCCGCCGCCCGCGCCCCGCGCCCCGCGTCGCGCCGCCGCAGCCGGACCCGCGTGCCGGAACCGCTTCGGAATCAGGCGCTTGCGATAAGCGGCCGGCATGCCCGTTCAAGGGCGTGAGCCCTGCGCGCCACGCCGGGACCGGCATGCCGCGGCTGCAACCCTTCTGTGATAATCCGCACAGTGAAGCCCGGGACAGGCGCCTATAGCTGAAGTCGTTCCTGGCCGACGACGCCAACGACAAGTGTGGCGCCGGCAGGATCAGATAAAAGCCGATCAAAAAACGGCATCGGGATGCGCGACAACGCGCCACGGCTCTTTGCGTCCCGAATACAGCTTTATGAGGAGAGAAGTCATGTCCCGTATTACTGCTGCTCTGTTCGGCGCTACCGCCCTGGTCGCCCTTTCGTCGGCGCCGGCCCTCGCCCAGAGCCCGTTTGACGGCGGCTATGTCGGTGCGGCGCTCGGCTATGCCTGGATGAAGCCCAACGGCACGACCACCTTCTCCAACGCCACCACACAGAAGGTGGACCGGACCAACGACGGCGTCACCGGCGCGGTCTTCCTCGGCTACGGCAAGACCATCGACACCCTCTATCTCGGCATCGAGGGTGAGATCGGGATCAGCGACCAGGAGAAGAACTCGACTCTCGCCGGCAACACCTACAACTTCGACGCCGGCACCAGCCTGGGCATCGCCCTGCGCGCCGGTCTGCTCGCCACCCCCGATACGCTGGTCTACGGCCGTATCGGCTGGCAGCGTACGGACCTCGACGTCTCCGGCCGTCTCGGCTCCGTCGCCGGGACGCCGACCATGGACGAGAACGAGCACCTGAACGGCTGGCGCATCGGCGGCGGTGTCGAGCACGCCCTGACCGAAAACGTGCTGGCGCGGCTTGAGTACAACTACACCGATTACGAGAGCTACAAGGTCTCCTACGGCCAGGGTGGCGCGCGCACGAACGCCGAGCCGCACGAAAGCGCGGTCCGCGCCGGCATCGCCTACCGCTTCTGACCCCATCGCCTCCCGGTTCCACCCCCCCCTCCCCCCCAGGAACCGGTGGCGGCAAAGGGCCCGGTGCATCGCACCGGGCCCTTTCTGTTGTGCGCGGCCCGGCGGGCGGCCGAGGCGGTCCCGTGCCCCGCCCCGGCTGTCCGGTTCCGGCGCGAATGGCCCTGGACGGCTTCCTGTGATCGGATTACAGGGAGCCGGCCCCGGCCCTCCGCGCAAGCCGTGCAAGGAAGGGCCCGGGAAGAGGGGCGCAACAGGAGAGATGACCACCATGACCCGACTGCTCACCGTCGGCGCCGTCGCTGCCGCGGCCCTGCTGGCCGCCCCGGCCGCCATGGCCGAAAGCGCCTTCGACGGTCCCTATATCGGTGCCTTCTTCGCCTATGCCGACCTGGACGTGGACGCCCGGGCCACCGTCGGCTCCGTCACCACCACCGGCGACGGCAGCGGCGACGGCTGGACCTTCGGCGCCTATGCCGGCTACGGCATGAGCCTGGGTCCCGTCTATGCCGGGCTGGAGGCCGAATACGGCCTGAACGGGTCCTCCATCGGCGTGCGGGCTGGCAACATCCGCACCAGCTTCGACGCGCAGGACAGCTACGGCGTCTCCGCCCGCCTCGGCACGGTGGTGATGGACCGCATCCTGGTCTATGGCCGCTTCGGCCGGCAGTGGACCCAGTTCGACGTGAAGAACACGCTGGGCACCGTCGCCATCGGGTCCGACGACCGGCTGGACGGCTGGCGCTATGGCGGCGGCGTGGAATACGCCCTGGCCGGCCCGGGCAAGGGCGACAACATGCTGGTCCGCCTGGAATACAGCTATTTCGACTATGACGATCTGGCGACCACGGCCCAGCTCGCCAGCACGGCGGCGCAGGTGGACGAGAGCCAGATCCGCGTCGGTTTCGCCTACCGCTTCTGATCCCGCGGGACGGACGGGCCGGTGGCGCCTGCCGCCGGCCCCGTTTGCGCCTTTCCCCGGGTCCGGCTCAGCGGGTCTTCCAGGTCCGCACCGGGCCGGTGTCGATATGGATGTGCCCGGTGCCGGGATAGAAGGCGGCGCCGCCGCGCTGCATGGTCTTGGCGATCTCCGCCAGCGCCGGGCCGGGCAGGGCGGGGACGCGGAAGTCCAGCGCCTTGCCCTGCATGTGGAAGCTCTCCCGCGCCGCCTGGGAATTCGCCTTGACCAGCTTCGCGTTGGTCTGCGGCGAGCGGTAGCCGGACAGCACCTGCACCTCCGTCGTCGGCGGCAGGCCGGTGCGGTAGAACAGGTCGAACAGGAAATCCATCAGCGCCGGGTCGATCGGCGCCTTCTCCCCGGTGTTGCGGTCGCGCAGCAGCAGGTTCACGCTCTCCATGGCGCGGGGATCGTAGCCGCCGTTGTGGAAATAGATCACGTCGGCCCGCTCGCCGCTCTGGCGATGCACCAGCACCACCCGGCGCAGCCCGGGCAGGGGCGGCAGCTCCGGCGGGGGCGGCTCGGGCGGGCGGGCGGCACAGCCGGACAGCAGGGCGAGTGCGGGGGCGGCAAGACAGGCGGACAGGATCAGGCGGCGGGCGGGGACCACGGGACCGGCTCCGGTGGAAGGGATGGACCGCCTTCCCTCTACCACGGACCGGCTTGCCGTCTCCCTAACGATATGGACCCTGACGGCCCGGGGGGGCCGCATGCGGGCGGCTCAGAGCGTCAGCACCATGCCCTCCGCCGCCAGCAGGGTGCCGGGGCGCATCGTCTCCGCCGCCGCGCCGATGGCGTCCAGCGCCAGGTCGTTGTGCGCCGGGTCGTGGTGGAACAGCACGGTGCGCGCCACCCCTGCTTCCGCGGCGACGCGGCAGGCCTCCTGCCAGGTGGAATGGCCCCAGCCGACGTGCCGTTCGTACTCCTCGTCGGTGTAGGTCGAGTCGTAGATCATCAGGTCGGCGCCGCGCACCAGCTCCACCACCCGCGGGTCGCGCACGCCCCTCTGGTGCTCGGTGTCGGTGACGATGCAGACCGCCCGGCCGCCATAGTCGACGCGGTAGCCGGTGGCGTTGTTGGGGTGGTTCAGCGGCGCCGTGCGGAGGCGGATGCCGGGCCGCGGCTCCAGCGTGTCGCCGGCGGCGAACTTGCGGTAGCGGCAGCTCGTCTCGATCAGGTTGACCGGCACCGGGAACAGCGGCGCCGACATGAGCTGGTCCAGCACCTGTTGCAGGGTCCGCTCCGGCCCCAGATGCCCCTCCCACAGGATCAGGCGGTTGTGCGGATCGTAGGCCGGGGTGAAGAAGGGCAGCCCGCCGACATGGTCGTAATGGGTGTGGGTGAGGAACAGGTCGGCGTCCAGCGGCGTGCCGTCCGCCAGCTCGCCCGCCTGCAACGCCTCTCCCAGCAGTCGGATGCCGGTGCCGGCATCGAAGATCAGCAGCCGCCCGCCGCAGCGCACCTCGATGCAGCTCGTGTTGCCGCCGTAGCGGGCGCTGGCCGGCCCCGGCGTGGCGATGCTGCCGCGCACGCCCCAGAAGCGCACCAGAAGCCCGTCCTGCGCCCCGCCCGCCGTCTCTGCCGCCTGTGTCATCCCGCTTCCTTCCCGCCCGGCTCCGGTTTCCCGCCCGGCTCCCGCCGTCCCGCCGGCCCAGGCCAGCCTCAGGGCACCAGCCGGTAGCCGCCGGGCTCCGTCACCAGGATCTCCGCCCGTGCCGGGTCGCGCTCGATCTTCCGCCGCAGCCGGTAGACATGGGTCTCCAGCGTGTGGGTGGTCACCCCCTCATTGTAGCCCCAGACCTCGCCCAGCAGGGTGTCGCGGTCGATGGTGCGACCGTCCGCCCGGTGCAGATAGGCCAGGATCTGGCATTCCTTCTCGGTCAGGCGGATGCGGCGCTGCCGCCCGTCTTCCAGCAGCATCTTGGCGGTGGGCAGGAAGCGGTAGGGGCCGATCGGCAGCCCTGCCGCGTCCGTCTCCGCCGCCCGCCGCAGCAGGGCGCGCAGCCGGGCCAGCAGCACCCCCAGCCGGAACGGCTTGGCGATGCTCTCCGTGGCGCCGCAGTCGGCAGGGTCGTCGCCCGTGTCCGCGGGAGCCGTCATCAGGATCACCGGGCAGTCCAGCCCTTCCGCCCGCAGGGCGCGGCAGAGCGCGCGTCCGTCCAGGTCGGGCAGGCCGCTGTCCAGCAGCACGGCGTCGAACCGCTCCGCCCGCGCCGCCGCCAGGGCGGCCGCCGCGCTGTCCGCCTCCCGGACCTCCGTCTCCGGGTCGAGCCGGAGCTGTTCGGTCAGCGTCTGCCGCAGGGCCGCGTCGTCGTCGGCAAGCAGGATGAGCGTTCCCGTCTTCTGCACGTTTTCCGTCTTCTGCGTCTGTCCTCGCCGGGTGCATCCGTCCGTCGCCGTGGCACCGCGGCGGCGGGTGGAAGACTAACACGTCCGGGCCGGCGATGGCATGACAGGGGTCCGGTCGGCCACGGCCAGCAGGTCGCGGTGGCCGACCTGCAGGACCGCGGGCGTGCTGCCCCGCCATGCCGCCCAGGCGGCGATGCGGTCCGCCGCGCCGGGGTCCGTCTCCGTCGCCGCCGCGGCATAGCCCGCCACCAGTGCCCGCAGCGCCGCGGCGGTGCCGTCGTCCCCGTCCGCCGCCGGGTCCAGGCGCCAGTCGGACGCTGCCAGCGTCACCGCATAGCCCGCCCGCTCCAGCGCCGCCGCCACGACATGCGGCGCCCGCGCCCCCAGCGCCGGGCCGAAGCCCTTGTCGCGCCCGGTGTGGACGGCGACCCGCTCCAGCACGAAGGCGTCGTCCGCGTCGGGCGGGTCGAACGCCACCCGCCCGTCCACGCTGAGCATGGCCAGCACCGGCGGCCGCCCGGCGGCGGCCAGGGCCGCGGCGAAGCGCCCGGCCCACGCCTCCGACACCAGGTCCAGGACGGCGCTGGCGACCACCCCGTCGCGGCCGGGCAGGTCCAGCGCCTCGAACCCCGCCGCCAGATCCGTCCGCAGCGTCTCCGCCTCCAGATGCAGCCAGCTCTGCCGGGCGGCCCAGCCCGCCACTGCCCGCGGGGCGGCGGCCAGCAGGGCATCGTCGCCGTCGGCCAGGGTCCAGCGCTGCGCCGGCCGGCCCAGCCGCGGCGCCAGCCAGCGCAGGGCGCTGCCGGTGCCGGCGCCGATGTCCAGCAGGCGCGGCCGCTCCGGCAGGGCGGCGGCGAAGCGGTGGGCGAGGCCGGGATCGCGGGCGGCGGCGTCCAGCGGTTCGCGCAGGCGCAGCCAGTCGGCGCTGAAGCCGCTCATGCGATCCGCTCGATGCGGCGGTCCTGGGGCAGCGCATAGGCCAGCTCCGCCGCCAGCGCCGCGGCCGTGGCGGGCCAGTCCGGCAGGGCGGCGCCGGCCGCCCGCGCCGCGGCCGCGGCCCGGGCGCGGGCCTGCGCATCGGCCAGCAGGGGGCGCAGCGCCGCCGCCAGCGCCGCCGCGTCGCCCGGCGGCACCAGTCCCCCCGCCGCTTCCGGCACCAGGTCCGGCAGGGCGCCGGCGCGGCTGGCCACCACGGGCAGGCCGCGGGCCAGCGCCTCCGCCGCTGCCATGCCGTAGCCCTCATGGAAACTGGGCAGCACGAACAGGTCGGCGCCGTGCCACAGCGCCTCCAGGCGGTCGGCGGTCACCTCCCCCGTCAGGGTCACGCGGTCCCCCAGCCCCAGCCGCGCCACCGTGGCCCGCAGCCGCGCTGCCTCGGCCGGGTCGCGGTCGTCGCTGCCCGCCAGCACCGCCCGCCAGGGCAGGGTGGCCAGGGACGCCAGCGCCTCCAGCAGCACGCCATGGCCCTTGCGCGGGGTCAGGGTCGCCACCGTCAGCAGGGTCGGCACCCCGTCCGCCGATCCTTGCGCCGGCGGGGCGGGGTCGGTGCCGGGCGGGACGATGCCGATGCGCCCGGCCGGCACGTCCAGCGCCACCACGTCGGCCGCGGTGGCGCGGCTGGGCACCACCACCCGCCGCATCTTCGACAGCGCCACCCGTTCAAGCTGGCGCAGCAGCGCCGCCTGCACCGGCGTCAGGCCCGTCTCCAGGTGCAGCGGATGGTGGACCAGCGCCACCAGACGCAGCCGGTGCCGCTCCACCCAGAGCGCGTTCGCCGCCATCGGCAGGGCCAGCCCGTCGGTCAGCACCAGCGCCGCGTCGGGGACCTGGGCCAGGGCGCGGTCGGCGCCGGTGCGGGCCGTGTCGTCGGGCACCGGGTAGCTGCCGGGCAGCTCATGCACCACGACCGTCTCCCCGCGGGCGCGCAGCCCGGCCACGGCCCGGCGCAGATAGCCGTAGCCCCCCGTCGCCTGCCCGATCGGGCCGGGCACCATGACATGCAGCGGCCGGCCCAGGCTCATGGCAGCGGTCCCTCGAAGGCGGCGCGGGCGACGTGCGACTCGTGCAGTTCCACCCGCAGCCCGACCAGGGCGCGCCCGTCGTCGCCCAGGGCGCCGTCGGCGATGCGCGCCCGCAGCCGCCGGAAGATCTCCCCGGCCAGGAACTCGGTCGTCGTGTTGCGGCCGCGGAAGTCCGGCAGCCCGTCCAGATTGCGGTAGGTCAGGGGCGCCAGCACCTCCTTCAGCAGGGCCGAGGCGAGTCCGATGTCCACCACCAGACCGTCGGCCGACAGGGACGGGCGGCGGAACTCCGCATCCACCAGGAAGGTGGCGCCGTGAAGCTCCTGCGCCGGGCCGAACACGGCGCCGACGAAGCTGTGGGCGATCATCATGTGGTCGCGCACGGTCAGGCTGTACATTCCGTCCCCTCCTGCCCCCGGTAGCGGATCAGATGGCACAGCCCCCGCCCGGAGGCGAGCCGGGGCATCGCCACGGGAAGCTCTGCGAAACCGGTCTCCCCGTCCAGCAGCGCGTCCGGCCGCGGGTCCTCCAGCAGCCGCAGCGCCAGATCCAGCCGGTCGGCCGGGCTCCAGCGCGGGCGCTGGACGGGGGCCACGCGGCCGACCTGGCTGGAGACGAGGCGCAGCCGCTTCGGGTGGAAGCCCGCCCCCAGCGGGGCCGGCACGGGCCGGTCGCCGTACCACGACGCCTCGACCACCGTCGCCTCCGTTCCGGCCAGTTCCAGCGCCGTCGCCAGCCCTTCGGGCGTGCCGCTGGCGTGCAGCACCAGATCGCGCCCGCCGGCAGCCCCGTCGGGCTCGCGGAAGGGCACGCCCAGCCGCGCCGCCACGGAGGCGCGGGCGGGTTCGACATCCACCAGCTCCACCTCCGCCCCCGGCAGCCGGGCGGCCAGCCATGCCGCAAGGCAGCCGACGACGCCCCCGCCCACCACCGTGATCCGCTGGCCGGGCAGCGCAGCGCCGTCCCACAGCGCGTTCAGTGCCGTCTCGACATTGGCGGCCAGCACGGCGCGGTCGGTCGGCACGGCGTCGGGCACGGGGCGGCAGGCATCGGCCGGGACGACGGCGCGGTCCTGGTGCGGGTGCAGGACGAAGACCCGGCGTCCCTCCAGCCCCGGCGGTCCCCGCTCCACCCGCGCCACCAGGCTGTAGCCGTACTTGACGGGGCCGGGGAAGTCGCCCGCCTGGAAGGGGCAGCGCATCTCCGCCGCGAGGGCGGGGGGGACGCGGCCGTGGAAGACCAGACTTTCCGTGCCGCGGCTGACGGCCCCCGCCAGTGCCCGCAGCAGCACCTGCCCCGGGGCCGGGACGGGCAGCGGTTCCGTCCGCACCTCCCCCCGGCCGGGGGCGGCGATCCAGAAGGCGCGGGCGGTGCCAGCGGTAATCTCCGGGGGCGGGGCGGTCATCGGGCGGGTCTCGGTTCCGGGCAGGGCATCATCAGGCAGGGCAGGGGGCGGGGCAGGGGGCGGGGCACGGGGCAGGGCACGGGGCAGGGCACGGGATGGCCCGGCGGTCGCCGGCCCGATCGGACGGGGAGCCCCGTCCGGAGAGGCTTGTTCCGGCCGCACCCCAGCCAACCTATGTCGCATGTCCCGCCCGGCCACCCCGTCCGCTTCCACCACGACGCCTCCCGCCACCGCTTCTCCCGCTGCCTCTCCCGCCGCCCGCCCTGCTCTGCACCAGCAGGTGGCGGCGCATCTGGCGGCGGCGGCCGTGGCGACCCTGCCGGCCGCCCTGGCGGCGGGCCGCGCCCTGGACCTGCCGGATGCCGTCCTGGCCCGGGGCATGGCCGCCACGGCCGCGGTCTTCGCCCTGGTCGCCGCCAGCGCGCTGCACGGGCTGGGCGGGCATCCGGCCGCCGCCGGCTGGGGCAACGCCAACCGGGTGACGCTGTTCCGCGGCTGCCTGATCGCGCTGGCCGGCGGTGCGCTGCCGGCGGCCGGGCTGCTGGGGCCGGGGGTGCTCTGGCTGCTGACCGGGCTGGCGCTGGCGGCGCTGGCACTCGACGGGGTGGACGGCTGGATCGCCCGGCGGCAGGCCGTGGCCAGCGCCTACGGCGCCCGCTTCGACATGGACCTGGACACGCTGCTCACGCTGGTGCTGGCGGCGCTGCTCTGGCGGCTGGGGGAGGCCGGGGTCTGGGTGCTCCTGACGGGGCTGCTGCGGCCCCTGTTCGTGGCGGCGGGGGTCTTCCGGGGCTGGCTGAATGCGCCCTTGCCCTACAGCCTGCGCCGCCGCGTTGTCTGCGTCGTGCAGATCGCCGTGCTGGCGGCGGCGCTGACTCCCCTGCTGGACCCGCCGCTGAGCCGCCTTGCGGTCGGTGCAGCCCTTGGGGTTTTGCTTTTCTCCTTCGCGGCCGATACGGTCTGGCTTTTCCGCCATGCCGGCCGGACCCGGACCTGAACGCAGCGGACACTGC
The DNA here is from genome assembly GCF_000016185.1 of Rhodospirillum centenum SW. Taxonomy (NCBI): domain Bacteria; kingdom Pseudomonadati; phylum Pseudomonadota; class Alphaproteobacteria; order Rhodospirillales; family Rhodospirillaceae; genus Rhodospirillum; species Rhodospirillum centenum. The sequence goes on from NC_011420.2 coordinate 3,010,749, forward strand.
CCCACCATGGCCCTCGACCTCTCCCACGCCGAGCTTACCCTGGACCGTGCCGTGCAGCGCGCCGTTGACCGGGCGCTGTCGGACCTGCGGCGGGGGGAGGCGGTGGTGCTGGCCGGGCCGGACGGGCGCTGCCTGCTGGTCCAGGCGGCGGAGACGGCGACCGCCGCCGGGCTCGCCGCCCTGGCCGCGCTGGCCGGGACGGCCCCGGCGCTGGCGCTGGCCGGCCGCCGCGCCCGCGCCCTGGGGATCGAGCTGCCGGAGGAACAGGCGGTGCTGCTGACCGTGCCCGGCGGGCTGACGGCGGAGCTGGCGCGCGATCTGGCCGACCCGACGCGCGGCACCCCGGCCGAGCGGCTGCGCCGCGCCATCGCCACGGCGCACGCGCCCGAGGACACGGTCGAGGGGCTGGCCGTGCTGCTGGCGAAGCTGGCGCGGCTGCTGCCGGCCGCCGTGGTGGCACCGCTGCCCGGCGTGCGCGATGCCGGCGCCTTCGCCCGGCGGCACGACCTGCTGGCCGTGCGCGGGGCGGACGTGCCGGAATACCGGCGGCAGTCGGCCCGCACCCTCTGCCGCGTGGCGGACGCCGCGGTGCCGCTGGAGGCGGCGGAGCAGACAAGGCTGGTCGCCTTCCGCCCGTCCGACGGCGGGCCGGAGCATCTGGCCATCGTGATCGGCGACCCGCCGCCCGACCGGCCGGTGCTGGCCCGGCTGCATTCGGAATGCTTCACCGGCGACCTGCTGGGCTCGCTGCGCTGCGACTGCGGCCCGCAGCTCCGCGGCGCGGTGGAGGAGATCGCGCGGGCCGGCGCGGGCGTGCTGCTGTACCTCGCCCAGGAGGGGCGCGGCATCGGGCTGGTGAACAAGCTGCGCGCCTACCGCCTGCAGGATGGCGGGCTGGACACGCTGGACGCCAACACGGCCCTGGGCTTCGACGCGGACGAGCGGGTCTATCTGCCGGCCGCGGCCATGCTGAAGGCGCTGGGCTTCGACCGGGTGCGGCTGATGACCAACAACCCCGACAAGCTGGCCCAGCTCGCGGCCTGCGGGATCGAGGTGGTGGAGCGCGTCCCGCACATCTTCCCCTCCAACGGCCACAACGAAGCCTATCTCCGCGCCAAGGCGGACCGCGCCGGCCACCTGTTCTGAGCGGATCGGGCGGGCGCTGCGGAGGGCAGGCGTTGCGGACGGGCGCTGCCGCCCGGAGGACTGAAGAACGGGGCCGCCGGCCTGCCCCGCTCTTCCCGGTCGCCACCTACGAGGCCGGCCGGCGGCTCGGTGACGGCCGGTCATCTCCCATACGGGCCTTCCCCGAAGGGACGTCTCCCAGAGGGACATCATGGAAGCGGACGCCGGCGCCTGCTCCAAGACTTCAATGAGGCCCCGGCATTTCTGCCGGGGAAAGGTGCTCCCGAACCTGAAGCTGGGCGTCTGCCGCTACGTGCTTCAATGAGGCCCCGGCATTTCTGCCGGGGAAAGACCGTATCTAATGTTCGAGCAAAAGTGGATCGCATCAAGCTTCAATGAGGCCCCGGCATTTCTGCCGGGGAAAGGCTGGCCAACGTCTGGCTCGGCACGACGGTGGAGAACCAGGCTTCAATGAGGCCCCGGCATTTCTGCCGGGGAAAGCGCCATCCAGATGCTGGCCCTGATCGAGACGGGCGGTGCGCTTCAATGAGGCCCCGGCATTTCTGCCGGGGAAAGATTGCGCTGTCCCTGCCCGGTGCGCGCTACCGCGACAGGCTTCAATGAGGCCCCGGCATTTCTGCCGGGGAAAGGCGACTGGCTGCTCGCCGAGTACGGCCAGGAGAAGGCCGAGCTTCAATGAGGCCCCGGCATTTCTGCCGGGGAAAGGACGTCCGCTTCTTCAGCTTCGTCCCGGCGACCCGCCCGCTTCAATGAGGCCCCGGCATTTCTGCCGGGGAAAGTTGAAGTCGACTACAGTCTTCTCTTTAATCTCTTCCGTGAGCTTCAATGAGGCCCCGGCATTTCTGCCGGGGAAAGGAAGATACATTCGGGCACGATCTGACGCCGGCAAGAGCTTCAATGAGGCCCCGGCATTTCTGCCGGGGAAAGATCCCGCTGGGGCCGCGGCCTTGTCAGTCGATCCCCCTCCCTGCTTCAATGAGGCCCCGGCATTTCTGCCGGGGAAAGATGCCTCATCGGCTGCCGAGAGTGCTGCTATAGCTAGCTTCAATGAGGCCCCGGCATTTCTGCCGGGGAAAGCACCCTACAGTCTGTAGGGCAGCATCAGACTTGCATCGCTTCAATGAGGCCCCGGCATTTCTGCCGGGGAAAGTCGGTCCACTTCCGCCGGGAAGCGGGTCGCGATCTGGCGGCTTCAATGAGGCCCCGGCATTTCTGCCGGGGAAAGGCTGTACAAGCGGAATACCGAACTGCAGGACATGGTTCTGGCTTCAATGAGGCCCCGGCATTTCTGCCGGGGAAAGGCCGGAGCCGTAGCCCCAGCCCCAGCCGTGGCCGTAACCGGCTTCAATGAGGCCCCGGCATTTCTGCCGGGGAAAGTACTGTGATCGTGCTGCGGCAGCGTGGAGACGCGCACCCGGCTTCAATGAGGCCCCGGCATTTCTGCCGGGGAAAGGGGCAGATGGCTCGAACTCCCCCCACTGCTTGAAGAAGCTTCAATGAGGCCCCGGCATTTCTGCCGGGGAAAGCGCGTTTTATGCCGCGGCGAAGGATGCCGCGATGAGCCTGGCTTCAATGAGGCCCCGGCATTTCTGCCGGGGAAAGCGAAACCTCACCCGTGCGGATGATCCGCGTCAACTCGCTTCAATGAGGCCCCGGCATTTCTGCCGGGGAAAGTCTGGCCGTGCTGGACGAGGCCCACCACCTGCCCGCGGCGCTTCAATGAGGCCCCGGCATTTCTGCCGGGGAAAGTGTTCTTGCTGCGGCTGTTGCACCACGGGGACGCGGGCTTCAATGAGGCCCCGGCATTTCTGCCGGGGAAAGCCCAGACCCTCGAGGACCTCCAGCGGATCGAGATCAAGCTGCTTCAATGAGGCCCCGGCATTTCTGCCGGGGAAAGCGACATCTCCCGCGAGGTCGTGACGGTCGTGTCCGGCCAGCTTCAATGAGGCCCCGGCATTTCTGCCGGGGAAAGGACATGACTGACTTGCACAAGCCCATGTCCCCCGAGGAGGCTTCAATGAGGCCCCGGCATTTCTGCCGGGGAAAGGGGAAGAGGCCGAGCGGATGGCAGACGACATTGCAAAGGCGCTGCTTCAATGAGGCCCCGGCATTTCTGCCGGGGAAAGTTGGAACGGCACTGGCGCGTTTTACACCGCACTTCGGCGACTGCTTCAATGAGGCCCCGGCATTTCTGCCGGGGAAAGCACGCGGGCGGGTTGACCGGACCCGCTCGACAGCCCGCTTCAATGAGGCCCCGGCATTTCTGCCGGGGAAAGCCCACATCCCCGGCCTGAGCCGGTCTCCATACATGCGCTTCAATGAGGCCCCGGCATTTCTGCCGGGGAAAGCTCCGTCATCTTGGCAAGCTGGTCGCCCGTGATCTGGCCGGCTTCAATGAGGCCCCGGCATTTCTGCCGGGGAAAGCGCGGTCTCAGCGGCACCGCCGTGCAGGCGCGCCGCGAAGCTTCAATGAGGCCCCGGCATTTCTGCCGGGGAAAGCCATCCGCTGCCCCGGCGCCGTGCTCAGCGCCGTCTGCTTCAATGAGGCCCCGGCATTTCTGCCGGGGAAAGCGGGCAGGAGGGCAACAAGACCGCCCCCGTCCTGGAAGCTTCAATGAGGCCCCGGCATTTCTGCCGGGGAAAGCCGGACATGGCCACGCTCAACGTCGAGGCCATGCTCGATCAGCTTCAATGAGGCCCCGGCATTTCTGCCGGGGAAAGCCCTGACGCTGGTCAGTTGACGCGGGCCACGAAGACGCTTCAATGAGGCCCCGGCATTTCTGCCGGGGAAAGCACCGCCGGCCGTGCCGTGACGCTGGCGAAGATGCTGCTTCAATGAGGCCCCGACATTTCTGCCGGGGAAAGCTGCGCATACGCGGTGGCGCGGTCAGTTTGGGCGACTGCTTCAATGAGGCCCCGGCATTTCTGCCGGGGAAAGCTCCGGAACGGTGTCGCTCTACTTCTCCAGCTTCACCGAAGCTTCAATGAGGCCCCGGCATTTCTGCCGGGGAAAGACAGGAACCGTGACGGTCAACGTCTCCGCGCTCGGTGCGCTTCAATGAGGCCCCGGCATTTCTGCCGGGGAAAGCTCGCGCGGGCGCAAGGGGGCTTGGGAATGTCAATACCTGCTTCAATGAGGCCCCGGCATTTCTGCCGGGGAAAGCCTCCCCTTCGGAGGCCCTTGGAAAGTAACACGGAACCGGCGCCGCTGCGAGCGGGTCCGGTGGCGGGAGGGGCGGGGCTGTGCCGGACGGCCTGTTCGATCTTCACCCTGTCCAAGAACCGGAGCGATTCCAGAGGCTTGCCGGTCTGCGAGCGGGTCCCGGGATTTCCCGGGCACCGGACCGCTCGCCGGCGGGCCGGCGGCGCGGCCCCAGGCCCGTATCCTCCGTCGCCGCCGCATCACGGTCAAGCGGCGGTCGCGGAGCCGCGCAGACCCCGCGCGAACGGGGGAGACGAAGCTGCCGGGCAGATTCCGCCGGGTGGCGGGGCGGGCGCCGCCGCGGGGCGGGGGCTGCCGGGCCGGTTTCCCGCGATTCCAGGCACTTCCCCGGCCCGCCGGCCCTGGCACGTCGCTTGCTGTTCCGTTCCGCAGGGAGGAGCGGGACCATGCAGACAGGCCGGTACGACCAGATCGCACGCAGCCCCCGGCACCACCATGCCGGCGGCCGGGCCGCGCCGGAGGCCGGGGGTGTCCCGGTGTCCTCCGGCGATGTCCCCTCCAGGGGCATTTCGGCCAGGGACGTTTCGGCCGGGGGCGGGGCCGCGGCGGCGGAGTCCGCGGCGCGTGCCACCCGCGGGGCGACGGCCGCGGCCGAGGATGAGCACGGCCTGTCCTTCTGGGACGTGCTGGACGTGATCAATCCCTTGCAGCACATCCCCGTCGTCAACCGCCTCTACCGCGCCGTCACCGGCGACGAGATCCGCGAGCCGGCCCGGCTGGCCGGCAGCGCCCTGCTGTTCGGCCCGGTCGGGCTGGCCGTGGCCGCGGCCGACATGGTGCTGGAGAAGGAGACGGGCAGCGACGCCTTCACCCATGTCGCCTCCCTGTTCAAGGGCAAGGACAAGGCGCCCGACGGGGAGGGGGAGGTGATGCTGGCCGCCGCCACCCCCGCCGCCGCCGCGTCCTCTGCCGCCGCGCCCTCTGCCACCGCCCCTTCGGCCGCTGCCCGGCCCGGTGCCGACGGGGCGCCGGGCGGCCGGTTGCGCCGTGCCGCCATTCCCGAACCGCTCGCCGTCCCGGGCCAGTCCGCGGTTCCGGGTCAGTCTGCGCCGGACCAGTCCTTGCCGGGTCAGGCGCGCGGGCTGGCGGCGATGCCCGCCGGCTCCGCCGCCGCCATGGCGCTCTCCGGGCTGCCGTCCGCCGCCGCCGTCGGCAGCCTGCCGGCGCCGGGCGACGGTTCCCAGCTCGCGGAACTGGCCGCCGGCGCCAGGGAGGCGGCGGGCCGCGACGCCCCGCGCGGCATGGACCTGTCCCGCTACCGCCGTCTGGCCGAGGCCGGCGGGCCGGTCGCCCCGAAATCCATCGTGCCGCCGACCCCGGTGCAGAGCGCCCAGGGCGCCGCCTTCGTCGCCGCCACGGCACATCCCCCGCCGGCCGCGGCCCGTTCCGCCGCCGCTTCCTCCTCCCCGGCGTCCGCCGCGGCCCCGGCCGCCGCTCCCGCTGCCGTTCCCTCTGCCCTGTCCGCTGCCGCGCCCTCGGCCGCGCCCTCTGCCGTTCCCTCGGCCGCTCCCTCGACCGAGGCCCCGGCGGGTGGTGCCTGGCCGCCGGCCGGGCCGGCCGCGCTGCCCCGCGAGTTCGTCGCGGACATGATGATGCTGGCGATGGACAAGTACGAGGCCCAGGCCCGCAGCCGCCAGGCCCCCGGCCGCAGCGTCGATACGCGGCACTGATCCCCCCCGATCCGCCCGCCCGCCTTCCGGCCTGACCGCCCGCCCCTCGACAGGCGGGGCCGGACGTCCTATGTCGCGGGCATGGACCTGATCGTCGATCCCCTGCCCGACGGCACCCACCGGCTGCGCTGGCCCGGCGGGTCCGCCCGCTGCGCCATCGGCCGCGGCGGCATCCGCCCCGACAAGCGCGAGGGCGACGGCGCCACCCCCGTGGGCGCCTTTCCGCTGCGCCGCCTGCTCTACCGGCCCGACCGGCTGGCCCCGCCCGCCACGGAGCTGCCCGGCGCCGCGATCGCCCCGGACGACGGCTGGTGCGACGACCCCGCCCATCCCGACTACAACCGGCCGGTGCGGCTGCCCTTCGCCGCCGGGCACGAGGTGCTGTGGCGGGAGGACGGGGTGTACGACCTGATCGTCGTGCCGGGCCACAATGACGACCCGCCGGTGCCCGGCCTGGGCAGCGCCGTGTTCCTGCATGTGGCGAAGCCGGACTACGAACCGACGGCCGGCTGCGTCGCCCTGGCGCGGGGCGACCTGCTGGCCCTGCTGGCCCTCTGCCGGCCGGGCGACCGGCTGGTCGTGCCGGGCGGATGAAACGACGACGGGGGAGGCGATGCGGCGGTTTCTGACCCTCTGTCTCGGTCTGGCGGGACTGGCGCTGGCGCTGGCCGGCGGCATCCTGGCCGTGCGCGACCGGGCCGCGGCGCTGGGCGATGTCTGGTACGGGCTGGACCCCGGCAGCCTGAACCTGCTGCAGGCGGTGACGCAGCGCTATCTCAGCCCCGACCTCTGGGACGGGGCGGCGGTGCCGCTGCTGCTGGCGCCGGCCTGGATCGTGCTGCTGCTGCCGGGGCTGGCGCTGCTGGCCCTGGGGCTGCTCGCCGCCCGTCGCCCCTGACGGGTTTCCTGCCTTCCGGGTTTCCTGCCTTCCGGGTTCCCCGCCTGACGGGAGCCTGGACAGCGGCGCGCCGACCGTGGCAAGTCCCGCCTCCTGACCGGAGGCGCGCCATGACCGGAGACGACAGCATGAGCGGACGCTACCCGCCCGACGCCCTGAAGGCCGACGGGCTGCGCGCGGGGGCGGGGCTGGCCCTGACCCTGGGGCCGTTCCTGATCGCCCAGCCGCATCCCCTGATCGCGGCCCCGCTGCTGGCCGGGGCGGCGCTGTTCGGCGTCTTCGCCCTGCGCACGGCGCAGCGCCGCTTCCAGCGCATCGCCGTGGACGCGACCGGCATCCGCCAGCACGGGCCGCTGGGCCGGGCCATCCGCTGGGACCAGGTGGAGACGGTGGCGCTGCGCTACTATTCCACCCGGCGCGACCGGCAGGGCGGCTGGATGCAGTTGACCGTGCGCGGCGCCGGCCGGCGCATCGCCGTGGAATCCCCACTGGACGGGTTCGACCGGGTGGCCGCCGCCGTCGCCGCCGCGGTGCGCGGGCGGGGGCTGCCCGTGTCGGAGGCGACGCGGGACAATTTCGTCTCCCTGGGCCACGCGGTGGACCCGCCGCGGCCCTCCCCGTTCCGGCGTTAGCCCTGCGGTCACCGCGGGCGCGCGCCCCGCTGGCGGGCGGCTGCCCCGCTTCCCATATCCGCGGTGTCGGCGGCTGCCGCGCCGGTCTCCCTCCCTCCCGACGGTCCGGACCTTCCCATGCTCCAGCTTCCCCGCCTGATCGGTCACCGTGGTGCGGCCCGGCACGCGCCGGAGAACACGCTCGCCTCGCTCAGGATGGCGGCGGTGCAGGGCTGCCTGATGGTCGAGTTCGACGTGAAGCTGACGGCGGACGGCGTGCCGGTCCTGATGCATGACGAGCGGCTAGAGCGCACCACCGACGGCACGGGCCGGGTGCAGGACCTGGACTTCGAGTCGATTCGCCGGCTGGATGCGGGGCGCTGGTTCTCCCCCGCCCATGCCGGCGAGCGGGTGCCGACCCTGGCGGAGGCCCTGCAGCTCTGCATCGCGCTGGACCTGCTGGTGAACATCGAGATCAAGCCCTGTCCCGGCCGTGGTGCGGAGACGGCGGGGATCGCGTGCAGTCTGGCGCGCACCCTCTGGCCGGCCGACCGGCAGGCGCCGCTCGTCTCCAGCTTCGACGCCGAGGCGCTGGAGATGGTGCGGCATGTCGTGCCCGACTGGCCGCTGGGCTTCCTGATCGACCGCCGCCCGCCCGACTGGCGCGAGCAGGCGGAGCGGCTTAATGCCGCGACCCTCAACGTCAACGCCCGGCGGGAGGATGCCGCCAGCATCGCCGAATACCGTACCCTGGGCCGCCCGATCCTGGCGTATACGGTGAACAGTGTTCCGGCAGCGGCCGAAGTCTTCTCGTGGGGCGTGAGTTCGGTGTTCACCGACACGCCCCAGGGTCTGGCCCCGGCGCTGAGACAGTTCGCCCGGCAGACGGCGCAAAAAGGTTAGAGGGCCTTCCGCGACGTTTTTTTTTCATATATGCCGTGCAGCGGCTGCCGCCGGGACGTTCCGGTCGCGCGGCCGGACGGGACAGAACGGGCCGCAGGCGCCGGCCGCAGGACGGGCAGAGGGTGCCCGGCCGCGGCGGGGCGCGGCGTTGGGTGGAGGATTCTTGGTGAAGGCGCTCAAGCCTCTGGTCATCTCCGGCAAGGAGGTGCTGCCGCTGGTGGAAGGCGGCAAGGGGATTGCCGTTTCGAACGGGGAGAGTTCCGGCGCCTGGGCGGCGGCCGGAGGGGTCGGCACCTTCTCGGGGGTGAACGCCGATTCCTTCGACGAGCAGGGCAACCTGCTGGTCCAGACCTATCACGGCCGGACGCGCCGGGAGCGGCACGAGGAGCTGATCCGCTACGGCATCCTGGGCGGCATCGCCCAGGCCCGGATCGCCCACGAGGCCTCGAACGGCCAGGGCCGCATCCACATGAACGTGCTGTGGGAGATGGGCGGCGCCGAAAGCATCCTGCACGGGGTGCTGGAAGGGGCGAAGGGCCTGATCCACGGCGTCACCTGCGGCGCCGGCATGCCCTACCGCGTGGCCGAGATCGCCGTGCGCCATGGCGTGCAGTACTACCCGATCGTCAGCTCGGCCCGTGCCTTCCGGGCGCTGTGGCTGCGCGCCTATTCCAAGTGGCCCGAGCATCTGGGCGGCGTCGTCTACGAGGACCCCTGGCTGGCCGGCGGCCATAACGGCCTGTCCAACTCCGAGGACCCGGAGAAGCCGGAGGACCCCTATCCCCGGCTGGTCGCCCTGCGCAGCATGATGAGCGGCTTCGGCCTGGACCATGTGCCGATCATCATGGCCGGCGGCGTCTGGTGGCTGTCGGAGTGGGAGCACTATCTGGACAATCCGGAGATCGGGCCGATCGCCTTCCAGTTCGGCACCCGCCCGCTGCTGACCCAGGAAAGCCCGATCAGCGGGGCCTGGAAGCGCCGGCTGCTGACGCTGAAGCCGGGCGATGTCTACCTGAACCGCTTCAGCCCCACGGGCTTCTATTCCTCGGCCGTGCGCAACCCGTTCCTGGAGGAGCTGCGCCAGCGCTCCGAACGGCAGGTCGTCTATGCCGACGCGCCGGTGGGCGACCACACGGCGGAGTTCCTGGTCGGCCCGCGCGGCCGCCCGGTCTATCTGACCCCGCACGACCGCGAGCGGGCGGAGGGCTGGGTCGCCGCCGGCTTCGATACGGCGCTGCGCACCCCCGACACCACCCTGGTCTTCGTCACCCCGGAGAAGAGCCGGGAGATCCTGAAGGACCAGGTGGACTGCATGGGCTGCCTGTCCGCCTGCATGTTCAGCAACTGGGCGCAGAACGAGGAGGGCACGACCGGCCGCAAGGCCGACCCGCGCAGCTTCTGCATCCAGAAGACGCTCCAGAACATCAGCCATTCCGAGGACTGCGAGAACGAGCTGATGTTCGCCGGGCACAACGCCTACCGCTTCGGCCAGGACCCGTATTACGCGGACGGGTTCGTGCCGACGGTGAAGCAGCTCGTCGAGCGCATCCAGACCGGCTACTGACCCGGCGCCGGCCCCGGCGGGCCGGCACTCCCCCGCGGCGGGGGTGACTGTCATGGGAACGGCGCAAGCCCCGGCGCAACGTCCGGGGCCTGCCGGGCGTTGTGGCAGGGGGTGCGGCAGCCCGCGGCACCCCCGCCCGAGAGCCCGGAGGTGCCATGCCGTCCGTCGCCGTGATCCTCGCCGCCGCCTTTCTGGGAACCTACCTCGCCCTGGCCGTCATGGTCCGGCTGGCGTCGCTGTTCGCGGACCGCACGGGCTGGCGCCGCCCGGCCGTCTCCCCCCTGGGCGACGGCGGCATGGTCGTGGCGGTCGCCATGCTGGTGGGGGTGGTGACCCTGGGCTGAGGCCGGGCCGCCCCGCAGTCCGCGCCGGCACTGCGGTCCGTGCTGGCGCTGCGGTCCGTGCTGGCCGGTTCCCGGAAAGAACGGAGCGATCCTTGCGGCGGGCCGCCGGAAAAGCTCCCCCGGCCGTCGCGGATGATTGCCAGCGTGGTTCTTTTGGTCTATGGACTTGCGTGCGGGCCTTGAATTGTTCCAAATAACACGATCCAGGTCGCCTGGATGCCCGAGCATCATGCCGCACCCTGGAAGGAAAGGCCTTCCGCCGCCCTCAACCACGCCCATATGCCCGCCATGACCACCATGCCCCGAACCTACAAGCCCGTGCTGGACCGCCTGTCCCAGGCCGGACTCCGCCCCACCCGCCAGCGTCTGGCGCTTGCCAAGCTCCTGTTCGACGGGGGCGACCGCCACATCACGGCCGAGCAGCTCCACAACGAGGCGCAGATCGCCAACATGCGGGTGTCGCTGGCGACGGTGTACAACACGCTGCACCAGTTCACCGGCGTGGGCCTGCTGCGCGAGGTGGTGGTGGAATCGGGGCGGTCCTACTTCGACACCAACGTGTCGGACCACCACCATTTCTTCTACGAAGGCAGCGGCCGGCTGATGGACATCGCCGGCAACGGGGTGGTCATCAGCGGCCTGCCGGAGGCGCCGGAGGGCACCCGGATCGCCCGGGTCGAACTGGTCATCCGCCTGACCGACGCCTGAACCGCCGGAACCCTCCCTCCGGTTGAGCCCCGCGCCGCCCTGTTCCGGGCGGCGCGCGTGCCGTCTCGCGGCTTCTTCACGCCTTACGCCGCCCGGCCGCAGCCGGGGTCTGGGCGGGGTGCTGCCGCTCCTCAGTCGTCCATCAGGATGCCGCCGACCTCCTCATCCTCCGCGAACCAGAGCCGGACCAGCTTGCCGGCGCACTGGTTGGGGGTGAGATCGAAGGTCAGCAGCTTCGATCCGCTCTTCTCCACCAGCCCGACCACCAGCGGCGCGCCGGGGGCCGCGCGCACGCTCTCGGGCACCTCGCCCTCGAAGCGCAGCCGCACCTCCTGGCGCATCATCTCGCAGCGGTTCAGCGTGCCGTAGCGCAGCGCCAGCCCCAGCAGGAAGAGCCCGGCCAGGAGCAGCAGCAGCAGCGCCGGATGGCGTTCGACCTTCATCGGCGGTCCCCTTTCGCGGGGCGCACTTTGCCCAGCCGCGCCCGCCGAGGCAAGGCCGGCCGCCCTGCGGTCGCCGGAACCGGCGGTGCGGCGGGGCAGATCGACGCCGGGCGGCGTTACCCCACTTCAGAGGGGGGGCCGGCCGCGCCCGGTCGCCAGCCCTTCCGGCATTCCCCGCCGCCCGCAGCCCCACCCGCCGCAGACGACAGGACCCGCCCGGCCGATGACCCCGCCGCACGCTC